>NZ_PCPW01000003.1:0-383591 GCF_002979835.1 Arthrobacter sp. MYb221 | reverse complement strand
TTCCGGGGTGAATTTCTGACGTTTGGACATGCACTCATTCTCCTACATACGCGTGTCTCACAACATCATGACAGCTCAGTTGCAACTTTGCTGGGCTTCGGATTTTACTTCGTCAGGGGCGGGGTGCAGATTCGGGTTGCTCCGAAGGCGTTCAAACGCATGAAGGATACGATTCGGAGGCTGACTTCCCGTAAGTGGAGTGTGTCGATAGACTACCGCATCGGTCAGCTGAACCGTTATGTTCGGGGTTGGATGGGCTATTTCCGGTTGTCTGCGACACCGAAGAAGTTCTCTGAGCTTGATAAGTGGTTTCGGCATCGGATGCGTCAGATCCGTTGGAAGGAATGGAAGCTTCCGAGGACTCGGGTGGCGAATCTTCGTCGTCTGGGTATCGTCAAGGATCAGGCTTACCAGTGGGGTAATAGCTCGCGTGCTTATTGGCGTGTGGCTGGTTCTCCGATTCTTCAGCGTGCCCTGCCGAATTCCTATTGGGAAGAGTTGGGTGTGTTGCTCTTTCG
Source organism: Arthrobacter sp. MYb221 (assembly GCF_002979835.1). NCBI lineage: Bacteria > Bacillati > Actinomycetota > Actinomycetes > Micrococcales > Micrococcaceae > Arthrobacter > Arthrobacter sp. MYb221. The sequence goes on along the minus strand of NZ_PCPW01000003.1, from coordinate 383,073 downwards.
CCGGGCTTGGGACCGTTTTAAATGACTTGGCGAACCGCCGGATGCGGGCCCGCATGTCCGGATTCTTCTATATCTGTCAAGCCTTGCTCGGTAGCATTTCGGCGGACTCAAGGATCTTGAAGATTCGGCGAGCTAAGAACCGTTTGATGCACCGGCGGATCTCCTTGATTGTCTTGCCTTCCGCGGTACGTTTCTCAACGTAGGCCCTCGTCTCCTCGTCATGGGTCATCCGCACCAATGCAGCAGTATGCAGCGCCTTATTCAGCTTTCGGTCCCCTCTCCGATTGAGCCGGTGGCGCACCGTATTCCCCGAAGACGCAGGGATAGGATTCACTCCCGCCAAGGAGGCGAACGCGGCCTCCGAACGCACTCGGCCGGGATGCGACCAGGCCGCTACGCAGACCGCCGCGACCACCGGCCCAATACCTGTGACGTTAAGCAGTTCCTTGCCTTCGCTGAGCTTGACCAATTCAGACATTTCCGAGGAGTTCTCCTTGATGTCCGTGTCTAGTTCACCGATGCGTCGGGCCAGGCGTACCGCCTCGGCGCGGGCAACCCGTAATTCGATGGTTTCATCCCGGGTGCGCCAGCCCGCCACCTCGAGGATCTGAGCGTTGCTCAAGGGTTTGCGGGCATCGATACCCAGCAGGGTCACACGCAGAAGCGCGGTGAGTGCGTTGACGTATTTCGTGCGTTCTACGGCCAGCATGTCACGGGCTGTGACCAGTACGCGTAATGCGGCGCGGGCCCCGTCGTTCTGCCGTGGAATACGTAACTTTTCGCAGTCCACTGGTAGCGCTGCTGCGGCCATTCTCTGGGCGTCTAGTGGATCAGTTTTGCCCACGCCGCGTCCGGCTTTTGCGTAGCCGCCGGGGGCTTCGGCGACCGTGTAACCGGCGTCGGAGACGGCGCCGGTGAGGATCGCTCCGTAGGAGGCTGTTCCTTCGATCACCCATAGGGTGTTGGCATCTCCACCGGTGCGTCTGCCGACCCAGGCGATGGCTCGTTTGATGCTGGCGCTGGTGGTGGGGAAATCGCGGGTTTCGAGGTGTTCACCACTGTTGGTGATGATGGCGTAGACATGCTTTTTCGCGTGGGTGTCCACGCCGATGATGTAGGAGTATGTTTTGGCGATGCTCTGGGGGAGGATAGTCATGCGGCTCGGTGCTCTCTTCTTTTCACGGACAAGGGTTTCGGCCGTACGGCCGGTACCGGTCCGGGGAGAGGTCACCGTCGGAGCAACACTGTGATGGGTCACGCCCTGTTGGGTGGACAATCTTCTGATCAGGCTACCGGGGTGGGCCGGGTAGGTGCCGGCCGCCCACCACCGAGAGCAGACAATTCCGGACAATGACACCATACGGGTCAGTAGTGTGATGAGTCATGTTCCCGGCAGTGAGAGGCCTGGTTCCTACCTTGCCAGCTGATCCCAGACCAGCCACTACAAGACTCACAGTGGTGTGAGAGGTGGGGGCTAGACACCCCCACCTACTCGATTCCGTTCCGCTGCGGCCCCGAAGAAAATCAGCCTCCCGCCGCCTCCGCGCGAAACTCCAGCGGACTGATCGGCGGGATGGGATCGGTGGGCAACCGCGCATAATTCAACACATCGATCCGCTGGCCATTGATCAGGAACTTGCCGCGCTCGCGTCCTTCGAGAATGAACCCGCAACGCTCGGCGACTATCTTCGACGCCGGATTGTTCACGCGCAAACCCAACTCCAGTCGCTGCAAGCGGTAGCTGGAGAATAACTCCGCCGAGAGGGCGGCCAACGCCCGGCTGCTCAACCCGCGGCCCCGATGCTCCGCGTGCAGCCAATACCAGACCCAGGCGCTCAGGTTCGCCTCATCGATGGTCCCGCACACCAGACCAACGAGCGCAGAATTCTCGACGACGGCCAACGGAACCTGCCGGGCCGGGAATTCGAGCAACATGCGGACATAGGCTTCGGCCTCGGCAAGCGTACTCACCTCGCCTTGCCGGGCCATATCCGGGCTCGAAAGGAAGGCCGCGAGGACTTGCGGTGCATCCGCTAGGCGAAGCGGACGCAAAGATGCCGTCGTTTCGCCAGCGGCGCCGAGCCGCCGGCCGCTGATCTGGGACGACGCGGATTGACCGGTGCCTTGATGAAAGAGCAATTGCCAACCTTGGGCCGAATGAACCCAGAGCGAGGTGCGTTGGCTCAGGTTCTCCGGCTTGGTTCGCCACCGCAGAATCAGCAGCGAATCGCTGAGCCTGCGCACGCGCGGATCATGCACTTCGTCCCTAGTCGATTCAACGACTGGTTCATTGCACAGCTGCTCGATAATCTGCGCGCGAGAATAGCACCTGCCCGAGGCACCAACCTCTTCGAAATCTGCGTGGAGCAGCCGCAATAATGCCTGCCGATCCCGGCGGACGGCAGGCAAGAGCAGTTGCCGTTCGCCATCGATGACAACCTGTGCCAGTCGATGATCGGTAGACAAATCCTCCGGACCACTGAATTCGCTCATGCCAACGAGTAAAACACAGGCAGAAGCACAGGTTGAAGTCATGAAGTTCGCCAAAGTGAGCTGAGGCATGCTTATAATCCAAGTACTCCGCGGGAGCCCAACAGCGATTGGGCTGAGAGGGCCATGTGCCGACCGCTACACCTGATGCGGGTCATGCCGCCGTAGGAAGGAAATGCCTTCGTGCATATAGTCATTGTCGGCGCCGGAATCATCGGGCTTGCCACGGCATTCGAACTGCGCGCCCGCGGCGCCGAAATCACGCTAGTGGATCCGGCGCCTGGGCTAGGAGCCAGCCACGCCGCGGCGGGAATGCTCGCACCGACCGCCGAAACCACCTGGGGACAGGGCGCACTTCACCGCCTGATGGCCACTTCGGCCAAGGAATACCCCGCATTCATTGACCGCGTGGAACAAACCACCGGCAGCAGACCAGCGTACGTAGAAAACTCCACGCTGGTCGTCGCCGCCGAAACCGCGGATATGGACGCACTGCTTGCGCTCATGAAGCTGCAAGCCTCGCTGGGATTCAGCGCCGAGCGGCTGCTGGGCAGCGCGGCACGCAAACTCGAGCCGGCGCTTGCCACCGGCATCGCCGGCGCCATCCGCTGCGCCGAAGACCAGCAACTGGACCCGCGGTCCCTGCTGCGCATCCTGATCGATGAGCTTGACCGGTCGATCGTGCGCGAAACGGCGGTGCGGCTGCTGCGCCAGGGATCACGGACCAGTGGAGTGCTTACCTCAACTGGCCAAGAAATCCATGGCGATCAGGTACTGCTTGCCAACGGGTTGGGCGCGCTAGCAGGTGCGCCAGCTCTGCCATTGCGCCCGGTCTACGGAGACATCCTCAGGCTCCAAGGACCGGTGGGCGCGCCGCTGATCAAGCACACCGTGCGCGGAATCGTGCATCGGCAGCCGGTCTACCTGGTGCCACGCACCGATGGAAGCCTCGTGCTGGGCGCGTCGAGCCGCGAGGACAGCCAAGAGCAGGTGAACGTGGGAGAAATGCACGCCCTGCTGGACAATGCGCGCAGGCTCGTGCCGGGCATCGTCGACACCACCTTGAACGAGGCGATCGTGCGGGCCAGACCGGCGACACCCGATGATCGGCCGCTGCTCGGACGCGTAGATGAGGGACTGGTGGTTTCCACCGGTTATTCGCGCCACGGGGTGCTGCTTACCCCGCTCGGCGCACGGCTGGGGACCGAGCTGCTGCTCGGGAACCCGGCAGATGCACAACAGCTGACCAGCGTTTCACTCGATAGGTTTGGCGCGCAACTCGCCAACAGCACACCATTTTAGGAGCCAGAGAAGATGCAACAGATCGAATTTATCCTCAACACCGAGGCGGCCACCGTGCCGGCGGGAAGCACCGTGCGCGAGCTGCTCGCGGCGCACTTGGGAAAGAGCATCGGAACGGACGGACGGGCCAGCGACGGGTCGCGTTTAGGCGTTGCGGTGGCGGTGGACTCGGCAGTTGTCCCGCGCAGTGGCTGGAATGACTTCGAGCTGAAGCCCGGCCACCGGGTTGAACTCGTCACCGCGGCTCAGGGAGGCTGAAGATGGAAGAGCTAACTCTTGACACCGATGGCTTCGAGGTCGCCGGGGAACGCTTCGACTCCCGGCTGATTCTCGGCACCGGCGGGGCGACCTCGATGCATACCCTCGAGCAGGCCCTGCATGTTTCGGGCACCGCGCTGACCACCGTCGCCATTCGCCATTTCGCCGCGGCCGGTTCCGGATCGGTGTACGAGCTGCTGGCGCGCAACGGGGTGCGCCCGCTGCCCAATACCGCCGGATGCTTCACCGCGCGAGATGCGGTGCTCACCGCCCAGCTGGCGCGCGAAGCGTTGGAAACCGACTGGATCAAGCTCGAAGTGATCGCCGATGAGCATACGCTGCTGCCGGATCCGATCGAATTGTTCACCGCGGCCGAAGAACTCGTCGCCGACGGCTTTAAGGTCTTCGCCTATACCAACGATGATCCGGCCCTGGCCATGCGGCTCGAACAGCTAGGCGTGGCAGCGGTCATGCCGGCCGGATCCCCGATCGGCTCCGGAATGGGGATCCTGAATCCGCACAACATCTCAACGATTACCGCGCGCGCCGGGGTGCCGGTGATCCTCGACGCCGGGGTGGGGACCGCCTCGGATGCGGCCAAGGCGATGGAGCTGGGCTGCGATGCGGTGCTGCTCGCCAGCGCGGTGACCCGAGCGCAAAACGCGCCCTTGATGGCCGCCGCGATGCGCGACGCGGTCCGGGCCGGGCGCGCGGCGTTCCTTGCCGGGCGTATTCCGCAACGCGATCTCGCGCTGGCCTCATCTCCGACAGCGGGAATGATGCAAAGACTCGTTGGAGAATTCTGATGTCTACCAAGCCGATGCCGCCGCGCAGCCGTGCACAACTCGCCCGGTACACCCGCCATCTGTCCCTGCCCGGGGTGGGTGTGGAAGGCCAAGAGCGTATCGCGAACGCGAAGGTACTGATCGTGGGCGCTGGGGGATTGGGCAGCCCTATCGCCAGCTACCTGATCGCGGCCGGCGTCGGAGAGCTGAGCGTGATCGATCCGGACACCGTCGAACTCTCGAATCTGCAACGCCAGACCGTGCACCGTGAAACGGACCAGGGCCAGCTTAAGGTTGAATCGGTGCGGCGCCTGGCGGAAGAACTGAACAGCGAAGTTTCTGTGCGGCTCTACGCACAGCGACTGGATCCTGGCAACGCGTTGGAACTTTTTGCCGAACACGATGTGGTGATTGACGGCAGCGACAATTTCGCCACCCGGTACCTGTCAAACGATGCCGCGGAGTTGACCCAGACGCCGCTGGTCTGGGGCACCATCTTCCAATTCTCCGGTCAGGTCTCGGTGTTCGACCCCCGAGTGGGCCCAATGCTCAGGGATATTTTTCCCGACCTCCCGGAAGCGGATTCGGTCCCTTCCTGTGCCGAGGGAGGAGTCTTCGGGGCCCTTTGCGGAGTCATCGGTTCGCTGATGGCCACCGAGGCGCTGAAGCTGATCACCGGCGTCGGAGCACCTTTGAGCGGAAAGCTCTGGCTCTACGACGCGTTGGACGCAAGCGTGCGCATCTTGACGTTTGCACGAGATCCGGAGCGTGCTCCGGTCACCGGGCTCGGTGAATATACCGTGGCGTCCTGTGCGGTTGCAGGCTCCGCCCAGGAGCTGAACGCAAATGAATTTGAACTGCTTCGGGCCGCCCGGGAAGTCCTGGTGGTAGATGTTCGCCAGGGGTGGGAACGCGAGCTTGCGGTCATTCCCGGCAGTGTCCACTTCCCGCTGGAAAGACTTGCCAACGAAGGCTGGCGGGAGCTTCAGAGCTTCCCTGCAACCGAGCTGGTTTTCGTGTGCAAAACCGGTGTTCGCTCGCTGCGCGCCGCCACGGAATTGAACCAGTCGCTCCCCGAAGGCAGCGCCCGGGTGCGGAGTTTGCGCGGGGGAACGCTTGGGTGGCTTGCGGAAATCCGCGATGAAATAGTGACTTACTAGCCGGTGCTGACATACTGAGGCTATGCAGCGTTCCACGAAACTAGTGATCAGAGAGCTTGTTCCGGATGATGAAAGGCAGGCTATCGCCGCTCATCACGACTTGCTGGACGATGACTTTGATTTTCTTCCGACGTGGTCCGCACGCCAAAACTGGGAGGCGTACATCGAGCGCATGGCCGAGGGGCGCAGCGGCGAGTTCGTCCCCGAGGGATGGGTGCGCAGCGGACTGTTCGTTGCCGAACTGGACGGACAACTCGTTGGCCGTGTTTCGGTGAGGTACGAACTCAACGATTTTCTCAGCGAAGTCGGCGGACACCTGGGCTATGGTGTTGTCCCGAAATTCCGCGGACAGGGAATCGCCACCCAACTGTGCAGATTCGCCCTCGCCGAGCTGGGATCCCACGGTGTCGACTCGGCTTTGGTAACCTGTGATAAGCAGAACGCCGCCTCGCGCGCAACGATTATCGCGTGCGGCGGCCAAATAGATCAAAACCGTCCCTCGGTTGAAGAAAACGGCGGAAATACGAAGCTCCGCTATTGGATTTCAACACGCGGCTAGATCCCGTTAATCAAGTAATTTCTGTATGTTGCGCCACAGATAAACAACGCAATTGCCTCGAGCGCGTAAAATAGTATGTTGGGTCGCCTGTGGCCCCGCCTCCGAGACCCTAAATTCTCTACACGAAGTGAGCCTTCCCGTATGTCAGATACAACTCTCATCCGTCGCGACGACCTGCGCAACGTAGCAATCGTTGCTCACGTTGACCACGGCAAGACCACCTTGGTCAACGCAATGCTCCAGCAGACTGGTGCATTCGACAGCCACGGTGAAACCGAAGATCGCGTGATGGACTCCGGCGAGTTGGAACGCGAGAAGGGCATCACCATTCTTGCTAAGAACACCACGGTGTTCTACAGCGGTCCGGCCGCCGAGGGCAAGAACATGACCATGAACATCATCGACACCCCGGGTCACGCTGACTTCGGTGGCGAGGTCGAGCGCGGCCTTTCCATGGTCGATGGCGTGGTTCTGCTGGTTGACGCTTCCGAAGGTCCACTGCCACAGACCCGTTTCGTGCTTCGCAAGGCCTTGAGCGCCAACCTTCCGGTGATCATCGTCGTGAACAAGACCGACCGCCCGGACTCGCGCATCGAAGGCGTCATCTCCGACTCCATGGATCTGCTGCTGGGTCTGGCCTCGGACTTGGCCGATGAAGCTCCAGATCTGGATCTGGACGCGATCTTGAACGTTCCTGTCGTCTTCGCTTCGGGCAAGGCCGGCTACGCGTCGAAGAACCAGCCAGAAGACGGCACCCTGCCAGACAATGAGGACCTCGAGCCATTGTTCGAGACCATCATCAAGCACGTGCCGGCCCCGACCTACAACGAGGGCGAAGTTCTCCAGGCGCACGTCACCAACCTTGACGCCTCGCCATTCCTTGGCCGTCTTGCCTTGCTGCGTATCTTCAACGGCACCCTGCGCAAAGGCCAGGTCGTCGCCTGGGCCCGCCAGGATGGCACCATGAAGCAGGTCAAGATCACCGAGCTGCTGGCCACCAAGGGCCTGGCCCGCGTTCCGGCCGAAGAAGCCGGTCCGGGCGAGATCGTTGCAGTCGCCGGTATCGAGGACATCATGATCGGTGAAACCCTCACCGACCTTGAGAACCCAAAGCCATTGCCGCTGATCACCGTTGATCCACCGGCCATCTCGATGACCATCGGTATCAACACCTCGCCGCTGGCCGGCAAGGTGAAGGGTGCCAAGGTGACCGCGCGCCAGGTCAAGGACCGCCTGGACAAGGAACTGATCGGTAACGTTTCGTTGAGCGTACTGCCAACCGAGCGTCCGGATGCTTGGGAAGTTCAGGGCCGTGGCGAATTGGCACTGGCAATCCTCGTCGAGCAGATGCGCCGCGAAGGCTTCGAACTGACCGTTGGCAAGCCACAGGTTGTCACCAAGATGATCGACGGCAAGGTCAACGAGCCAATGGAACACATGACCATTGACGTGCCAGAGGAGTACCTCGGCGCAATCACCCAGCTGATGGCTTCGCGCAAGGGCCGGATGACCAACATGGCCAACCACGGCACCGGCTGGGTCCGCATGGAATTCATGGTTCCAGCCCGTGGCCTGATCGGCTTCCGTACGCGCTTCATGACCGAAACCCGCGGCGCCGGCATTGCCGCCTCGTTGGCTGAAGGCTACGAGCCATGGGCCGGTCCGATCGAGTACCGCATCAACGGTTCGATCGTGGCTGACCGCGCTGGCGTGGTCACTCCGTTCGCGATGATCAACCTGCAGGAACGCATGAACTTCTTCGTGCGTCCAACCGAAGAGGTCTACGAGGGCATGATCGTTGGCGAGAACTCGCGCGCCGATGACATGGACGTGAACATCACCAAGGAAAAGAAGCTCACCAACATGCGTGCGGCTTCCTCGGACTCCTTCGAGAACCTGACCCCACCGCGTAACCTGACTCTCGAAGAGTCGCTGGAATTCGCTCGCGAAGACGAGTGCGTTGAGGTGACCCCGGAAGCGATCCGCATCCGCAAGGTGCTGCTGAACGCAAACGACCGTGCCAAGGCAACGCGTGCACGAGCAAAGAGCTAACCAGCCGCTCACCGTCGGCGGCAACCCGGGCGCGCTGCTGCGTGGCCTGGTTGCCGCCGTGGTTGCAGGTTTACTCGGTACGGCAATCCACGCTTCGCTGAGCTACGCGGGCGATATCCCGCTGGTCTGGGGAGTGCTGCTGGCTTGGCTGCTGCTGGGGCTGCTCGTTTACTGGTCTGTGATTGCCTCGGGCAAGCTCTGGGCCGGGGCGGTCGGCTTCATCGGCTGCTACCTGGTCGTCGGCTCGATTTCCTATTTCGGAAACGACACGCTGATCTTGCCGTTGCAGTACCTTCAGTACCTGCCAGGTCCGACCATCGCGTCCCTGTTGTGGATGTATGGGATGATCGTGCCCGCCGTGATCGCTTTAACCGCTGCACTGCGAGTGCTTCGCAAACGCCAGCGTTAAGCCAAAAAATCCCCAGCCAATGGCTGGGGATTTTTTTGCGCAAAAACTACTTATTGCCGGTCACATCGAGGTGGTGGGCCAGGAACAACGAGGTGGCAACGCCGTCAACCTCCGGTTCGCGCATCGCATAGTCTTCGATAACCGCGCGAATGCGGCCCATCATTTCCTTCTGCGTAGCCTCGGATAATTTCAACCCCACGCGGATGACCTGAATCTCCTCGGGCTCCAGCCCGTTGATTTCCTGCAAGAACGTGTCCACAAGCAGGGGAGCGGCATCGGGGATGCGGGTACCCCACGATTGGCGGGTGCTGCGATAGGGGACTTCCTTCGCCCCACGGTTTCCCCGGCGAGGTTCCTCTGCGCTGAGAAAACCGCTGCTCACCAGCGTGCGTACGTGATGCAACGAGGTAGCCGGGTTCAACTCGAGAATGTCAGCTATTTCCTTGTTGGTGCGAGGCTCATGCAGGCATAGGCGCAGAATTCTAAGCCGCAACGGCGAGCTCAATGCTCGAGCGCGGGCTTGGACATGTTCGTCGGACGGCATATGGCCAGCATACGCGAAATTGGCCCAGTGATTGGTATCTTCAAATCACATGTCGCGAAACCAGCGGCCTGCGGGCGGCGGCGCAACCGCGCAAAGAGCTCCGCGGGGCTCCGTGGAACCTCTGCGGGCCCGTCAACGCGTTGGCTCGCGCGGAGGGATTACTTCAGGGTTGGCGGACGAGATCGGCGTACCGGTGGCGGCGGAACGCGTTTGGCATGGGTGATATTTTCACGCTCCACCTCGACCGGGCCGCGCCGAGTGCTGATGCGGATCTTGTCCGCATGCACCTCGATGACCTCCCCGAGTACGTCGCTGCTGGCGCGGTTGCCTGTGGCGACAGATGACTCGGTAAGTCGGTAGCGGACCACAATGCGGTCACCGGGAGTAAGATCTTCAAATTTGAGCATATTTTCCGTCATGTAATTGTAAGAAGAATTCACTTTCGCAGTCGCGCAACGAAATGTGAATGGTCGATTACGTCACAGGATGAGCGTGCGAGATCCCTTGCATGGGTATCAGGACTAGACTGTAGCTAGAGCTTACTTGCGGATTCAACGAGCAGTCGTTAAATCCGTGAAACCGAAGTGAAATCTTAAAATTGCGCTAAGAAAGGTCTCAGCACCCGTGACTTACATCATCGCCCAGCCGTGCGTCGACGTTAAAGACAAGGCGTGTGTCGAAGAGTGCCCGGTAGATTGCATTTACGAAGGCGAACGCTCGCTGTACATTCATCCCGATGAGTGCGTCGACTGTGGTGCTTGTGAACCGGTGTGCCCCGTCGAGGCCATCTACTACGAGGACGATGTTCCGGACGAGTGGGCCGACTATTACAAGGCCAATGTCGAGTTTTTCGACGAACTTGGTTCACCCGGTGGCGCCGCTAAGATTGGAAACACAGGAAATGATCACTCGTTGATCAGCGTCCTGCCTCTGCAAAACCAAGGCTAGGTTCCCCCTTTTATGCTTGAGCTCCCCGATTACCCCTGGAACCAGCTCGCACCCTACCGCGAGTTGGCTGCCGAACATCCAGATGGTGTTGTCGATCTTTCCATCGGCACACCTGTCGATGACACACCACAGGTAATCCAGCAGGCTCTGGCAGAAGCCGCAAATTCCCATGGATACCCGACCACCCACGGAACGCCCGCGGTGCGTCAGGCAATCGTCGACTGGTATGCCCGACGGCGCAACGTCACCGGGCTCGGTATTGACGATGTCATGCCCACCGTTGGTTCCAAAGAGCTGGTGGCCTGGCTCCCGCTCTTGCTCGGCATGGGTGCCGAGGACATCTTGGTGCGTCCGAAGATTGCTTACCCCACTTACGATATCGGTGCTCGCTTGGTTGGAGCCACGGCCATCGCCGCGGACGATTTGAGCGAACTGACCGAGGCGGAACGCGCTCGCGTGAAGCTGGTCTGGGTCAATTCTCCCGGTAACCCCACCGGCAAGGTCCGCGACGTGGAATCGCTGCGCCAATTGGTCGCCGAGGCGCGCGAACTCGGTGCGGTCGTGGCCTCCGACGAATGCTACGCCGAGCTTGGCTGGGATGAGTTCGACGGTCAGGTGCCCAGTGTTCTGGACCCGCGGGTCAACGGTGGAAACCTGGATAATTTACTCTCGCTGTACTCGCTGTCCAAGCAATCGAACCTCGCTGGATACCGGGCCGCATTCGTTGCCGGTGCCCCGAATTTGATGCCCGCGTTGGTCAACAGCCGCAAACATGCCGGCATGATCGTCCCGGGTCCCATTCAGCACGCAATGGTCATCGCCCTGGGTGATGACGCGCATGTGGCCGCGCAGCGTGAACTGTATCGGGCGCGCCGCGAAGCGTTGCGCCCAGCTCTTGAAAACTTCGGGTTGACCATCGAGGATTCGGTGGCCGGACTCTACCTCTGGTGCACCGAGGGCCGCTCCAGCTGGCAGACGCTGCAGCGCCTGGCGGAGCTTGGAATCGTCGCCGGCCCAGGTGCCTTTTACGGAACTGCCGGGCAGTCGCACGTACGTGTGGCGCTGACCGGTTCCGACGAACGGATCGCCACGGCCGTTGAGCGGTTGAATTCATCCGCCGCCCGGTGAAGATGACAGTCTAATTAGCATGAACGGGTCAGTTAGCGGTATGTTCTACCGTGACGACTGACCTTTCGGAACTAAAGCCTTTCCGGTTAGGAGATGCAATGACAGATACTAAATCTGCACAGCTACATTTTGGTGAATCCAGCCTAGAGCTACCGGTTATCCCGGCTGCCGAGGGCAATGATGGTTTTAACGTAGCGCCACTATTGAAGACCACCGGGAACGTAACCTACGATCCCGGCTTCATGAATACCGCGGCCACTAAGTCCGCGATCACCTACATCGACGGCGACGCAGGCATCCTGCGCTACCGCGGTTACCCAATCGAGCAGCTGGCACAGCACTCGAGCTTCACCGAGGTCAGCTACCTGCTGATCAACGGCGAACTGCCTTCGGCGACCGAGCTGGAAACCTTCGATGGTTCCCTGCGCCGCCACACCCTGCTGCACGAAGAGCTCAAGGGCTTCTTCGGCGGCTTCCCCCGCGATGCACACCCCATGCCGGTGCTGTCCTCGGCCGTTTCGGCCCTGTCGACCTGGTACCAGGATTCGCTGGATCCAACCGACGACGTGCAGGTCGAGCGTTCGACCCTGCGCCTGCTGGCAAAGCTGCCGGTACTTGCCGCCTATGCGCACAAGAAGTCCATCGGCCAGGCACTGCTGTACCCGGATAACTCGATGAACATGGTCGAGAACTTCCTGCGCCTGTGCTTCGGTACCGCCGCCGAGCCTTACGAGCTGGACCCAGATGTGGTCAAGGCCCTCGACCTGCTGCTGATCCTGCACGCAGACCACGAGCAGAACTGCTCGACGTCCACCGTGCGCCTGGTCGGCTCCTCGGATGCGAACATGTTCGCCTCGGTCTCCGCAGGCATCCATGCCCTGTCGGGCCCAGCACATGGTGGCGCCAACGAGGCAGTGCTCAAGATGCTGCGCGAGATCCAGTCTTCGGGCATAACTCCTGAGGCCTTCATGGAGAAGGTGAAGAACAAGGAAGACGGCGTACGCCTGATGGGCTTCGGCCACCGCGTGTACAAGAACTACGATCCACGTGCACGCATCATCAAGCAGACCGCACACGATCTGCTGGCCAAGCAGGGCAATAACCAGCTGCTTGACATCGCGATGAAGCTGGAAGAAACGGCGCTGAACGATGAATACTTCATCTCACGCAAGCTCTACCCGAACGTGGACTTCTACACCGGCCTGATCTACACCGCGATGGGCTTCCCGGAGAAGATGTTCACCGTGCTCTTCGCCATCGGCCGCCTGCCGGGCTGGATCGCCCAGTGGCGCGAACTGATCAAGGACCCAGAGACCAAGATCGGCCGTCCACGCCAGTTGTACATGGGTGAGACCGAGCGCAACTACCCGGGCGTCTAAACCGCGGATAGACGATTGAGTCTTGGCGAAACGGCCGGGCAAGCACGAAAGTGTTTGCCCGGCCGTTCCCTGTTTTAACGCGGAATTTCGGCGTATCCTAGGGTTCTAGGGCGCAATGATGCGTGGAAAAGTCAGGTGGTGCGCGTGTATTTTCGTCGTGGCAATAATTGGACTTTGGCCATAAATACAAATCCGAGCATGGTGTTGGCACTTTACCTACGCGAGTTGGGCGGGCTGGACCCGACCGAGGTGGGACCGAACTCCGGACTTGCGCCTGGCATCAAGGCACGCGGCAATCGGCAGGTGGCGGCCGGGCAAATCAAGCAGGAATGGTCCTCCTGGTGGGATTCGCTCATTTCCCGGGATCCAACAAGCGACGCCGAAGGCACCGTGGATCTGCTGGCGGACCTAGGCGCCGGCTGCTATCCAGAACTAGCGAAGCTGGCCAGCGCGCACTACGGGCAGGCCACCTTGTATGCTCAGCAGCACCGTGCGAAATTCAGCGAGCAGTCCAAAGACTATATTCCGCAGCGCATGGACGAGGTCGAACGGATTCTCATCGACCACGGGGTAGAACATGCCCAAGAGGTGGAAGAAATGCAGATTCAGGTCATCGACGTGCCGCTCACCGAGCCGCGGGCCTGGCTGATCGGCGGCGCGACGATCGTCGCGAGCACCTCGTTGTTGCGTGACGGGCGGGCCTTTCACGGTTACATCCAACCCATGGTGACCATCATCTTCCCCTGAGTGCTGTACGCAAAGAGGTCGAGGGACGCACCAGCCGGTGCGTCCCTCGACCTTTTGCGTTGGGAGAACTAGTTGGCGTGCAGCGCGCTGTTCAGCTCGACCTGCTGTCCGGCGCGGGCCAGTGCCTCCACGGCGCCGCTGACCGAATTGCGGCGGAAGAGCAGGTTCGGGACACCGGAAAGCTCCAGGGCCTTGACCGACTTCGCACCGAGCTGCACCCGGGTGCCAGCGGTAACGTAAAGTCCTGCTTCGACCACGCAGTCATCTCCGATGGAGATGCCCACCCCCGCGTTGGCTCCCAGCAGGACGCGCTCGCCAATGGTGATGCGTTCCTTGCCGCCGCCGGAGAGCGTGCCCATGATCGAGGCGCCGCCGCCGACATCGGAGCCGTCGCCGACAACCACGGAGGCCGAGATGCGCCCTTCGACCATCGAAGCGCCCAGGGTGCCGGCATTGAAGTTCACGAAGCCCTCGTGCATCACCGTGGTGCCTTCGGCCAGGTGCGCGCCGAGGCGGACACGGTCCGCATCGGCGATCCGCACGCCGGTGGGCAACACGTAGTCGACCATGCGCGGGAACTTGTCGACGCCGAAGACATCGACGTTGCCGCGGGCACGCAGTTTCAGTCGGGTCATTTCGAATCCCGCCACCTGGCAAGGGCCGAAGTTGGTCCACACCACGTTGGCCAGGTGTCCGAACACGCCGTCGAGGTTGATCGAGTTCGGGGTGACCAGGCGGTGCGAAAGCAGGTGCAGGCGCAGCCACACATCGGCGGTGTCGGCAGGCGCCACATCGAGGTCGATGGTCAGCGAAATGACCTTCTGCATGGTGCCACGCTGGGCGTCGTCGAGTGCGGCGGCGGAAAGTTCGCCGGAAAGTTCTGGAGCCTCGGCGAGCACACCGAGAACGGGGGCCGGGTACCAGACGTCAAGTACGGTGCCATCGGTCGCGATGGTGGCCAAACCATGACCGGAGGCCAAACGTACTGAGGAGTCAAAAGAAGTTGCTGCAGGTTCAAAAGTCATTCTCTGATCGTAGCGTTTGCACTGCGAGTAATGTTGATAAATGACAGCGGTATGAACTCAAAAAGTGTAGAACGATGGGTATTGTGAACGAATTAGACCTTCGAGAAGACGTCGCCAGCTTGACCGAACGGATCATGAATATCGAATCCGTCTCCGGAAACGAAAAGGCGTTGGCAGATGCGGTCCATCAAGCGTTGTTGGCGCTGGAGCACCTGGAGGTGCATCGGGACGGGGACTCCATCGTGGCGCGCACTCGGCTCGGTCGCGAGCGACGGGTGGTGCTGGCCGGGCACCTGGATACGGTGCCGTTGCCGCATACCCAAGGAGCGCGCGGCACGGTGCCGGCCACGGTGGTCGACGGGGTGCTCTACGGCCGCGGGGCGACGGATATGAAAGGCGGGGTCGCGGTCCAGCTGGCTCTGGCCGCCGAACTGACCGATCCACGCTATGACGTCACCTACATCTTCTACGACCACGAAGAGGTCGCCGCGGCGAAATCCGGATTGGGACGTCTGGCCCGGAATGCGCCAGAGCTGCTGACCGCCGACTTTGCGATTCTGCTTGAACCGACCAACGGCACGGTGGAGGGCGGCTGCAATGGCACAAGCCGTTTCCTGGTGCGAACCACCGGCGCCGCGGCGCATTCGGCTCGCGCCTGGATGGGGGAGAACGCCATCCACAAGGCCGCTCCGATCCTGGCACGCTTGGCAGCCTACGAGCCGCAGACCGTCGATGTCGAAGGCCTGGCCTACCGGGAATCGATGAACGCGGTACGGATCTCCGGTGGCATCGCCGGGAACGTGATTCCGGATTATTGCGAGGTGGAGGTCAACTACCGCTTCGCCCCGGATAAGGACCTGGCCCAGGCCGAAGCGGCCGTGCGCTGGCTGTTCGAGGGATTTGAGGTCGAACGCACCGATGGTGCCGAAGGCGCCCGCCCGGGCCTGGACCAAGCCATTGCGGCCTCGCTGGTCGAGATCCTCGGGCAGGAGCCCAAGCCGAAATACGGTTGGACCGATGTGTCGCGTTTTTCTGCGCTGGGAATCTCGGCGGTGAACTTTGGCCCGGGCGACGCCTTGCTGGCCCACACCGATGACGAGCATGTCACGCAGCAGGCCATCCGCGATTGCCGCAACACCCTGCGTGCCTGGTTGAGCGAAACCAAATAGTAGCCGGACCCTTGGACCCGGGGGTTAAAACAGCAGTTGCCTCCCCCAAAGGAGAGGCAACTGCTGGCGAGGAGCAATCCGACTAGCTCCGAGGATTCGGTTCGTCCTCGGCGTTCGGAGTTGGTTCCACCGGCAATACCGAGGGAGCTCCGACGACTGCAGCCTGCGGGGCCTGGCCGCCGGTCTTGTCCTTCTTCTCCCTGCTGCCCAGACGGCGCGAGACGATCTCGGCAATCTTGCCCAGGGTGAAGTTGATCAGGATGAAGATCGCCGCGGCAACGATCAGTGCCTGCAGGACGTTGCCGTTGGGAGACGAGTAGGTGCGTGCGAAGAACAGCAGCTCGTTGAAGCTGATGATGTAGCCCAGGGCCGAGTCCTTCAAGATGACGATGAACTGCCCGATCAGGGCCGGCAGCATGGCCACCAACGCCTGGGGGATTTCAATGAACCGCAATGACTGCCCGCGGGTCAGGCCGATCGCAATGCCTGCCTCGCGTTGCCCCTTGGGCAGGTTATGCACGCCGGAGCGCACCAGCTCGGCGACCACCGAACCGTTGTAGAACACCAGTGCGGCGACCACAGCCCACAGCGCGGTATCTCCGGGCAGTTGCAGGGAACGGGAGAAGAACACGTTGAAGAACACGATCATCAGCAGCACCGGCACGGCGCGGAAGAATTCCACGACAACGGTGCTGAACCCGTTGATGAGCTTGTTCTGCGAAAGCCGTCCGACGCCGAAGATCAGGCCGAAGATCACCGAGCCGACGATGCCCAGCACGGCGGCCTTGAGCGTGTTCAGCAGACCCGGCAGCAGATAGTTGGCCCAGGTGCTGCCTTCGATGAAGTCATCCCATTGGGAAGGCTGCATCTGGTCCTTGTTGGCCAGCCCGAAGATGATCCAAGCCAGGAGTCCGGCCGCAATCAGCGCGCCGACGACGTTGATGGCCAGGATGTTTCGCCGGGCCTTAGGACCCGGGGTGTCAAAGAGAATCGAGGCGCTCATCGTGCCACCGCCAGTTTCTTGGAGAGCCAGGTTGTTAGCAGACCCACCGGGATCACGATGATCACAAAGCCGACGGCGAAGGTCAGGAAGATCGGGATCACGATGTCCGCGCGGAATTCGATCATGGTCTTCATGGTCGAGGAGGCCTCGGTTGCCACCGAGCCGACGGCTGCTACGGTCGAGTTCTTAATCAGCGCGATCAAGGTGTTGCCCAACGGGACGATTGCGCCGCGGAAGGCCTGCGGCAAGATGACCTCGCGGGCCGCAGGCAAGAAGCTCAGCCCGATGGCGCGAGCGGCCTCGGCCTGCCCCAGCGGCACGGTGTTCACGCCCGAGCGGATGGCCTCGCAGACGAATGCTGCGTGGTAGAGGGCAAGTCCCATGACCGCCAAGCGGAAGAAGTTCCCCTGGAAATCTCCACCCAGGTTGAAGCCCAATTGCCCGTAAAGCGCCAGCACTCCGAAGAGGATGATGATCGTCAGCGGAGTGTTCCTGATGAGGTTCACATAGCTGGCGCCTATCGCACGGAAGCTGGCGACCGGTGAAATGCGAAGGAGCGCAAGTACCGTGCCTAGGAGCAGGGCGCCCAGAGCGGCCCAGAAAGTTAGTTGGATGTTGACCCAGAATGCTCCGGGTACGTCGTATTCAGTGAATATCGATAGATAGTTGTCCACTGCAAGCCTCTATCTCGATGGCCGCACCTGCGGCCAAGCGGCTATGGGTGTGGTGCCCGCTGCAAGGGGCACCGCGAAACATGAAGGTGTGCAAAGGGGCCAAGGGCAATGCGCTTGGCCCCTTTGCTACGGATGCTGCTAAGCGCAGGTATCCGAGAGTTCCGGTGGGTTGGTTTCCGAGTTCGGCGTGTAGCCGGTGCCCTCGGTGTTTGCCGTCAAGGCTTCTTCCCAGGCGCCGGATTCGATCATCTTGGTGATCGCCGCGTTGATGTCGCCGCACTTGTCGGTTCCGTCGGGAAGGCCCACTCCGTAGTTTTCCTCGGAGAACGGTGCACCGGCAACCTTGAACTTGCCCTGGTAGGCAGGCTGGGCCGCCAAACCGGCGAGGATGATGTCATCGGTGGTCACCGCGTCGATGGTGCCGCCGCCCATCTGGGTCACGCATTCTGCGTAGCCCGGAAGCTCCTGCAGGTTGGTGTTCTCGGCGTAGTTGTCCTTCACCTTCTGGGCCGAGGTGGAACCGGTGACCGAGCACAGGTTCTTGCCGTTGAGGTCTTCAGGGCTGGCGATATCCGAATCCGTGGCCACCAGCAGATCCTGGCCTGCAACGAAGTATGGTCCGGCGAAGTCGACAACCTTATTGCGTTCCTCGGTGATCGAGTAGGTTGCGAAGATCATGTCGACCTGGTCATTCTGGAGCATGGTTTCGCGGTTCGCCGAAGGGGCCGAAACCCATTCGATGTTCTCCTCGGCGTAGCCCAGCTCGTTGGCAACGTACTTGGCAACATCTACATCGAATCCGGTGTAGTTGTTGCCGTCTTTGAAGCCGAGGCCCGGCTGGTCGAACTTGATGCCGATGCGGATGCTCTCGGCATCGCCTTCGCCGCTCCCGCCGCCACATGAAGTGAGGGCCAAAGCCGCCACGGCTGCCATTGCAGCGACAGCGCCTAAACGATTCTTACGCATGATTCCTCCTGAATACAGAATGCGGTGATGGAATTAGTGGTTGGTAATGAGCTTGCCCAGGAAGTCCTTGGCACGGTCGCTCTGCGGGTTGGTGAAGAACTCGTGCGGAGTGGCCTGCTCGACGATCTGCCCGTCGGCCATGAAAATCACTCGGTCGGCGGCCTTGCGGGCGAAGCCCATCTCGTGGGTCACCACCAGCATGGTCATGCCTTCCTTGGCCAACCCGACCATGGTGTCTAGCACCTCATTGATCATTTCCGGGTCCAGCGCACTGGTCGGCTCGTCAAACAGCATGACCTTCGGCCTCATGGCCAGCGCACGGGCAATTGCCACGCGCTGTTGCTGGCCGCCCGAGAGCTGAGCCGGCAATTTGCCGGCCTGGTTGGCGACGCCCACGCGCTCCAAGAGCTGCATGGCGAGCTTGTCCGCCGCGGCCTTCTTCAGCCCCTTGACCTTGATCGGGCCGAGAGTCACGTTCTCCAGGATGGATTTGTGCGCGAAGAGGTTGAAGGACTGGAAAACCATTCCCACATCGGCGCGAAGCGTCGCCAGCGCCTTGCCCTCCTCGGGCAGGATCTTGCCATCGATGCTGATTTTGCCGTCGTCAATCGTCTCCAGACGATTAATGGCGCGGCAGAGCGTCGACTTGCCCGAACCGGAAGGTCCGAGAATGACTACAACCTCACCCTTGGTGACCTGAAGATTGATGTCGTTCAGTACATGGAGTGCCCCATAATGCTTGTTGACCCCAGTCAATTCAACGATGGGGCCGTCAGAAGAAGCTTGAGCTTGCTGATCGCTTTTCATAATCTAGACATTACTTCATGTGACGCACATAATGCGAGGCTACGAATGCGTCACAAAAAGTTGTTATCAAACTGTTCCGTAATCGTGCATCGGGCAATGCGCTGGATGCTGGGTGGTTACCGATAGAGTGAGGTCATGGTCCATAAGCGTAAAAGCGAAGAAAATGCGCATGCAGGGCGCAAGGTCCACGTTGAAGCGAGCTGGCCGAACAAAGAGCCAGCCGAGCAACTTGACCGCTATCTGCTGGAGAGTCCGCAGGAAGACGTCACGCATAGCGATGTGTGGCGCGTGCTGCGCATCCAATCGGAATTCGTCTCTGGCTTCGGTTCGTTGGCAGGGCTGGGACCAGCGGTGTCGGTTTTCGGTTCGGCGCGCACCGATCCGGACAGCCTGTACTACAAGCAGGCTTATCGCATCGGGCAACGGCTAGCCCAGTCCGGGGTAATCACCATCACCGGTGGCGGCCCGGGCGCGATGGAGGCTGCCAACAAGGGTGCCAGCGATGCGGAAGGCTCCTCGGTGGGGCTGGGGATCGAACTGCCCTTCGAAACCGGGCTGAATTCCTGGGTGAACCGCGGCATCAACTTCCGCTATTTCTTCGTGCGCAAAACCATGTTCGTCAAGTACTCGCAGGGATTCATCGTGCTGCCTGGCGGTTTTGGCACCTTGGACGAGCTTTTCGAGGCATTGACCTTGGTGCAGACGCAGAAGATCACCGGATTCCCCATTGTCTTGGTTGGCACCGAATATTGGGGTGGGCTGGTGGACTGGCTGACGGATGTGGTTGCCAAGGAACGCGCCATTTCACCAAAGGACCTGGATCTCTTCCACCTCACCGACGATCCCGACGAAGCCGTGGACATCGTGTTGCGTAATATGGTGGAGGACCTGGAAAAGAAGCAATCGAGCCGGAGCTAGCCATGCCATTTTTTCTCATAGCACTGGCAATCCTGGCCGTGGGCGGCGTGGCGTTGCTGATTTCAAGCCAACGGAAATCGGTTCCGGCCGGCCGGCATTTCGAATCCACGAGCGAGCCAATTGTGGGGCTCGTGGAGCATGAAGCGTCGTTGCCGCCTGTGTTGTTGCCGGAGCATCCGCGCGCCAACGATATTGACTCCGTGAAGTTCTCGCTGGGGCTGCGCGGCTACCGCTGCGATCAAGTAGACGACACCCTTGATGTGCTGGCTGCCGAGATCACCCGACTGGAAAATACAGTTCGTGACATGGAGTCCCGGCGTGTGATTAGCGACACGACGCAAAATTAGCAATAATAGAAGATAAGTGTCCCTTATCAGCGACGAATCATCGCAGAAGGTGGACTTAGACATTGGGTTGTGCGCAAGGCAAAAAATGTTGCGCGCGTTAGCCACGGACGAAGGGAACAGCTCATATGGCTGCGATGAAGCCACGTACCGGCGACGGGCCGATGGAAGTCACCAAAGAGGGTCGAAGCCTGATTTTGAGACTGCCAATCGACGGCGGAGGTCGTCTGGTGGTGGAGCTGAACAGTGCGGAAGCAACTGAACTGCGTAACTGTCTAGTTGGGGTCACCGAATAATTCTTTAGCAAACCGAGGGCCGGCAAGATGCCGGCCCTCGGTTTTTCTACCCGCCGAACGCGCTGCTAGCGCGCTTTAGGTGCGGACAGCACCGTGGCGACGAACAATCCCTGCTCGCTGGGGAAAAGGTGAGTCTGCAGCTTCGGGTCCTCGCGCAGCAGGCGCAGCGCATCGCGGGTGGCGACGGTGGAGGCGCGGCGTACCGCGGGACGCGCGAGGCGGTGTTCATCGAATGCGTTATTCAGCACGATCACTCCGCCCGGACCCACCAGGCGCTTGGCCTCGGCCACGTAGTCCAGCAGCAGTTCCGCGCTGGCATCGATGAGCACCAGGTCATAGGCGTGGTCGGCCAAGCGGGAGAGCACGCTTTCGGCGCGCTCGTTGATGATGCGCACGCGCGCCGAGAGGATTCCGGCTTCGCGCAGGCCCTGGCGCATGGCGTTGGCATGCTCCAGATCCGATTCGATGGCCGTCAGCGTCCCCGTGGCGCCCATGGCTTCGAGCATCGCCATGGAGGCGACACCCACTCCGGAGCCGATCTCGACGATGCTGTGCGGGGCGCGCAGGGTGCAGAGCAAGGCGAGCATCGAGCGCCCGGCCGGATCGATGCATCGAACACCAAGATCCGCGGCCCGCTCGCGTGCGGCAAGCACATGATCGCGCTCGGGCAGCTGGTTTTGGCTGAAGCCCCAGCTGGCGAGGAGTTCTGGATTCATCGAAGGCATGAGTGTGAGGTCCTTGGGGTTGTCTGTCGGGTGGTCCGGAGACCATCGTACCTACCGAGTTGGGCCGATCTTGGACGAACTGCTGGCAGGTGCGCAGGCGATTCTTAGCTTCAGCTCAGCTTTCCGGGTCACAATTGAAGAGTGAACACTGCAAGTAGCCAGCTAATTGCCCCCGTGGACGGCCCCGAAACCGAGACCCCCTCATGGGACTCCATGGTGCACGACCATGGCGAACGGGTCTTCCGTTTGGCGTACCGTCTGACCGGTAACCGCCAGGATGCCGAGGACCTGTCGCAGGAAGCCTTCGTGCGGGCGTTCAACGCGTTGGAGAAGTACACGCCCGGCACCATGGGCGGATGGCTGCACCGCATCACCACCAACCTGTTCCTCGACCAGGCGCGGCGCAAGTCCAAAATCCGTTTTGACCGTTTTGCCGAGGGCGCCGAGGACCGCTTCCCGAGCAACGCGGTCACCCCCGAGCGGGACTTCGAATTCAACAATCTGGACGTCGATGTGGCCAAGGCGCTCAAGGCGCTCGCCCCCGACTTCAGGGCGGCGATCGTCTTGTGCGATATGGAGGGTTTCTCCTATGAGGAAGTCTCGCAGATCCTGAATGTGAAGCTGGGCACCGTGCGGTCGCGCATCCACCGTGGGCGCGCCATGCTGCGCGACGCGTTGGCGCACCGCAACCCGGCCAACCGCGCCCCGTTGACCGTGAGCCTGCCGCGCATCCCGTTGGGGCTGCGCACCGCCAAGCAGGGCTGACGCATAAGTCATCCGCCGTGGCGCGGTGACTTCGACCATTCGAAGCCGACAAGGTAATCTTTCATACGTGGAGTTAATTGGAATCAATGGCGGAGAATTCATCATTCTCGCCATCCTCGCAGTGGTGATCTTGGGTCCCGAGAAGCTTCCGGAGTACGCCAAAAAACTGGCTAACCTGGTCAAGGAACTACGCCGCATGGCCAATGGCGCCAAGGAGCAGCTGCGTGAAGAGGTCGGCGACGAGGTCGCAGACATGGACTGGCGCAAGCTGGACCCGCGGCAGTACGATCCGCGGCGGATCATCAAGGAAGCGCTCGTCGATGAATTCGACGAGGCGGTGAACGCGGCCAAGGCGCCGCCGCACCCCGCGCAGGCCCCGGTGCGAACGGCCGTTGAGACCGCCAAGCAGCAACCGCTGGCGGCCGACGAGCTGGCCCCCTTTGACACGGAAGCCACCTAGAACCTCTAGAAGGACATTGGCAGCGATCGCCCGGCAAGCCCGCGCGGCCGCTGCCCTAATTTCTGCGCCAGCTGGCGCAGGGAACCTGCCACCGGCGACTCCGGGGCGCCCAGCACCACCGGGACCCCTCGATCCGAGCCCACCCGCACCGCCTCTTCCAGCGGCAGCTGGGCGAGCAGCTCCACCGGATATCCGAGCTGTTCGCTGAGCGATTCGCTCAGCCGCAGCCCGCCGCCGGTTCCGAAGATCTCCATCTTGCCGCCGTCGGGCAGGCTCAGGTAGCTCATATTCTCCACCACGCCGATGACCTGCTGCTTGGTTTGCAAGGCAATGGTTCCGGCGCGTTCGGCCACCGCTGTCGCGGTGGACTGCGGGGTGGTGATCACCAGCAGTTCGCTATTGGGCAGCAGCTGCGAAACCGAGATCGCCATATCCCCGGTGCCCGGGGGCAGGTCCAGCAGCAGCACGTCCAGGTCCCCGAAGTACACGTCGGTCAAGAACTGTTCCAGCGCGCGGTGCAGCATCGGCCCGCGCCAGATCACCGGCTGGTTCGAGTCCAGGAACATGCCGATGGAAATGACCTTCACCCCGTGGGCCACCGGGGGCAGGATCATCTCGTCCACACGGGTCGGTTTCCCGGTGATGCCCATCAGCGCCGGGATCGAGAAGCCGTGCACGTCGGCATCGATCAGTCCGACCTTCAGCCCGTCCGCGGCCATGGCGGCCGCCAGATTCGCGGTGATCGAGGACTTGCCCACCCCGCCCTTGCCGCTGGCCACCGCGATCACCCGGGTCAGCGAATCCGGGTCGGAGAATACCGTGCGCTTGGCTTGCAGCTTCGCGCGCAGCTCGGCGCGCTGGACCGGGTCCATCACATCCAGCACGACGTTCACCGCCGCCACCTCGGGCAGCGCGCCCACCGCCTTGGCCACGTCGGCCTCGATGGTCGAACGCATCGGGCAGCCGGCGATGGTCAGCAGGATGCGCACCTGCGCGGTGCCCTCGACCAGTTCGGCGGAAGCCACCATGCCCAGCTCGGTGATGGGGCGGCGCAGCTCCGGGTCGATTACGGATTCAAGGGCGCGGTGCAGGTCCGCGGATTGGGTCACTTGGGGTTTGCCTTCCGATGCTGGGAGCGGTTGGAATCAACCGTGTCGATTAATCCGGTGGACGGATTGCTGTGCTTGTTCTTGCGCTTGGCGCGCAGATGCAGGTCTTCGCCGTCGGTGGTTTCGAGCAGTTCTTCGAGCACATTGCGCAGTTCGGAACGCACATAGTCGCGGGTGGCGACATCGCGCATGGCCAGGCGCAGGGAGGCGAGCTCCCGGGTGAGGTATTCGGTGTCGTAGAGATTGCGCTCGGCGCGGTTGCGGTCCTCCGTGAGCGAGACGCGGTCGCGGTCATCCTGGCGGTTCTGCGCGAGCAGCAGCAGCGGGGCCGCATAGGAGGCCTGCAAGGAGAGCATCAGGGTCAGCGCGGTGAAGCCGATGGCCGCGTCATCGAAGCGCCAGGCGGCCGGGGCGACGGTATTCCAGACGAGCCAGAAGGCGCAGAAGATCGTCATGTAGAACAGGAACTGCGGGGTGCCCATGAAGCGGGCGAATTTCTCCGTCGCCGAACCGAAGAGGTCCGGATCGGGGGAGAATTTCGGCCAGAACCGGCTGCGTGCCGAAAGGGGAGTATCCAGCCCGTTGCTCTTGCGCTGTTCGGCCATCCGGTGAACTCCTTTGCTGCTGATCGAGAATGCTGAAGCTTGCCGGCCTAATCCGCCGAGCGCCAGTCATCGGGAAGAATGTGGTCCAGGACGTCGTCGACGGTGATGGCGCCGACGAGCCGCCCCTCGTTGTTGACCACGCCCACCGAGGTGAGGTTATAGGTGGCCAGATGGCGGACCACGTCGGTGATGCTCGACAGGTCCGACATCGGTTCAAGTTCCTTGTCAAGAATATCGCCCAGCGGCTCCGGGGGAGCGGCGCGCAACAGCGCCTGGATGTGAACTTGGCCCAGGTAGCGGCCGGTGGGGGTCTCCAGCGGCGGGCGCACCACATAGACCGTGGAGGCCAGCGCCGGGCTGATCTCTTCGAAGCGGACCGAAGCCAGCGCCTCGGCCACCGTGGATTCCGGGGTGAGGATCACCGGCACCGGGGTCATCACCGAACCGGCGGTGCCTTCGGGATAGGCCAGCAGGCGGCGGACGTCCTCGGCCTCCTCCTCGTTCATCAGCTCCAGCAGCTGGTGCTTGGTCTCCTCTTCCACCTCGGCGAGCAGGTCGGCCGCGTCGTCCGGGTCCATCTCCTCGAGCACATCCGCGGCGCGCTCCAGGCTGAGCGCGGAGAGGATTTCGACCTGTTCGCGGTCCGGCAGCTCCTGCAAGACGTCGGCCAGCCGGTCATCTTGCAGATGCGCAGCGACTTCCAGCCGGCGTTTGCCGGTCATCTCATGCAGCGCGTCGGCGAAGTCGGCGGCCTTCATCTCATCGTGGGTGGCCACGAAATTATCCGCGGACTGCGGTTCGCTCTGCGCCCCCTGGCGGATCTCCTCCCAGGAGACCAGCACCTTGTTGCGGCGGCGGGTGCGCAGGCCCAGCAGCGTGCTGGTGGTTTCCAGACGCTGGACGAAGTACTCGTTGATCTCCCAGTCCCCGCGCCGGGTCTGGGTCAGGCCCACGTCCTCGATCAAACCGCGCCCGGAGGCATCGAGGAAGGTGACCGTGCGGTCGAACATTTCGGCGACGACGAGCATTTCCTGCCCGCGCTGCTGGAAGCGGCGCATGTTGACCAGTCCGGAGCAGATGACCTGGGTGGATTCCATCGACTGGATCCGGGTCATCGGCACGAAGACGCGGCGTTTGCCCGGAACTTCGACGACCACGCCGACACAGGCCGGGGCCCGCTGCGGGCCGCGCGAAACGACGACGACGTCGCGTAGCCGGCCCAGGCGATCGCCCAAGGGGTCGAAGACGTCCAGCCCGAGGAGCCGGGCGACAAAGATTTTAGAAACGTGTGCGCTCACCGTTCTAGCCTAGCGTGCAAAGGGGCCGTTGGCGGTGTGCTGGGCCACGAAGCGGCACAGGATTCTTTCACCCTCAGCGATAGTGGGTGTACAACTGGGCCCACTCACAGTATTAGCGTGCACAATATAGGTATGACCTCGCCGCATGGAGTAAATTCAATCAGCCCCAACGGTTTGCCCCGTGGCGAACTGCTTGGGCGCTACACCAGCTATCTGGATGCCCAGAAACTGGTCGACTATCTTGCAGATAACAACTTCCCGGTCTCCGCCGTGAGCATCGTGGGCAATGACGTGCGCACCGTGGAACGGGTGACCGCGAAGCTTTCCTACCCGAAGGTGGCGCTGTCCGGCGCGGCCCAGGGCGGCATGATGGGCCTCTTCGTGGGCCTGCTGCTCTCGCTCTTCGGCGGCAGCGGAACCGGCCTGTACCAGATCCTCTCGGCCATCGGGCTGGGCATGGCGATCTGGATGATCGCCGGAGTCGTTTCCTACTCGATGCGCCGGGGCAAGCGCGACTTCGCCTCCTCGAGCAAGTTTGTGGCGACCAGCTTCGACGTGGTCGTGGACTTCGAGCATTCGCAGACCGCCCGGCAGCTGGCCGCCCAGCTGCCGATGCGTCCGCAGCCGGCACCGGGCACCGCGCCGGCAGCGCAGCCGGTACAGCCGCCCACTGCCCCGGTGGCGCAGCCAGTACAGCCGCCCGCAGCGACGCAGGCTCCGGCAGCTCCGGCAACGGAAGCAGCGCCCGCACCGACCAGCCAATTCGGCGACCTGCCAGATGGCCGCCCGCGCTATGGTGTGCGCGTGGACGAGCCGAAGCCCGCGGCGCCGGCGCAGCCCGAGGCGCAGGATGTGGCGCAGGCCGAGCCGACGGTGAAGCAGGATGCGGTGCAGCCGCCCTCCGGCGAAGCCGCCCCGGATGCGGCGGACCAGCCGCGGGCCGAAGCCAAGGAATCCGACAAAGAGACCAAGCAGCAGTAACCGAAGCGCAGCAAACCCGCCACGAAGTCTTCCGCACCGAGCGGAGCAGCGTGGCGGGTTTTTGCTTGCCCGCTGGTGCGCGAGAGGCAGCTGGCGAAGCCAAAAGCCAGGGGCAGCCGGGCTTCCGAGGTGGAAACCGGCTGCCCCTGGCAACTGTGCAATGACCGCTGGCGGACTAGCCGCGCAGCTTTGCCATCCACGCCTCGACCTCGTCGGGCTTGCGCGGCAGGGCAGCGGAGAGGTTCACCGCACCATCGGCGGTGACCAGGATGTCGTCCTCGATGCGCACGCCCAGCCCGCGGTACTCTTCCGGGATGGCCAGGTCCTCATTCTTGAAGTACAGGCCCGGTTCGATGGTGAACACCATGCCCTCGACGAGTTCCGCGTCCAGGTAGAGATCCGCACGGGCCTGGGCGCAATCATGCACATCCAGGCCCAGGTGGTGGCTGGTGCCATGCGGCATCCAGCGGCGGTGGTGCTGGCCTTCGGGGGACAGCGCCTCCTCCAGGGAGACCGGGAGCAGCCCCCAATCCTGCAGGCGTTCGGCGAGCACGGTGGTGGCGATGAGGTGCAGGTCGCGGAACTTCAGCCCCGGGCGGACCGCGGCGTAGGTTGCATCGGCGGCGTCGAGCACGGCCTGGTAGACCTTGCGCTGCAGCTCGGTGTACTTCCCGGAGACCGGCAGGGAGCGGGTGATGTCCGCGGTGTAGAGCGACTCGGCTTCCACTCCGGCGTCCAACAGCAGCACCTCGCCCTCGTTGACCTCGCCGGTGTTGCGGATCCAGTGCAGGATCGTGGCGTTGTTGCCCGAGGCGGCGATGGTGTCATAACCCAGTTCGTTGCCCTCGAGGCGGGCGCGGGCGAAGAAGGTGCCCTCCACGATGCGTTCCCCGCGCTGGTGGGCAATGGCGGCATCCAGGTTGCGCACGACGTCTTCGAAGCCTGCGATGGTGGCATCCACAGACTTCTGCAGTTCGGCCAGTTCGTACTCGTCCTTGACCAGGCGCAGCTCGGAGACGAACTCGGCGAGCTCGTTATCCAGCGCATCGCTGGCCTCCAGATCCTGTCCGGTGTTGATCCGCGAGGTATCGACCAGCGCCTCGACGTTCAGGTCGATCTCGCGCATCAGGCGGATGCGGATCCCGCCCAGGGCCTGCGGTCCCGAGTTCTTGGTCAGCGCATTTTCCAGCAGATCCAGCGACTGCGTGGAGATGCCGGTGCGGGCGGACATGGTGCTCAGCGTGGGACGCGGGCCCACCCAGAATTCTCCGGCGCGCGAGTCGAGGTAGAAGTCCGAGCTGTCACGGCCCGCCATCGGCGCGAAGTACAAGGTGGCCGCGTGGTTGCCGCCCTGGTCCCCGGCCCCGTCGTCGGTTGGCTCCAGCACCAGGACCGCATCGGGTTCGTGGTCCACGCCCAAACCGGTCAGGTGCGCGAAGGCCGAATGCGGGCGGAAACGGTAGTCCGTATCATTCGAGCGGACCTTTGCCGGGCCGGCCGGAATGACCAGGCGTTCGCCCGGGTAGTGCGCGGAGAGGGCCGCACGGCGGGTGGCTGCAAAGCTTGCGGCAGGATCTGCTGCGGGAAGCTGGGAGGTGTCCGGCGCCCAAGAGGAAGCCATGAACTTCTTGAATGCTTCCGAGGTGGGACGCTGGGAACGGTTGTTGACGCGATCTTCGAGCGGCTGGTCGTTGCCCGAAGGCGAAGAAACTTGATTGGTCATACTACTTAGTGTGTCACCGATTCGGGTATCCGGGCAAAGTAGCAGTAGGCCAGCTAATCTAGGGATATGCGAATTGACCTGCACACCCATTCAAATGTTTCGGATGGGACGCAACCGCCTGCCGAACTGATCGCGGCCGCGCAGCACGCCGGATTGGATGTGGTGGCGCTGACCGATCACGATCAGACCGCCGGGTGGGGCCAGGCGCGGCAGGCCGCGGCGAAACTTGGTGTGGGTTTTGTCCCCGGGATGGAAATCACCTGCCAGGACCATCAGGGAATCAGCGTGCACCTGCTGTGCTATCTGCAGGACCCCGGCTATCAGCCGTTGCTCGATGAATTGGATCTTTCGCGCAACTCCCGGGTCATCCGCGCCCAGCGCATCGTGGATCGGCTCGCCGAAGATTTTCCGATCAGCTGGGATTTGGTCTCCGAGCATTGCCAGCCGGGCGCCACGGTGGGACGCCCGCACATCGCCGACGCGTTGATCACCGCGGGGGTGGTGGAAAGCCGCAATGAGGCCTTCGCCAATATCCTCTCGGCGCGCTCGCGCTACTACGTGGGGCACCCGGCCATCGACCCGCGCGACGCGGTGCGCCTGGTCCTGGAAGCCGGGGGAGTGCCGGTCTTCGCGCACCCTGCGGCCGCCTTGCGCGGACGGGTCGTGCCCGAAGCGACCTTCCACGAGATGATCGATGTGGGACTGGCCGGGGTGGAGATCCACCACCGGGACAACAGCGCGGAAGGCAAGCGCTTCCTGGCCCGGCTGGCCAAGCAATACGACCTGATCGTGACCGGTTCTTCCGATTACCATGGGGCCGGAAAACTGAACCGGCTCGGTGAGAATCTCACCGAGCCGGACATGCTGGATCGAATTATTGCGGCGGGAACCGGAGCTCAGGCCTCTTTGTAGGCGGTGGTTTCCGGCAAGCGGGAACGCATCACCTCGATGGCCTCGGCGTTCTGGTCGATCAGCACGAAGCGCCGATTCAACTTCGCGGCTACCGCACCGGTGGTCCCGGAGCCGGCGAAGAAATCCAGCACCCAGTCGCCTTCGCGCGATGAGGCGGCGATGATCCGACGCAGGATCCCTTCGGGCTTCTGCGTCGGGTAGCCGGTCTTCTCCTTGCCGGTCGGAGAGACGATGGTATGCCACCAGACATCGGTGGGCAGTTTGCCCAGGGCACGCTTCTCCGGAGTCACCAGACCGGGAGCCATATACGGTTCGCGGTCCACCTCGGCCGAATCGAAGTGGTACTTCTTCGGGTCCTTCACGTATACCAAGATGGTGTCGTGCTTCGCCGGCCAGCGGCTTTTGGCGCGGGCACCGTAGTCGTAGGCCCAGATCAATTCGTTCAGGAAGTTCTCGCGCCCGAAAATCTGGTCCAGCAGCACCTTGACGTAGTGCACCTCGCGGTAGTCCAGATGCACATAGAGCGTGCCGTCTTCGGCAAGCAACCGGTGGGCTTCGTGCAACCGGGGCTCGATGAAGCTGAGGTAGTCATCGAAGCTGTCGTGATAGGAGCGCGCGGCCCCCAGCTCGGTGTTGTAGGAAAGACCCTTGAAGCCCACCCGATCGCCTTCGCCCTCGGCGGCCCGCACCATGGTGCGTTGCGCCCGGGTTTGCTTCCGGCCGGTGTTAAACGGCGGGTCGACATAGATCAGCGTGAAACTCCCGTCGGGCAGTTCCGACAAAGCCTTCACATTGTCACCGTGCAGTACGGTATTTTCCTGCGCCGGAGCGCCCGCGGTGAGTGCGGGCGCTCCGGTTTCGGGCAGGGTGGAATCCTCTGGTTGAGCGAGCACCGTTGGTACTGAATCCTTTCGGAAGAAGAATGAAAACGGAGAACTAATTAGTCCTGCGTTCCACCTTCGGTGCTGCGGGTGCGGCGGCGGGGCCGGCGGCGCGCACGCGATTCCTGCTCGGAGTCGGTGCCGGCAGCTGGCTGTTCCTCGTGCTGGTGGGTTTGGCGGTGGCGTTCGCCCTCGCGCGCCGGGCGGTCCTGCTTGCCCTTGGAATGCCCGTGGCGGCTGGCGCCCTGATCGCCGGACTGTTCGCCTTCGACGGTGCGGGTACGGCTGCGGCCACCGGTGCTGCGCCGGCGCGGGGTGCGCTCGGTGCGCTCGGCTTGGTCGCGGCGCGGGGAACCGTCGCCCTCGGCCGGGGCGGTCTTCTTTGCACGCTGCAAGCGGCCCTTGGTGCCCTTGGGGATGTCCAGGTCGGCGAAGAAGTGCGGGGAGGAGGAGTAGGTTTCGACTGGCTCGGGCACATTCAGGCCCAGCGCCTTGTTGATCAGCGACCAGCGAGGCACCGAATCCCAGTCCACGAAGGTCACCGCGATGCCGGTGTTGCCGGCGCGGCCGGTGCGGCCCACGCGGTGCAGGTAGGTCTTCTCGTCATCCGGGCACTGCAGGTTCACCACGTGGGTGACGTCGTCCACGTCGATGCCGCGGGCCGCGACGTCGGTGGCGACCAGGATCTCGACCTTCCCGGCGCGGAAGGCCTTCAGCGACTGCTCGCGGGCCCCCTGGCCGAGGTCCCCGTGCAGGGCGCCGGCGTTGAATCCACGGTCGATCAGTTCGTCGGTGAGCTTGGCCGCCGAACGCTTGGTCTGGGTGAAGATGATGGTCTTGCCGCGGCCCTCGGCCTGCAGCAGGCGGGCCACCATCTCGTCCTTGTCCAGGTTGTGCGCGCGGTAGACCAGCTGGCGGATGTTGCGCTTGGTCAGCGAATCGTCGTCGCCCGGGTCGGTGGCGCGAATGTGGGTCGGGCGGGACATGTAGCGGCGGGCCATGGTGATCACGGCGCCCGGCATGGTCGCCGAGAACAGCATCGCCTGGCGCAGCGGCGGCAGGGCGGCCAGGATGCGCTCCACGTCGGGCAGGAAGCCCAGATCCAGCAT
This sequence comes from Arthrobacter sp. MYb221, assembly GCF_002979835.1. Classification (NCBI taxonomy): domain Bacteria; kingdom Bacillati; phylum Actinomycetota; class Actinomycetes; order Micrococcales; family Micrococcaceae; genus Arthrobacter; species Arthrobacter sp. MYb221. The sequence goes on along the minus strand of NZ_PCPW01000003.1, from coordinate 351,542 downwards.
TTCGTCGGCCTCATCGAGGACCACGGTCTTGATCTGCTTCAGGTTCAGCACGCGCTGGCGGTTCAGGTCGATCAGGCGTCCCGGGGTGCCGACGATCACGTCGGTGCCGGCCTTGAGCGCGTTGATCTGCTCCTCGTACGGGCGGCCGCCGTAGATGGTGGTGATCGAGATATTCGAGTGCTTCGAAGCCTGCGCCAGGTCGGCGCCGACCTGAATGGCCAGCTCGCGGGTCGGAGCCACGATCAGCGCCTGCGGGGCGCCGGGGAATTCGAGCTTCTCGTAGCCCTTGTCGCCCTCGCGGATGACGCGCTGCAGCGCGGGGATGCCGAAGCCCAGGGTCTTGCCGGTACCGGTCTTCGCCTGGCCGATGATGTCGTTGCCACCGAGCGCCACCGGAAGGGTGAGCGACTGGATGGGGAATGGGTACTCAATACCTGCTTCGAGCAGCGAAGCGACGATGTCTTCGCGGACCTTGAGCTCGGCGAAGGTCTGCTTGGGAACCTCTACGTCGGCGGTATCAATTGGCTCGGGGAGTTCGACCTGTTCGGTCGATAGCGTCGTGTCGGTCACGATGTGTGTGTTCTCGTTTCATTTGTGGCACCGGAACTGGTGCTGCCAGCCCTGAGCTTCCAGGGGGCCGGCACCTGCCGGTGCGGGTCCAGCGGAGCCGATCGCGTCATACACGTCAACCGCCGCACGGGCGGATGTCGCAATGGTGACCGCTGGGAAGTCACCACGAAACTGTTCTCTTCGTTCAGCACGGTGCGACCGGGCATCCTAAATAGTGATAGCCCAAGCATAGCCTCTCCGCGCCGGATTCCCGTCGGCCGGGGGCGCTAGCCAACGATGTCGAACATGATCTTGCGTGTGGCGGGGTCCGCCGAACGCAGCGTGACGGTGACCAGCGTGCCTGGTGCCGCGCTTCCGGTGAACTGCCCGGTGATCGGTTCGGTGACCAATTGCAGGTTTCCGGGGCGGTCCTTGGCCTCGGTCGAGGCGGGATCGCCATTGTGCGCTCCGGTGGCCTCGCGCAACACGATGGCCTCAAACCTCTCGCCGACCCGGTGCTGCAGGACGTAGGCCTCGATCAGGTTGATGGCCGCCCGGGAGATCTGATTCGCCGAAATTGAACTTTCCCGCATCAGCCCCGGCAACTGCTCCAGCGCTTCGCGCAACTCGTCCGGGATGGGCTTGGCATTGGCTTGCAGGAAGCAGCACAGCAGCACGAAGCGGTCCACCAGGCGGCGCAACGGTGCGGTGGTGTGCGCATAGGGGGCGGCCAGCGCCGCCTGCTCCATCTCGTCTTCGTTTTGCCCGTTGATCACGTCATAGTCTGCGCCGCGGAACAGCGAGGCGGCCCGATGCATGATGACCAGCTGCCGCGGATCATTCACGTCTAGGGTGCGCAGATACTGGCCGTAGTTAAGCTGTCCATCCCAGGGGTGTCCCAGCAGCTTGGTCTGCTCCTTGAATTCTGCCAGGTCCTTCTCATCCGGGGCCGGCATGGTGCGCAGAATTCCGGTGCCGTGATCGAGCATGATCCGGGCGGCGGCCATGCCGGTGAGCAGGGAAATCTGCGCGTTATAGTCTTCCAGCGGCAAGGGCTGGCGGCTGACCAGTTTGTAGCCGCCATTGTCGGGCTCGACCTCTTGATCCGGAAGGTTCAGCGAGGCGCCGCCGCGCAGGCGTTCCTGCTCGATGCGCACCGCGCCGATTTGTGCCAGCAGCTCCAGCTGCTCCCCGCCGTGGCCGGAGTCCAGCTTCGCTTGCGCGGAGGCGTAGTCCAGCATTTCCCGGGATTTGATCGTGGTGCGGCGCAGCTGCACGTCGGTGATGGCCCCCGCGGAATCCAGCGTGATAAGCCACAGGAATACCGGGCGGACCGCGCCGGGCAGCAAGGAACCGGCATCTTCTGAAATCAGCGGCGGGTGAAGGTTGATCTTGCGTTGCGGCAGATAGTAGGTCTGTCCGCGTTCCCTGGTGACCTCATCGAGTTTTGAGTTCAAGGCGACGAATGTGGGAACGTCGGCGATCGCATAGTGCACCAGGTAGCCGTCGTCTTTTCGTTCCAGGTACATGGCCTGGTCGAGATCCGTGGCACCCTCGGGGTCGATCGTGAAAAACGGCAGCGCGGTGTCGTCGTGTTCCGGTGCCCGCAAGTTATCGACTGCCTCCTGGGCAGCTTTGAGGGTTTGCTCGTCGAAGGGCGCGGGGACCCCCAATTCGCTTTCCAAGGCGAGCAGCAGCTCGTCCAGATTCGCTGCGGCATGTTTGCGGGGGCTGTGGATTCGTGGATTGGTCACACACCTAGGATTATCACAGAAGAGTGATTCAAACCACGATTAACGCAGCGTGGCCGCCCCCAAATGCCGGGGGCGGCCACGCTAGCGCAGGAAAGTTTGCCTTACTGGGCGAAGCCCACGCGGCGGGCCTCTTCGGGACCAACCTCAACATAGGCGATACCGGCCGCTGGGACCAGCACTTCGCGGCCCTTGGGATCCTTCAGCGATAGCATCGTACCCTCGGAGATCGCCTTGGATAACAGCTCGTTCACTTCGGCGTTGCTCAGCTCGGACTCGAGCACGACTTCGCGGGCTACATTCTGAATGCCAATCCGGATTTCCATGATTGTCAATGATCCTCTCGAAAGAATTACGAGTCCCGTCAGGGGCCTCTGAAACAAATCTAGCTAGTTTTCCTTCGGGAACCGTGAAATTCCGCGCCAAGCTAAACGCGAGATCAGGTCGACTGCGGTTTCCTGGTCCACCGGCTCGCCGCTGGTGGCCCAATATCGTGCCGAAACCTGGGACAGGCCGGCCAAGGCGCGCCCCACAAGCAACCCTTCGTCCTCGTCGAGGTCGGTATCTTTGACAACAACCTTCGAAATCGAAGTTGCCAGCGCATTGTTGAATTCTTCAATGCGTGCGGCGACCAGCGGATCGGAGAGCACATCCGACTCGAAGATCAGCCGATAGGCCTGCGACTCACGTTTGATGTACTGGTAATAGGTGTTGATCGTTTCGAAGACGCGTTGGCGGTTTTCGTTTGTCGAGGAGATTGCGTCATCCAGCAGCTTGGTGAAATCGGCCAGATGCGAATCGAGCAAGGCCAGATAAAGTTCTCGCTTGCCGGGGAAATGCTGGTAGAGCACCGGTTTGGAGACGAGTGCAACCTCGGCGATCTCGTCCATCGAAGCCCCGTGGTAGCCGTGGGCTACGAATACCTGGTGGGCTGCCTGCAGCAGCTGGCGGCGGCGCGCTTCGCGAGGCATCCGCTGGGTGCGTGGATTCTTGATTTCCCCGAGTTCCGCCATGATGTAGACCTTTCAACCTGCTGCGTGTGGTGGTTGCCGGCGAATGCTCCGCCCGTAAAACCACCACCTACTTGCAAGTAGTATTCCATGTCGCGCCGAAAATATCGCCAGCGACGGCGGGGTGTCTGAAGTGCTTAAGCGCTTTGCTCCAAGGGAAGTACCGGGCAGGCGGCGTTATCTGCAGATTCTGCGTCGACACGCACCGGCTTGGCCGGCGCGGTGGCCGCGGAACCGGAGAGATCCAGCCCGTAGAGGGTTTCGAGGGCTGCCACATATTCGTCGGTACGGCCTTCGGCCGCCAACTCGCGGGCCCGCATGGTTGGCACGTGGAGCAGCTGGCGCATCATCCGGCGCATGGCTAGTTCCACTTCTTCGGCCGCGGCGGTGCATCCGTGCTGCGCGCGGACCTTCGCTACTTCGGCGTCCAATACGGTCTTGGTGTGGGCGCGCAGCGCCACAATGGCGTGGTCCGCTTCGCGCTCGCGCTGCGCGGCGGAGAATTCGCGGGCGGCCTTGGTGACGATCCTGGTGGCGTCGTGCACGGCCAGAGCCTGGTCGTTGGGCGCTGCCATCCGAACCGATTCGAGGGTGATGAGCTCAACGTCGGCCAGTTGCGCAATGGTTGGATCAAAATCGTGGGTCAACGCCATATCGATGGCTATCAGCGGCTGGCCCTCAACGCGCAGTTCCTCCAAGGTATGGCTTTCCAAACGGTTTCCACCGCCGGAACAGCCGACGATGACGTCGGCTTCGCGCAGGGCTTGGGTCAGGTGCTGCTCGCTCAGCGGGAAGCCGCCGCGCTTATCGGTGAAATCCGTGGCCCGGCCCGAGTGGGAGTACACGCTGATGCGCTTGACGCCGCGTTCCTTCAGCAGCGCCATGGTGGCGCCCGCATAGGATCCGGTCCCGAAAAGCACGATGTCCTGGTCTTGCCAGCTGCGGCTGCCATCCATCAGCTCTTCGGCGAGATCCAAGGCCACCGAAACGACGGATTTTCCTTGGGAGCCCAAATCGGTGCTGCTTCCGACATCCTTCGCGGCGCGCGTGGCGTTTTGGAAGAGCCGGGTGAGGCTGCTCGTGGCTGTTTTCTCCTGCTGGGCCTGGGTCAATGCGCGACGGACCTGACCGGCAATTTCACGTTCGCCCACCACGGCGCTGTCCAGGCCGGCGCCCACGGAGAAGAGGTGGTCGATTACCGGTTCCCCTTCCAGGGTGGTCAGCCGGCGGGCGAGGAAGTCCGCGGACAGCTCGGTGTGCGCGGAAAGTTCATTGACCAGATGCTCGGTGGCATCTTCGACGTTTTCCACATCCGCATAGACTTCGAACCGGTTGCAGGTGGCTAGCACCACGGCACCGTTGATAGCCGCCGAACCATTGATGGAAGCGGCGGCTAGCCCGCTGGCCGAAGCGCTCAGTTGCGCCACGGTCTCCAGATCGAGCTGTGAATGCGATGCGACAAGAGATAAGAAAACCACAATGTTCCAAGAATAGGCCGAATTAGGGCAGCTAAACAACGCAGGCGAACCTAACTGATGGGGGTTTTGGCCCGTAATGTTGCTCACCTTCCCCTGAGGGTGAACGGCACAAATGGGCTTTTACCTGCAAGAGTTGGCATCATTGAATCATGACTCTGTCGCAGAACCATCCCTTCGTTGATGGACGTACCTCCGATTCCGCATTGATCCAGGCCCTGACCGGTCGCACACCGAGCCACCACCCGGTGTGGTTCATGCGCCAGGCAGGGCGCTCGCTGCCCGAATACCTCAAGCTCCGCGAAGGCGTGAGCATGCTTGACTCGTGCCTGGATCCTGCGATGGCCAGCGAAATCACCTTGCAGCCGGTGCGCCGGCACAAGGTCGACGCCGGCATCTTCTTCTCCGATATTGTGATTCCCTTGCGGCTGGCGGGCATCGGCGTGGACATCGTCCCCGGTGTCGGCCCGGTCCTGGACAAGCCGATCCGCACCGCAGAAGACGTGGCCAATCTGCCCGAGCTCACCGATGAATCCCTGGACCCGATCCGCGAAGCGGTGGCGCTGACCGTCGCCGAGCTGGGCAGCACCCCGTTGATCGGTTTCGCCGGGGCACCGTTCACCGTGGCCGCCTACATGGTTGAGGGCAAGCCGAGCCGCGACCACCTCGGCCCACGCACCATGATGCATTCGGAACCCGAGGTCTGGGACAAGCTGATGAGCTGGGCCGCCGACGCTTCGGGCAAGTTCCTGCGCGCCCAGGTGGAGGCCGGCGCCTCCGCCGCGCAGCTGTTCGACTCCTGGGCCGGTTCGCTGTCCCTTCCGGATTATCAGCGGTTCGTCGCCCCGTATTCTTCGCGTGCGCTGGACTTCGTCCGCGATACCGGCGTGCCGCTAATCCACTTTGGCACCGGCACCGGCGAATTGCTGACCGCCATGCGCGACTCCGGCGTGGACACCGTGGGCGTGGATTACCGCATCCCGCTGGAAACCGCGATCGAGCGGCTGGGCCAGAGCGTGTCGGTGCAGGGAAATATTGACCCGGCCCTGCTCACGGCCCCCTGGGAAGTGCTCGAAGCCCACGTCCGCCAGGTCGTAGCCAGCGGCGCCAAGGCCCGCGGGCATGTGCTGAACCTGGGGCACGGCGTGCCGCCAACCACGGATCCGACGGTGCTCACCCGAGTGGTTGAACTAATCCACTCGCTCTAGGCACACAGGGCTAGGCTAGGTTTCAAAGACAGATCTCCGCTTCCGGGACGCGCCGGCAATCCCGGCACGTCCCGTTCGGCGGGGAACATCGAGTTGAAGGTGGAAGGTGCAGCGCCCATGACCAAGAATCAGCGCAACGCCCCGGCGGCAGACAAACAAGGTGCACGTCCGGCGGCAAAAATCCGCCGTGATCTCGCCGGAGACACGGCAGCACATGCCCTGCGCCTGCTGGAAAAGGTCCGCGCGGCCGCGGAAACCCGGGCCTCGAAAGACAGCGCACCGCACGCTGCCGCACCGCACGCGATAGTTGTCGGCGGCGGTATCGCCGGATTGGTGGCCGCGCGTGAAATGAGCCAGACCGGATACCGGGTTACGGTCCTTGAAGCCTCGGACAATTTCGGTGGCTGCCTGCGCCGGGTTGAGGTCGCCGGCCTGGCCCTCGACGCCGGAGCCGAGTCTTTCGCGTTGCGCGGCGGCACCGTCAGCGCATACCTCGATGAGCTGGATCTGAGCGAAAAAATCGCCCAGACCTCCGGGGTCGGCGCCTGGCTGATCCAGGGGGACGCCGAAAACGTCGAGGCTAATCCGCTGCCGCCGAGCTCCTTGCTGGGGATCCCCTCGAATATCCGCAGCGATGAGGTGCGCCGAATCATCGGCCGGGCCGCCACCGTGCGTGCCGCGGCCGATCTGGTCACGCCGATGCCCAAGAAGTGGGCCACGGAAAAGCTTTCGCTCGCCGAGGTGGTGCGCCACCGCATGGGGCAGAGCGTGCTTGACGCTTTGGTCGCCCCGGTAGTCAACGGGGTGTACTCCACCGACCCGGCGCGGATCGACATCGACGCCGCAGCCCCGGGGCTGCGCGAAGCAATGCAGCGAACCGGATCGCTGGCCAAGGCCGTGGCCCAGCTGCAGGGCGATGCCCCGGCAGGTTCGCGAGTCGCCGGCCTGGACGGCGGCATGTACACGCTGGTGACGACGCTGACCGAGCAGCTGCAGGAATCCTCGGTGGCGCTGGTGCGCAATTCGCCGGTAACCGAGATCCGCCATCACGACGGGGCCGCGCAGCCGTACACCGTGCAGACCCTGGGCCAGGAGCTCGGCGCGGACCGGGTAGTCATTGCCACCGAGGCCCAATCCGCGCTCAAGCTGCTCAACCCGCTGCTTGAAGAGCAGCAGCGCATCAGCGCCGAGGCCGAGGCCAATTCCATCGCCCTGGTGGTGCTCGTGGTCGATAAGCCAGAACTCGACGATGCGCCGCGCGGTTCCGGGGCGCTCGTGGCCAAGGAAGCGCCCTTGGTGGCCAAGGCCATGACCCATGCCAGCGCGAAATGGCCGTGGCTGGCAGAGCAATCCGGTCCGGGCACCCACGTGCTGCGGCTGTCCTTCGGCCGGATCGGGCAGCATGAGCCGCTGGTCGAGTCCGGAGACGAGCAGGCGCTGCTTGCGCAGGCAGTCAAAGATGCTTCAAAGATTCTCGGTGTTGAATTGCATCAGGACGATGTCGTGGGAAGCGCCGTGTCGCGCTTCAACGACATGGTGCCGCTGCAGGGCGAGGCCGCCAGTGCACGCCGGGCGCAGGTGAACTCGGCGGTGGAGAAGTTTGACGGTTTGGACCTCGTGGGCGCGTGGCTTGCCGGCACCGGGTTGGCCCGAGTCATCGGACACACCCGGCGGACAGTTGCCATCAGCGCCCGCTAACTAGTTTTAAAGCATGAGATAGATCAGTTGATCAAGGAGAGCACTAAGTGAGCTACGAAGTACAGCACAATTCACCGGTCATGCGAGACCGCGACGCCGCTGGTGAAAACCCGACCATGTTCTACACCTTGTGGACCGTGTTCAAGCGCTCCGCCAACGTGGAACTAGGCGCGGCGGATGTTGCGGCCTTCGACTCGCTGGTCGCCGAACTTGCCGCATCCGGTGTGGCCGTGCGCGGTATCTACGACGTGTCGATGATGCGCGAAGAGGCCGACGTGATGCTCTGGATGCACGGACCGGCCGCCGAGCTGCTGCAGGCCTCGATGCGCCAGCTGCGCCGCAGCTCGCTGCTCGCCGGCACCGAGATCGTGTACTCCACGATGGCCGTGCACCGCGAAGCCGAATTCGCCAAGGACCACTCGCCGGCCTTCGCCCGCGGCCTGGATGCCAAGGAATGGATGACCGTCTACCCCTTCGTGCGCACCACCGACTGGTACACCATGGACCCGGCGGACCGCGGCAAGATGCTGCGCGATCACGGCATGCTCGGCCGCGAATTCCCGAACGTGCTGGCAAATACCGTTGCCGCCTTCGCCTTCAGCGACTTCGAATGGCAGATCTGCCTCGAAGCCGACGACATGATCGACCTGGTCGACATGATGCGCCACCTGCGCTACACCGAAGCCCGCCACCACGTGCGCGAAGAGACGCCGTTCTACACCGGACGGCGCATCTCGGCCGCCGAGGTCATCGAGGTTTTGAAGTGACCCAGGATTTCGATCCACGCACCGGCTATGACGCCAACGGCAAGATGGCGCCGAAAGCCTACGACGCGATTCTGCTCTCCTCCTTCGGCGGTCCCGAAGGCCAGGAGGACGTGATCCCGTTCCTGCGCAATGTCACCGCAGGCCGGGGGATCCCCGACGAACGCCTCGAAGAGGTGGCGGTGCACTACCGCAAGAACGGCGGCGTCTCGCCGATCAACGCGCAGAACCGCGCGCTGCTTGCCGCCCTGCAGGCCGAACTGACCGCGCGTTCCATCGAGGTGCCGGTGTACTGGGGCAACCGCAACTGGCACCCGTTCGTCAACGACACGCTGAAGCAGATCGCCGAGGACGGGCACCGCAAGGTGCTGCTGCTGGGCACCGGCGCGTACACCGGCTACTCGGCCTGCCGCCAGTACCGCGAAGACCTCGGCATGGGACTGCGCGATACCGGGCTGGAGGGTGTGCTGGAAGTTGACAAGCTGCGCCAGTTCTTCGACACTCCGGCCTTCGTGCAGCCCTTCATCGAGGGGCTGGGGGCCTCGCTGGCCGAGGTGCGCGAACAACTTGCGGCGAAGGACAATGCCGAAGGCAAGATCAAGATCGTCTTCGTGACGCACTCGATTCCGCGGGCCGACGCGGACGCCGCGGGACCTGCTCAGCTGCGCGCACAGGCGAGCGAGAATCTCTATACCGCCCAGCACCGTGCGGTCGCCGAGCATATTCTGGCCAACGTTCCCGAGGCCCAGGGCCTGGAACACAGCCTGGTCTACCAGTCGCGTTCCGGGGCCCCGCACGTTCCGTGGCTGGAACCGGATATCAACGACGCGCTGGCCGAGGACGCCGCCGCCGGGGTGGCCGGGGTCGTGGTGGTGCCCATCGGGTTCATCTCCGACCACATGGAGGTCTTGTGGGATCTGGACACCGAGGCCAAGGACAGCTGCGCCGAACTGGGGTTGGCCTTTAGCCGGGTCGCAACTCCGGGAACGCACCGGGCTTTCGTCTCGGGCCTGGTCGATCTGCTCGAAGAGCGCCTGGCAGATGCCAACGGCCAAGCGCTGCGCGCAGGCCGGATGAGCGCCGTTGCCGGTGGACCATGGTTTGACGTGTGCCGCCCGAATTGTTGTGAAAAGCGCGCGTTGGACGGCTCCTTGCGTCCGACCATCGCTGCGGTCGATTCCGAAGTGGGGGTGCCCCAGGCATGAGCGAGAGCTTTCGTGTAGGTACGCGCGGCAGCGCGCTGGCGACCACGCAGACCGGGTGGGCCGCCACACGCTTGGCCGAAGCCTCCGGGCTTCAGGTGGAGACGATTCTGGTCAAGACCGAGGGAGATGTGATCACCGGGCCGCTCTCGCAGCTTGGCGGTACCGGGGTCTTCGCCGCCGCCTTGCGCCAGCGGTTGCTGGATTCGGGCTGCGATCTGGCGGTGCATTCGCTGAAGGATCTGCCCACCACGCAGCCCGAGGGCCTGGTGCTGGCCGCCATCCCGGAACGTGAAGACATGCGCGACGCCCTGTGCGCCCGCGACGGGCTGACGCTCGCCGAACTGCCCGAAGGGGCGAAGATCGGCACCGGTTCGCCGCGCCGCGCCGCGCAGCTGCTGGCCTTCCGCCAGGATCTGCAGATCGTCGACATCCGCGGCAACGTGCCCACCCGGCTCGGCCGGGTGAAAGGCACCGGCGCCACCCATGACGACGGAAGCGTGGGGCGCAGCGTGCAGGGTGACCTGGACGCCGTCATCCTCGCCGCCGCCGGCATGCGCCGGCTCGGCCTGGAAGCGCACATCACCGAGTACCTGGATCCGGCCATCATGCTGCCGGCCCCCGGGCAGGGGGCGCTGGCCTTGGAGGTGCGCGCCGCCGGCTCGGATCACCCGGCCCTGGATCGGGCGCTGGCCGAACTGGACCACCTGCCAACGCGCCTGCAGGTCGAGGCCGAACGTGCGCTGCTGGCGGCTTTGGAAGCCGGCTGCGCGGCGCCGATCGGCGCCCTGGCCCGGGTTCAGGGCGGCACGCTCGTCTTGGAGGCGGTCGCCTGCAACCCGGACGGCTCCGAAACCATGCGCCGCAGTGCCCGGGCAAGCGCGGCCACCGTAGCGGAGGCACGCGAGCTTGGACGCAGCCTGGCCGAATCGATGATCGCCGACGGCGCGGCGGTAGTCGCAGGTTTGGCCTAATTGCGACCATGACCTATCAGGCGTTGATCCTGCGCGACGCGGCGCGAGCCGCGGCTACCGTGCGGGAATTTGAGCAGCTGGGCATCGAATCTTGCTGTGCCCGGCTGATCGACACCGTCTGGCCCGCGGATCGCAGCGAGCTGTCCCGCGGCGTCGCGGCACTGGCGGCGGGCTCCTACCAGTGGCTGGTACTCACCTCGGTGAATACCGTGGAGGTGATCGCCACCTTGCTGGCCGGACGCCCGCTTCCGCCGCGGCTGCGCGTGGCGGCGGTGGGAACGAAGACCGCCAAGGCCGCCCGCGCGCGGTTGGGCTTCGATGCGGATTTTGTGCCTACGGAGCAGTCCGCGGCCGGAATGCTGGCCCAGTGGCAGCTGGAACCGGGGCAGAAGATCTTCTATCCGCATGGGGACCTGGCCAGCTCGACGCTCTCGGCCGGGCTCGGCGCCCATGAAGTCCACGAGGTCCTGGCTTACCGCACGGTTGCCGCCGGCAGCGGGGGAGCACCGCTTACGGCGGTGCCGGCGCCACCGGGAATTCGCGTGCTCGCCCCGGAAGAGATAACCGGGCAGCTGGATCGGCTGGATCTGCTGGTGTTTAGCGCACCAAGCATCGTGCGCCGATTCGTGGAGCTAGCCGGTGACCGGTTGCCCGAGCGGGTGAAAACCGTTGCCATCGGCCAGCCTACGGCCGCGGCCTTGCGCGCGGCCGGGTTGCGCGTTGACGCCATCGCCGGGGAACCGACGCCCGCCGGTTTAGCTCGCGCGGCCCAAGAACTTTTGCACAATGCGAATCATCAATTTTAGAAAGAAGTGACATGGCTTTCCCTCAGCACCGACCTCGCCGGCTCCGGCAGAATCCTGCAGTTCGCCGACTCGTCGCGGAGTTCGAGCTGTCCTCGCGTCAGTTGATCCTGCCCGCCTTCGTCCGCGAGGGCATCGGCGAGCCGAACCCGATCAGCTCCATGCCCGGGGTCGTGCAGCACACCATGGATTCGCTCAAGGCCGCCGCGGCGGATGCCGCCGAACGGGGCCTGGGCGGCATCATGCTCTTTGGCATCCCGGAGGACCGGGACGAAAACGGCAGCGCCGGAATCGACCCGAACGGCATCTTGAACCGAGGCATCGCGGCCGTTCGCGAAGAGGTCGGCGACGAGCTGGTCATCATGTCCGACGTGTGCCTGGACGAGTTCACCTCTCATGGCCATTGCGGCGTGCTTGATGCCCAGGGCCGGGTGGACAACGACCGGACCCTGGAAATCTATGCCGAGATGGCGGTAGTCCAGGCCGAGGCGGGGGCGCACATCCTGGGCCCTTCGGGCATGATGGACGGGCAGATCGCGGTGATCCGCGAGGCCCTGGACCAGGCCGGACAGCAGGAAGTGGCGGTGCTCGCCTATGCGGCGAAATACGCCAGCGCCTTCTACGGCCCATTCCGCGAGGCCGTCGACTCGCAGCTGCAGGGGGATCGCCGCAGCTATCAAATGGACGCCTCGAACCGCCGCGAGGCGCTGCTGGAGGTCGAACTGGACCTGGCCGAAGGCGCGGATATGGTCATGGTCAAGCCCGCCATGAGCTACCTGGACATCGTCTCGGATATCGCTCAGCTGTCCCCGGTTCCGGTCTCCGCCTATCAGATCTCCGGAGAATACGCGATGATCGAAGCCGCGTCGGCCAACGGCTGGATCGACCGCCGCGCCGCGGTGCTCGAATCCCTGCTTTCCATTCGCCGGGCCGGCGCCCAGCAAATCTTGACCTACTACGCAGCCGAAGTCGCCGGCTGGTTGAACGAAGGAAAAAAATAAATGTCGAATTCCGAGAAGCTTTTCACCGAGGCCCGTGACGTCATGCCCGGTGGCGTGAACTCGCCGGTGCGCGCCTTCGGCTCCGTCGGCGGCGTGCCGCCGTTCATGGTCGGCGCCAAGGGCGCTTACCTCACCGATGCCGATGGCAAGGAATACGTTGACCTGGTGTGTTCCTGGGGTCCTGCCCTGCTGGGGCATGCCCACCCGGAGATCCAGTCGGCGGTGCACGCCGCGGTCGACCGCGGGTTGTCCTTCGGCGCCTCCACCCCGGATGAGGCAAAGCTCGGCCGGCTGATCAAGGATCGCATGGGCGGGGTGGACCGGGTGCGCATGGTTTCCACCGGCACCGAGGCCACCATGACCGCCGTGCGCCTGGCCCGCGGCTTCACCGGCCGCGAATTGATCATCAAGTTCTCCGGCTGCTACCACGGCCACCTCGACAGCTTGCTTGCGGATGCCGGCTCGGGCGTCGCCACCTTGGCGCTGCCGGGTTCCGCCGGGGTCACCGCGGCCACCGCCGCCGAGACCCTGGTCCTGCCGTATAACGACCGTGCCGCCATCGACGCGGCGTTCGCCGCGCATGGGGCGAATATCGCGGCCGTGATCACCGAATCCGCACCCTGCAATATGGGCGTGGTGGTACCGGAGGCGGGGTTCAACAAGTTCCTGAAGGACACCACCGCCAAGCATGGCGCGCTGCTGATCCTCGACGAGGTACTGACCGGCTTCCGCGCCTCGTCCTCCGGGTACTGGGGCTTGACCGGCAAGGAAGAGGGCTGGAACGCGGATCTGTACACCTTCGGCAAGGTCATCGGCGGCGGCTTGCCGACCGCGGCCCTGGGCGGCCGCGCCGAGGTGATGGATTATCTGGCTCCCTTGGGCCCGGTCTACCAGGCGGGAACCCTCTCGGGCAACCCGGTCGCCATGGCGGCCGGCATCGCACAGCTGACCCACGCCACCGAGGAGGTCTACGCACACATCCTCAAGGCGTCCACCGCGCTGGAAGGCGCGCTGCGCGAGGCCTTTGACACCGCCGGGGTGGACCACTCGATCCAGCGCGTCGGATCGCTGTTCTCGGTGGCCTTCGGCACCTCGGCCAAGGGCGTGCACAACTACGCCGACGCGCAGGGGCAGGAAGCATTCCGCTACGCGCCGTTCTTCCACTCGATGCTCGACTCTGGCATCTACCTGCCGCCAAGCGTGTTCGAGGCTTGGTTCCTCTCCGCGGCACACGACGACGCAGCCATGGAGAAGATCTTCGCGGCACTGCCAGCGGCCGCTCGGGCCGCCGCTGCGGCCACCGCATAGTAGCCACCAGCACCAAGAGGCCACGGTAGCCGCTCGTCCCATCCGGGCAGCGGCTACCGTGGCCTCTTTGCTTTCCTGGGCCGGGAACTGGGCAGCCGCCGGCGGTCCCTGATAGCTTGGCCCACAGCATCAGCATCAACAACGGCAGTGAAAACCAGAGGAGCGCCAGATGACCGAGACGATCGCCGAGCACATGATTCCCCTGATCGACGAGCAGATTCCGGATTTGTTGGACTATCTGGGCATACCCGGGTTGGCCGATATCCATGTGCACTTTCTGCCCGAGCCGATGCTGGAAAAGGTCTGGGCGTACTTCGATGAGGCGGAGCAACGTTATGGTCGTTGCTGGCCGATTACCTATCGCATGGCTGAGGACGCCCGAATCCAACGGCTCCGTGAGATCGGGTTGGCGGCTATCCCTGCGCTTTCGTACGCGCATAAGGCGGGCATGGCCAGTTGGCTCAATGATTGGGCGGCGCGCTTCGCCGAACGCGTCGACGGGGCACTGCATTGCGCAACCTTTTACCCGGAGCCCGGGGTAGGCAGCTACGTTCGGCAGGCCATCGATGCCGGGGCACAACTATTCAAGATCCACATCCAAGTCGGCGGGTTCGCGCCCCACGATGCGCTGCTCGACGAAGCATGGGAAGTCCTCGAGCAAAGCAGGATACCGGTGGTCATCCATGCCGGTTCGGCACCGTTGAGCGGCAACTACACCGGGCCGCAGAACGTTCGAATCCTGCTGGAGAAGTATCCGGACCTCGTGCTGGTCATAGCGCATATGGGGATGCCCGAGTATCACGAATTTGCCGATCTTGCCGAGGCGTTTTCAGGCGTTTACCTGGATACGACCATGGTGGGTACCGACTTCACCAACGAATTCGCGCCGATGCCGCAAAGCTATATTTCCCGTTTGGCTTCACTCCAGGACAAAGTCATTCTCGGCTCGGATTACCCGAATATCCCTTATCCCTATGCGCATCAGCTGCAGGCATTGGCCCGGTTGGGGCACGGAAAATCCTGGATGCGAGCGGTGCTCTGGGAGAACGGGGCACGGCTGCTGGGGCTTTCCCGAGCCGGGGTTGCCTAGCTTAAGCGCGATAGGGGCGGTTAACGCAGTGGTGTCCTTGTCCCCGAATTCCCGGGACAAGGACACCACTGCGATGCTGCCTGGCGCTAGGAGGCTGGGATGACGTTTCCGTCGGTCCAGGTCTCTTCGATGTACTTGGCTACCTCGTCGGAGTGCAACAGTTCGTCGAGCTTCTCGATAGCTGGGGTGCTTTCGCCTGCACGCCAGGTCAGGAAGTTGGAGTTCGGGTTGTTCTCGGGGGATTCCTGAACGAGAACTTCCTCCAGGTTGAGCTCTGCCTGAACAATGTAGTTACCGTTGATCACGGCAAGGCCAATGTTGTCGTCCTGGGTGTAGTACTGCGGCACCTGCTCCGAGTTCACTTCCCGGAACGTCAGTTTCTTGGGGTTTTTGGCTTCGTCATCTTCAATGGTGAGGGCCGAATCTTCGTCGGTTAGCCCCGAAAGCAGTCCTGCGCTTTCCAGCACACGCAGTCCACGAAGCTGATTCACCGGGTCATTGTTCAGCAGAACCAGTGCGCCTTCGGTGACGTCTTCTGGCTTATCGAAATTCTTGGAGAAAACGGTCAATGGCTCCAGATGGATGCCCTTGCCGTGCTCGAACTCGTAGCCCTTGTCCGCAACCTGCTGGGCCAAGTAAGCCTCGGTCTGGAAGTAGTTTGCATCGATGGTGCCGTCTGCCAAAGCGATGTTCGGGGTCTGGTAGTCGTCGATTTCCTGAATCTCGAGATCGATGCCAGCATCCTTGGCCAAATTCTCATCGATGAATTCAAGAATCTGGGAGTGCGGGATCGGGCTTGCGCCAACTTTGACGATGGTTGGGTTTGCTGGGTCAAGCGTGGCCGCAGCGGTTGGCTCGGTGGATCCGGTGCTACTGCAGGCGGTCACCGCAAAGAGGGTTGCGACACCGGTGATTGCGAGTGCAAGCTTTTTACGCATTGTGAGTATTTCCTTTGAGTATGAACCGTTTCCGGTAACTAAGGGGAGTTTTGGTACGACATGCGTGCCGACCAGGCCCGCCGGAATTCCGGCGGAAGTTTTTGAGCTAACGATGATCGATCTTTCGCGCGACCAGGTCGCCGACGATCTGAACGAACTGCACCATGATAAGAATAATGACTATGGTTACCAGCATGATTCCCATGTCATAACGCTGGAAACCGTAGTTGTAGGCCAGCCGGCCAAGACCCCCACCGCCAACCAAACCGGCCATCGCCGAATAACCAATGAGCGTGACCACGGTTGTGGTCAACGCGGCAATGAGCCCGGGCATCGCTTCGGGAACGAGCACCTTGCGAATGACCTGCAATTTCGTCGATCCCATTACCAGCGCCGCATCAACCTTGCCCGATGAGACATCGCGCAGGGCGGTCTCAACTAGACGTGCGAAGAACGGAACCGTGCCGATGGTCAGCGAGACGGAAGCGGCCACCGGTCCGAGTGAGACACCCGTAATTGCCTTGGCTAGTGGAATCAAGGCAACCATCAGAATTGCGAATGGAATCGAACGGGTGATGTTGACAATGATCCCGGAGAGCACCACATTGAGCCAACGCACTGGCAGCAACCCGCCCTTACCGGTGTTGTGCAGCAAAATACCTAACGGCAAACCAATGACGATGGTGAAAACCGTTGCAATCAAAGTCATTTGCAGGGTTTCCACGGTGGCAGGCCACATGGCCTTGGTGATACCTGGATTGTTTAAGAGTTCAGCGAAGAAATCCATAACTTACTTGGCCTCCTTCACGGTCACTGCAATACCGGTGGACTTCAGATGTTCGATAATTGCCGCGATGTCCGCGTCTGGGGCGAACTGCACTCGCAGGTGCGCGAACTGCTGATCACCCAGATGCTCTACGGAGCCGGCCAAGACATTGACGTCGGTGTTGAACTTTCGCGCGATGCCGGAGATGACCGGCTCGGTGGCTTGTTCGCCCGTGTAGAGAAGATCAAGTACGCGACCTGCACCTTCTACCTGCGGGGCTTCTCCCGGCAGTGGTAGCAGCGTAGAAGCCAAACGTCCCGAAGGGTTGGTGATGACCGCTTCGATGTCGCCATGCTCCACGATCTTGCCGGCTTCGAGCAGCGAAACCGAATCGCAGGCATGCTTGACGACGTGCATTTCGTGGGTGATGATCAGCACCGTGATGTTCAACCGGTCGCGAAGTTTTTTTACCAGCTCAAGAATTTCATCGGTGGTGGCCGGGTCCAAAGCACTGGTTGGCTCATCGCAGAGCAGCACGTCGGGGTCTGTCGCTAATGCGCGGGCGATACCCACGCGCTGTCGCTGACCACCGGAAAGCTGCGATGGGTAGCCCTTGGCGAACTTCGTCAGCCCGACGAGTTCCAAAAGCTGCGCAACTTTCTCGGCGATTTCCTTCTTCGGTGTGCCCACCAATTCCAGTGGGTAGGCAACATTCTGTTCGGTGGTTCGGGAATCGAACAGATTGGCATGCTGGAAGACCATGCCGATACGGCGACGAGCGTTGCGTAACGCGTCGGAGTCGACATTCGTCAGTTCCTTGCCGTTAACCGCAACGGAGCCGGACGTAGGCTGGTCAAGCAACGTCAGGCAGCGGACAAGTGTTGATTTGCCAGCTCCGGAATGTCCAACGATGCCATGAATTTTCCCGGTCGGGACTTCAAGGCTGACACCATCCAGTGCAACAACGTCATTGCTGCCTTGACGATAAACCTTACGCAGGTCACTAACTGTGATCACTAGGCGCGTTCCTTCAATTCTCAAGGGGTATAGAGAGTACCCTCCATTGAATCACTATCGAACAATATCGCCCGAACCGCCCGCAAAACACATTCACTATTCTTCATATGCGGCCAAAATCGGGGACGAATCGAAGATGATTCGCAGATTTGTGACTGAAGATGAACTAATGACTTACCCGGAATCTCGCGGGAGCCAGTTTTTAGGATGTGAAGTGCCTAACATTCACTGGAAATGCATGGTTTAGCTGTCTTTTATCGGCCAAGCGCCATCGACGAGGGCCTGGGGATCGCGCTTGCGCAGGTATTCCTGGAAGCTCGCGGCTTGTTCGCGAGCCCACCCGATCTGCCAGCCGTGCAAATCCTGCGGATCAACTTGTAGCTGCGGGTACTTCTCGGCGATGGCTCGCGCTACCGCCACGCATGCCACCGAATCGGCGAAGGAGGTGTGGGCATTTTCCAGGACGACGCCGTAGTGTTCGCAGGCAGCTGCCAGCGTGCGCTTTCCCTTGCGGAACTTGTCGACCTGCTTGTCGATGATGAACGGGTCAATCACGTTTCCGGGGATGAACGGCACCAGGTCGTAGCGCAAGGCCTCGGCATGCAGGACGGAGAAGTCATAGGCGGCGTTGAACGCGACCACCGGGGACTGCTGGGCGGCGAACTGGAGCAGGTTGAGGATCTCGGCAACGCCCTGAGCGGCAGGAATGCCCTCCGCGCGAGCTTTTTCGGTGGACACGCCGTGCACCGCGGCAGCAGCCTCGGGAATTTCAACGCCGGGATCAATCAGCCACTCCCGCTGGTTCACAACCTGACCTTGGGCATCAAGCAGAACCACCGACGCAGTGACGATGCGCGCCGTAGTGGTGTCGACGCCAGTGGTTTCCAAGTCAAAGCCAACTGCAAGGCCCTTATGCCATTCATTCATGAAATCAACGCTACCCGCTCATTCGGTCAACCATTGGGCTGACGCTCCGGTTGTGGATGAGGATGTCCAAGTTGGCACAATAGGGACATGAGCTCCGAATCAAGCCACTTGCCCCTCGAGTATGCCGAGGCCGTCCATCGGCTGGCGGCACTTGTCCCGCCGGGAGCGGTACTCAGCTATGGCGACGTAGCAGAGCTCCTGGGGGTCGGCGGCGCTCGGCAGGCTGGCAAGGCGATGGGAAGTTCACCGGAGGGGACACCCTGGTGGCGCATTCTTCGGGCCGACGGCACCCTGACTTTGGCACTCGGCGAACGAGGAGAGGACGAGTGGACGCGGGAGAACACTCCCCGCCGGGGTCGACGCGTAAATATGGCCCAAGCACGCTGGAAACCGAACGATGCCCAATGGGCGCAAATCGATTCGCTCAAAGCGGCGTTGCAACCGGGCTACTTGTCCGAAGCGGATGATCAACTATGAACATGGAAGATATGACCGACCCGGCACAACTGGATACGTCTTCGCTGCTTGAGAGGCTGGCAACGGTAGCCAAACCTACCCTCGTGACCGGGGCCCCGGGGACTGGGAAAAGCACGGCCCTGCTGGACACAGCCGTGGCGCATCTGGACGCTGGTTTGGATCCGCTGCAGCTGTTGATTATTGCGCCAACTCGTCTGACCGCTGCCGGCATTCGAGACGACCTCAGCCGCCGAGCGGATCAAACTTTTACGGAGCCGGTGGTGCGGACCTGGTCCGCATATGCCTTTGATCTCATCCGAAGGGCACGCTTGGAAGGCCTGCTGCCGAATTTGGAACGGGCTCCTCGACTCCTTTCGGGACCTGAACAGGATACGCTCATCGGCAACCTCCTCGAAGGCCACCAGCAGGGATTGACCGCGGGCCCGGGGTGGCCCGAGGACTTGAACTTAGCGGTCGAAACACGCGGGTTCAGGAAAGAACTGCGTGAATTCTTTGACCGGGTTTCTGAGCTTGGACTTGAACCGGTAGATATTGCGCAACTTGGGGAACAGGCCAAGCGCGCAGAGTGGGTGGCCGCGGCACGCTTCTATCAGGAATACCGCGACCTGCTGGACCTAGGCAGTGCGGAAGCTTTTGACCCGGCGGGTCTGATGACCCGTGCCGCCCAATTGTTCGAACAGCATCCAGAATTCCTGGCCGAAGAGCACGAAAAACTGCAGCTGATCCTCGTCGATGACCTGCAAGAAGCGACCTTGTCGCAGCATCGGCTTTTGCGGCTGATCGCGCGTGATCGCCGGCTCGTTGCCTTTGCGGCGCCAGATAATGTGGTCCAAGGATTTCGTGGTGCACGCCCCGATGAGCTGAACCGTTTCTCGCAAAATTACAGCAGCAAGGATGAGGCTCAACTCTTCGAATTGGATACCAGCTTGCGCATGGCACCGGCCATTATGGATGCTTGGAAGCGCGTCGTGCGGCGAATCCCGCTAGCGGCCGGCCTGCGCGGACGAAAACTGGAAGCGCCAGCGGAAACCGAAACCGGGCAGGTTCAAGCTCTGTGCTTTGAAAACTCCACCTTGGAAGAACGCTACATAGCCCAACGCATAGTCCAGATGGATCTCTACGAGGGCTTCCCGCTCTCCGACATGGCCATCGTGGTCCGCAACGGTTCACAGGTACGGTCCTTCAGCCGGTTCCTCGAAGGCCAAGGGATCGCGGTCCAGGTTCCACCGGCCGAAATCCCCTTGAAGGATGAGGGCGCGGTACGGCCCTTGCTCGACCTGGTCCAGCTGGCCCTGGCCGGCGGCGTAAGCGACGATCCGCTGCTGATGCAGAACCTGCTGCTCTCGCGCTACGGAATGAGCACCGCATTGGAAATTCGACGCCTGAGGCAGCTGCTGCGCCAACGCGAAAGCTCGGTGGGCGGACGGCGATCCAGCCAAGAGCTTCTCGAAGCGAGCCTTCATGAACCGGAACTGAGCCGTGACTTGGGGCCCGTAGCCTTTGGCTTGGAACGCCTGCTGAGCATGTTCGGTGCCTTGCGCACCGAGCTTGCCACCGGGCAGGCAACCCCGGAAACGGCGCTGTGGGCGTTGTGGGAAGCTTCGGGCCGGGCCAACGCCTGGCGCAAGGAAGCGCTGGGCACCGGAAATACCGCCCGTCGTGCCGATCACGACCTGGACGCGGTCCTTTCGCTATTCCAGGCAGCCGAACGGTTTGTGGATCAGCTGCCCGGTGCCAGCGTGGAACTTTTCATCGATCACATTTTGCATCAGGAACTGCCGATGGACTCACTGGCCTCGCGAGCCACCGGGACGAAAACGGTCACGGTGCTGACCACCGCGGCGGCCGCAGGCAAGCACTGGCCCGTCGTATTCATTCCGGGCCTGCAGGAAGGCAGCTGGCCGAACCTGCGGCTGCGCGGTGAGCTGCTGGGTTCCAACGCCCTGGCCGACGCGGTAGAACACGGCCTGGCCTTCCTGAGCACACGCACCCCGACGCAGCTGGTGCGCGGAATCCGCAATGATGAAATGCGAAGCTTCAGCAACGCCGTTTCGCGCGCCTCGCGATTGTTGATTTGCACGGCGGTGGATAACGAGGACTCGCAACCCTCATCGTTCTTGGACCTGGTTGATCCAAACGGCGGCGCGCAACGAGAACTCACCGCGGTCCCACGAATCAGGGCCCTGCCCACGCTGGTGGCTGAACTGCGTTCGATGGCCGAACGCGCCAAGGCCGCGCAACTCGGCGCGGTCCCCGCTCCCGAGCACGTTTCGGCCGACGAGATCTACCACGACGCCATCACGGTGCTAGGGCAATTGGCCGACAGCGAATACCCGGTGCGTGGCGCTCACCCAAAGGGTTGGTGGGGATTGAAGCCACTGAGCACCAGCGCCCCGGTGGTTCCCGCCGATCAACCGCTGCGTGTGTCACCCTCAAAGGTCGAGACCCTGGTGAAGTCGCCGCTGAACTGGTTTGTGCAAAGCGCCGGGGGAGAAGCGGCGCATGACTTCGCCGCCTCCCTGGGCACCTTGATTCACTCCATCGCCGAAGAGCACCCGGAGGCCAGCGGGAGCGAATACTCGAACATCCTCGAGCAGCGGTGGCCGGAGCTGGAAAAGCTCCCGAATTGGGAGGGGCAGCGCGACTTTGACAGAGCCGAAGAAATGCTCAAAAAACTTGCGCAATACAGCATCGCCATGCGCACCTCCGGGCGTGAACTACGAGCGAGAGAACTGTCCTTCCAGGTTGACGTTCCGCAGGAAGGCAAGCATATCCAGCTGCGCGGAGTCATCGACCGGGTGGAAGCCGACGCGCAGGGCAAGGCCACGGTGGTAGATCTGAAAACCGGTGGCAAAGCGCCAACGCTCAAAGACACCGAAACCCACCCGCAGCTGGCCGTCTACCAGACCGCGGTGCAGCTCGGTGCATTGCAGCAGCACGATGAAACCGCCGCGCTTTCCACCGAACCAGCCGGAGCGTCGCTGGTCTACGTCGGTACCCCGACGAAGTCGGCCACCCTGCGGGATCAGCCGGCCCTTGGAACAGAAACCTGGGCGCGGGAGCTGATTCTCGAAGCGGCCGAGCTGATGGGCGAGAGCGAATTCACCACCCGGCACACCATTGGCTCCGAGGGCCTGCGCGGATCGTGCACGCTGCCCGAAATCTGCCCATTGTGCGAGCAAGGACGACAGGTCACCGAACCATGAGCAATATTCGATTCACCCCGCAGGAACTTTCCGAAGCCCTAGGGGAGCAGTTCCCGCCAACCGCGCAGCAGGCCGAGATCATCTGTGCCCCCTTGGAACCCATGCTGGTCATCGCCGGCGCGGGTTCCGGCAAGACGAAGACCATGGCGGACAAGGTGGTTTGGCTCGTCGCCAACGGGCTGGTTCGCCCGGAAGAAATCCTCGGCGTGACGTTCACGCGCAAGGCAGCCGGCGAACTTTCCGCACGTATCCGAGCCAAGATCGCGCAGCTAGTGGCCACGGGGCTGCTCGGTGAAGAGGAAACCAGAGACTTCCTGGACCCGGCGGTATCCACCTACCATTCCTATGCCAATACCTTGGTGCAGGACTACGGACTTCGCCTGGGGATCGAAGAAGACACGGTATTGCTCGGTGCGGCGCAATCCTGGCAGCTGGCCCATCAGGTGTTGGAGAGCTATACCGGAAACTACGAGCATCTCGGCTCGGCGACCAGCACGCTGATCGACGCAATCGTCTCATTCAGCTCCGAGTCCTCCGAGCATCTGGTCTCCCCGCCGCAGGCCCAGCAATGGCTCGACAACCTCATTGCCGAAGTCTCCCTGTTCCCGATGCAGGCGGACAAGGAAAAGAAGCGGACCGTTGCGGCGCAGAACATGATCGACCGGCTCGCCTCCCGCGCGACCATCGCCGAGCTGGCCCAGGAATACGCCCTGTCCAAGGCGAAACTCGGGGTGATGGACTACGGCGATCTGGTCTCCCACGCGGCGCATATTGCGCAGGAAGTTCCGGCCGAGGCGCTTGCCGAGCGCACCAGCCACAAGGTGGTGCTGCTCGATGAATTCCAAGACACCTCGCATGCCCAGATGGTGCTGTTCTCGCAACTTTATGGCGATGGCCACCCGGTGACCGCGGTGGGGGATCCCAACCAATCCATCTACGGATTCCGCGGTGCCAGCGCCGGCCAGCTATTCCGCTTCCCCCAGGAATTCCCCATAGTGCGCGAATCGAGCAGAGACCTCGCACATGTCAAGCACCTCACGGTGGCATGGCGGAATACCGTGAACGTCTTGGACGCGGCAAACCACATTACCGCTGGCGGTCAGCAGCCGGCCATTGGACCGGTCTCCGTCAAGCCGCTTGAACCCTCGGCTTTTGCGCAGCCCGGCCGAGTAGTGCTCAATCGCTGCGCGAGCGTCCGCGAGGAGGCCGAACGGATCGCGGACCTCATCGTGGCAGAAAATCGCCAGGGCGTCGGTGCCGAGCACAAGACCAGCGCGGTGCTCAGCCGCAACCGGGCGAATCTCTCGGTGATGGGCGAGGTGCTTGGCGAACGGGGCATTGCCTATCAGCTGGTGGGGCTGTCCGGGCTGCTCAGCACCCCTGAGCTCACCGACCTCGTGTCCTGTTTGCATGTGCTGGTGGATCCGTTGCGCTCGGACAAGCTGATGCGCTTGCTCGCAGGCGCCAGATGGCGTTTGGGCGCCGCCGACCTCGCAGCATTCGCCGATTGGTCGCGTTCGCTGGCCCGGCGCCGGGAGCGCGGGCTGAATCCCGAACTGGACTCCGCCGAACCGATCACCCAGAATCAAAGCACGGAGGAGGCGGCCCGCGCGGAGCTCAACGACGCTGCAAGCCTGATCGAGGCGCTGGATTACCTTCCTCCGGCTGGTTGGACGAGCTCCGACGGCCGGCGGTTGTCGAATACCGGCTATGAACGGCTCGAAGCGCTGCGATCCGAACTGCGGCAATTGCGTTTGATCGCCAACGATGATTTGGAAGCGTTGATTCGAGAAGTCGAACGCGCCATGAACCTGGACATCGAGGTGGCTGCCAGACCGTGGATTGCCGCGGACAAATATCGGGTGAACCTGGATGCCTTCGCCGATGTGGTGCGCGAATATTGCCGCAATGCCCCGCGCGTGGAGTTGGCGGGTTTCCTCATGTGGCTTGAACAGGCCGCCGAAAAGGAAAAGGGGCTCCCGCTGCCCTCCGAAGATGCTGATCCGCTGGCGGTACAGTTATTGACTATTCATGCCTCGAAGGGGCTCGAATGGGACATCGTCGCGGTGATGTCTTTGAACGAGGGGGTCTTCCCGGGAGCCAAATCCGATCGTTGGACCAGCGGCGATAAGGCGCTGCCTTGGCCGTTGCGCGGAGATGCCGGCGATTTGCCGCAGTGGGATACCGACCAGCCGGCGCTGAAGGAACTGATCGAGGCCGAATCGATCTTCAAAGATCGGGTGGACGACCATCATATTGCCGAAGAACGCCGCCTCGCCTACGTGGCAGTCACCAGGGCTAAGTCATTGCTGATCTGTTCAAGCAGCATTTGGTCGGGATCGCGCTCCAAGCCCTGTGAACCTTCGGTCTTCATGGACGCACTGCTGCCACTGGCCGAAGGGGAGGAACCCCGCGCCGAAATTGGAGTGTGGGTCGAAAACGATCAGGGGCCCGAGGAAAATCCGGTACGCTCCCAACCGATGGAGGCGCGCTGGCCGTACGACCCGCTTGACGGGCCGGTGATTACCGGCACCGTGCAAAAGTCGCCGCACCCCTATTCTCGTCGTGAGGTGCTCAGTGCGCTTGCCGAAGACGTTGTTGCGGCCAAGGCGACGAGCCAGATGCTGACCGGCTTCGGGGAGCATTGGAAGGACGAGGCGGAGAGGTTGCTGGCGCAACGCGAGTTCCTGAACAACCGCGAACGCGTCATCGCTGCGCCCGAGCATGTGCGGGCCTCATTGTTCGTTGAACTTGCCGAAGACTCTGTGGAGGTGCTGGAGAACCTGCGCCGCCCCGTTCCGCGCCGCCCCGGCCTGGCTGCCCGGCGAGGCACCGCATTCCACGCCTGGATCGAGGAATACTACGAACAAACCCAGATGCTCGACCTAGGCGAGATCGTCGAGCCAGCGGATCGATATATTGACGACGTGCTGGATCTTGCCTCGATGAAGGAAGCGTTCCTAGCCAGCGAATGGGCCGAACGCCAACCGGCATATGTTGAGGTGCCGCTGGAAACACGTGTGGGCCCGGTTGCGGTACGCGGG
Source organism: Arthrobacter sp. MYb221 (assembly GCF_002979835.1). Classification (NCBI taxonomy): domain Bacteria; kingdom Bacillati; phylum Actinomycetota; class Actinomycetes; order Micrococcales; family Micrococcaceae; genus Arthrobacter; species Arthrobacter sp. MYb221. The sequence goes on along the minus strand of NZ_PCPW01000003.1, from coordinate 326,334 downwards.
CGCATCGATGCGGTCTTCCAGCTTGAAGATGGCACCTGGCTGATGCTCGACTGGAAAACCGGAAGGGTGCCCAGCGGCAAGGACCTGAAGAGCAAATTGGTGCAGCTGGCGGTCTACCGTCTTGGCTGGTCACGCCTGCACGGGATCCCGCTGGAACAGATTCAGGCCGCGTTCTACTACGTTGGCGCCGGCATCACGATTCACGCCGAATATCTGGCATCCGAAGAAGAACTTGAATCCATGATCGCCGGGGCCTTCGAAAACCTGACGGAGCAGGTCGAAACGGTAGCTACGAAGTAGTTTCTTCCTTGGAGTCGGTGCCTTCCACGGGCACCGGCTCGCTTGGCTTCGCATCCGGTGCAGGGTTATTTCCCGAATCGGCCTTCGCGGCATCCTCCGGCGAAGTGCTGCCTGCGGCCGCTGCGTCGTCTGTGTGCTGTGCCGCGGGGGACTGCACGCCAGCTTCAACGGGGACGGCGGAGACCGCTGGAGGCTTGGGCGTGCTGTCCTCCGGTGGGGCGTCGGTTTCTACCTCATCCTCGACGGGAAGCTGTGTAACCTTTGAAGAGTTGATTGCCGGAGCGCTCGGCTTCGACGCTACTTCAGGTTTCTCAACCGAAGCGGATGCCGGAGCGGCCAGCGGGCGCGGAGCCTCAACGACGGACAGCGGCTCACCGCCGTACTCGGCTATATTCGTATCCAGTTCCTGCAGCATTTCGTCGGCATCGGCAATGCGCTCGGTGTCTTTGCTGTCCAGGGACTTGACCAACCACTGGGCGAGCGCGAATTCCGCAGCCAGCGCAGCACGGCGCATGATGTGCGGATCTGCTGAGTTGCCGCGAGCCTCCACATAGGCGGCGAATACTCGTTCGCTGAAGCTCTGGTCATCAATGGCGGAGAGCCAGGCGAAGTCGTCGGCGGGGTCGCCCACATGCAAGTCGGTCCAGCCCTTGACGGCGGTAATGATTGAGTGTGAAACCTGCAGCTGCTCTTCATCGAAGTCGCCATGGACCACCGTGGCGTTAAAGCGCCACAGCGACACATCTTCCATGGCGTGCTCCCAACGCCGCAGCAGGCGGCTAGGCACTCGGCCCGTCGCGGCGGCGGTGTCCAGCTCGTTGAGCTTGCGCTGGCGAACTTCATCGGCGGTGTAGGTCGGCAATCCGGCAACTTCGACCGAATCATCGGGAATCTGGTGGATCGCCGCCATGCACTGACCCAAGGCCACCGCAAGCTTGCTTCCCTCCTCGACAAGTTCGTCGAGGGTGGGAACCCGGCCGGGAAGATCTTTATATACGAAGGTTCGCAAGGGGCCCTGACGCACAGTTCCGGCGACAGAGGGCAGGGCGAACGGAAGCGCGGCCCTGACCTTGGCCGAAAAAGCGCGCAAGGCGGAAAGCTCCGCTTCCAGGCGCATACTCGCTTCGTCGTGGCGCGGCGAGCGTACGCGCCAGCGGTGTTTTTGGGAATCTACGATGAGTGCCGAATCGAAGTCTTCTGCATCATCGGACAACGCGGCGAACCTTACCGGGGTCAATCCCGGCACGGCGGCGGTGGCAATAGCGGCGAGTTCCATGGCAGAGCGTTTCACATCCTCCACCGTATGCGAGATCCGGCGTTTCATTCGTTAATGACGCACGGAAGATGGCTAGTTTCAACGCACATGACGGCAGATGCGATTTAGATCATTCGCAATTGTTTTCACCGTGAAGCCAAACCAAGCCAGTGCTCAGCGAATTGCACTAGGTTAGGAGTATGGCGTTGGCAGAAAAATATCGATTACCACTCACCTCATTGAGCTTCGCGCGATCCGTGTATGAGCGTCCGGTGACCGAGCATGACCAGCCTGACCTGCTACCACAGGTCATGGCCGACCCGCAGAGTCGAGTGATGCTGCTTTCCGAGCTTGGTGCTGCGCTAAACGGCGAATCGTTGTTTTTGATCCCAGGCCCGGACTATCAGGCGTCCGGGCAGGAAAAATTCGTCTACCTTGGCCGTGACAAGCAGCACTTATTTGTTTTAGCTATTGTCGACTCCTCGGTGCTTGATGAACGGACCGAGTCATCATGGACCACGCTGCGAGACGCATTTAATGTTCTCGATGCGGCTCAGGCCGAGTTGTTTGTTGAGGCCCAGGCAATAGCCAACTGGAGACGCAACGAAGTGTTCTGTCCCCGGTGCGGTTCCGAACTTCGGTCCTCTACCTCCGGTTGGGTGCAACGCTGCGTGGACAATGGCCACGAGCTGTTCCCGCGCACCGACCCGGCGGTGATCGCCGCCATCGTCGATTCCGAAGATCGTTTGCTGCTCGGTGCCAACAGCATGTTCAAATCCAAGATGTACTCGGTCCTAGCTGGTTTTGTCGAAGCAGGAGAATCACTTGAGTCTGCGGTGCGTCGAGAGATCTTTGAGGAATCAGGGGTACACGTAGGCGATGTTGCCTACCGTGGGTCCCAGCCATGGCCAATGCCGCGCTCACTCATGCTGGGTTTCACCGGCGAGGCACTGAGCACGCAGCTGGTACCTGACGGTGCCGAGATACTCGATCTTCGCTGGTTCACCCGCGAACAACTCGGCTCCGAATTGAGCGCCGGCACCCTGCAAATTCCGCGCGGTATTTCCATCGCACACGCACTGATCCGTAACTGGTACGGAGAAGCCCTCCCGGAGGCCCAAAGCAAGTGACCGAGCAAGAAAATATAACGGCCCCCGATCTTTTGGCAGGGCTTGACGCCGAACAGCGGCTCGCGGCCGAGACCCTGAGCGGCCCAATATGCATCCTTGCCGGTGCCGGGACCGGCAAAACCCGCGCCATCACACACCGCATAGCGCACGGTGTGCATACCGGGGTCTACAACCCGACCAGCGTGCTGGCCCTGACCTTCACGACCCGTGCCGCATCCGAGATGCGCACACGGCTTCGCTTGCTGGGGGCGCCGGGCGTCCAGACCCGGACATTCCACGCCGCTGCGCTTCGGCAGCTGCAGTACTTCTGGCCGCAGTCGGTCGGTGGGACGTTGCCAAACTTGGTGGAGCACAAGGCGCCGCTCATCGCTGAATCCGCGCGCCGACTTCGAATTTCGAGCGACCGCGCCATGGTGCGCGACCTTGCCTCCGAAATCGAATGGGCCAAGGTATCGATGCATTCTCCCGAAAGCTACGCCAAGGTCGCTGCCAGCAGAGATCTGCCCAACGGCTTGGAACCGGTGAGCATGGCACGCATCTTCCAAACCTATGAGGAACTCAAAGACGACCGTAGCGTGATCGACTTTGAAGATGTTTTGCTGCTTACCAGCGCAATTCTTGAAGAAGACGAGAAAGTCGCTGCCAACGTCAGGTCCCAGTATCGACATTTCGTGGTGGATGAGTACCAGGATGTTTCGCCGCTGCAACAGCGGCTGCTCGACCTGTGGCTCGGTGGGCGCGACGAACTGTGTGTGGTGGGCGATGCCTCCCAGACGATCTATTCGTTCACCGGTGCCCGACCTGATTACCTGTTGAACTTCGGCACCCGATTCCCCGAAGCAACCGTCGTCAAGCTCGTGCGTGACTACCGTTCGACACCCGAGGTGGTGAATCTGGCGAATAAGGTGTTGTCCATGCGCCGGATAGAAACTTCGATGCCTGATCCGACCGTCATTTGGCCAGAACCCTTGGAACTCATTGCCCAGCGCGAGCATGGACCCAGTCCTGAATTTTTCGAGGCTGCCGACGATGAACAGGAAGCGGATGAGGTTGCACAACGCATCAAGGCGCTAGTCAAAGACGGGCAAGACGTCTCTGAAATCTCGGTGCTATACCGCACCAACGGTCAGTCTCAAGCCTTTGAACAAGCGCTCACGGCGCACGGAATTTCCTACGTCATGCGTGGCGCCGAGCGGTTTTTCTCGAGGCGTGAAGTCAAAGAGGGAATGCTTGCACTCCGCGCCGCATTAAATGTTGCAGGAGACTTGTCGGTGCCTCAGCTGGTGCGCGATGTGCTCTCCTCGCACGGGTATGCTCCGGAAGCTCCCACCGGCAGCACCGGTGCGGTACGCCAACGGTGGGAATCGTTATCCGCCCTCGTGCGACTGGCCGACGACCTGGTTGCCGGCAAAGGCGACCAGGGGCACGAAGTGACCTTGCGCGATGTGGTCCGCGAACTTGAAGAACGCGCCGCGACACAACATGCGCCGACCTTGGACGGCGTCACGCTCGCGTCCTTCCACGCGGCGAAGGGCCTTGAATGGGACGTTGTTTTCTTGGCAGGCCTCAGCGAGGGACTCGTACCGATCACCTATGCGAAGGACCAGGCTGGCTACGATGAAGAACGTAGGCTGCTCTACGTAGGAATTACTCGTGCGCGCATACGGCTCTACCTGTCGTGGTCCTTAGCCCGGACCCCGGGTGGCCGGGCGCATCGATATCCGTCGAGATTCCTGGACGGGATTAAATCTGTGCGGCAGGCCAGCAGCCGGCAGCAAGCACCGGTTCGCCGCAAGCAGCAGAAACTCACGCCATCTGTTTGCGCCGGTTGCGGATCATTTTTGACCACTGCGAAGGAACGGAAACTCAAACGATGTTCCTCTTGCCCCGCCGCGTACGACGAAGCGCTCTTTGAGCAGCTGCGTAGCTGGCGAGCCTCGGTGGCCCAGAGCAATTCGATTCCCGCATTTGTGATTTTCACCGATGCGACGCTCATGGCAATCTCGGAGCATCGACCGAATTCGGTCCAAGGGCTGGGCAAAATCTCAGGAGTGGGGCGCAGCAAACTTGAACGCTACGGTGAAGCGGTACTGGCGGTTTTGGCCGAATACCAAGGCTAGTTATCGACAGCTCGCAGGGAATGAAAAATCGGTTCACCTACGTGGACCTATGGTGAGCTCATAAGCGACAAACCATCGCAAACCTGTGAAGGATAGAAGTGGAGGCACCCGATGCCGGCATACCCTCAGACCGTTGATTTTATCGCCGCGGATGACATCCCGGTCCGTATCGTACGTTCGAGCAAACGAAAGAAGACCATCTCCTCGCAATGGCGCGAGGACCGGTTGGTCGTTCAGGTGCCCGCGGCGCTGAATGAAAGCACGGAGCGCGCATTCGTGGACGAAATGCTCAAGAAATACCGCCAGCGTAAGAGCCGACAATCGGCGGCCATCACCGAGGACTCGTTGATGGAACGGGCCACATATTTGGACCTAAGGTATCTTGATGGGCTGGCTAATCCGGTATCGGTGCGTTGGGTCAATAATCAAAATAAACGGTGGGGCTCTGCCACCCCAATCCAGCGGACCATCCGACTTTCCGCCAAACTGAAGTATGCCCCGAATTGGGTGCAAGACTATGTTTTGGTCCATGAGCTAGTCCATTTGGCAACGCCGGGCCAAGGGCACGGAAAAAGGTTCCAGGATCTGCTGGACCGGTTCGAAAGAAGAGCCGAAGCGGACCAGTATCTCGCCGGATTCAGCGCAGGTTTCCGCGCACATGCCAAAGAAAACGGACAGACCGATACCGAAACTGGCGGGTTTGACGATCTCGACGACAAGTGACCTGCGATTTTGAGGTCCGCTCCAACGAAAAGTAGGGGGTCCAAGCAGCTTGAGCTGCTTGGACCCCCTACTTACATCAGAGCTCTTAGTTAGTTCTTCGGATCGTCTGGATTAGAATCCTCAGGGTTTTCGACTTCAGGTTCCGGCTTATCGAATCCGCCATCGAGTAGCTTGCCTAGCGCGGCGTCAAACTCGTCATATTCAGATGCAGCCGACTCTCGGCGCTTGGTAAAGCCCGCCGGCTCGCTGAGATCTTCGGCCGTAGGCATCAAATCGGGGTGGTCCCAAATAGCATCTCGGCCTTCGGTACCACGTTCCTCATGGAGGTGTTCCCAGAGGGCGGCAGCCTCACGAAGCTTGCGCGGACGCAGTTCCAAGCCGACCAGCGAAGCAAATGCTGATTCAGCAGGACCACCAGAGGCACGGCGACGGCGCATGGTTTCTCGAAGGTGAGCCGCGAATGGCAAGTTGGCGGCCGCGAGCGACACAACGTGGTCGACCCAACCTTCGATCAGTGCCAGCGTCAGTTCGAGATTTTCAAGTGCCTTTTCCTGCTGGCCTGTGCGCTCTGGCGTAAACAGCCCTTCGCCGAGCAGTTCCTGCAGGTTCTCCGGATTTGACGGATCGATGCCGCGAACTGCTTCTTCGACACGTGACATATCGATATGAATGCCACGTGAGTAAGACTCGACCGCTCCGATGAGTTTCGAAGAAAGCCATGGAACCCGATTGAATAGTCGCGCATGAGCGTGCTCGCGCAGAATCACGTAGAGCAGCACTTCCTGCTCAGGGATTTCCAACCCCTCGCCAAAGTTGGCAACGTTGGCGGCGACCAGGCCGGGTGTCGTTCCTGCCAGGGGCAACCCGATATCGGTGCCTCCAAGCACATCCTTGGCTAAGCCGCCTAGGGCAGTTCCCAGCTGCATTCCAAACATGCTGGAACCAAGATTTCGGAACATCGCATCGGAGTTGCCGAGCATGCCCTTCATCTCTTCTGGGATTTGGTCCTTCATTGCGCTGGTGATTGCACGGGTCACGGATTCGGCCACCGGTTCGGTGACCTTCTTCCAAACACCCAAAGTTTTGTCGTACCAGCGTTTGCGAGTCCAGACTTCGGTAGCTTCGCCCTTGGACTCAAAAGCCGTGGCGTTATTGAGCCACAGATCGGCCAGATAGGAAGCGTCGACAATGGCGCTTTTGCGCGAGTCAGAAACTTCGGGGTCTTCACCGGCATAGGACTGAAGCGCGGTATCCGAAGCAAGCTTCCAATTCACCGGCCCTTCAGAGGCATTGTTCTGCATCATTGCCGACATCATTGCTTGTGCCTGCTGCATCATTTGCTGCATAGCGGCGGGATCCTGTGAACCCATCGCTTCGCGAAGCTGAGGCGGGAGATCGTTTGGGTCGAAACTGCCACCGAAGAGCTGTGAGAACATCGCTGACATTGGATCCTGCGGATTGTTTTCGTCGTCGTCACCGTCGGGTCGGTTATTCGGAGGGTTCTGTGCCATGTCATTAAAAGTACCCCCTACGCCTGAGAGTTCACATCGATGCAAGCCTGAGTTCGCTTTCGGCACATCGAATACTCCTTATAGCTGATGAAGTTCTGCATGGGCTTTCAGTAGGCTAGAGGGGGTGGCGTTTGTGAAAGCGCCCCTGAAATATTTTTGAGCGGCGGGAGCAAGGTCAGTGCACGAACAGGAACCATCATCCACGAAGGGCGCGAGCCCGAATTTGGGTACGCAAGTTCCTGGTTCCAAGCCCGTGAAAACCACGATCGCAGGGACACTAGCCCTGCTGTTGGTTGGTCTGATCCTCTTCTTACCCACCAACTTTGTCGTGCGCACACCTGGACCAGTGCTGAACACGCTGGGGGAGTACGAGGGCAAGGAGCTCATCACCATCGACGGTGCCAAGAGCTTTCAGTCCAACAGCATTTTGGACATGACGACCATTTACGTTCAAGGCGGTGGGCAGAATCGGGTGTCAACCCCGGTGATTCTCGAAGCGCTATTTAATCCGAACAAAGATATCGTCCCGGAAGAGACCATGATTCCGCGTGGAGTTACTAGCGAAGAACGTGGCGCGGCCAACGATTCGATGATGGTTTCTTCACAAGAATTGTCGATTGCAGCAGCCATGAATGAGCTGGGGCACGAATATTCCACTTGGTTGGAAGTCGCGGATTTCTCCACGGATACCAATAGGGATTCATTAAAGCCAGGAGATAGGTTGCTGGGGTTCGAAGGGAAACCAGTATCCAACTTGGAAGACTTGAAGGCAGACCTCAATGAGCGTGGAGATCAGCCAAGCACGATGACGGTTCGCAGGGCCTCCGGTGAGGGTGAGCCGAAGGAGACTGAGGTCAGCGTCACCACGTCAGCCAATGCAGAAGGCTCTCGCCAGCTTGGGGTCTACTTGAGCACCGCCTTTGATTTTCCCATCGACGTGAAATTTGGCGTGGAAGAGGTCGGAGGCCCGAGCGCCGGCATGATGTTCGCCTTGGCGATCATTGATCGGTTGACCGAAGGATCGCTGGCCGGAGAGAATCACATCGCCGGGACCGGAGAGATTACCGCCGAGGGCAAAGTCGGGCCTATCGGAGGGATTGCCCAGAAGATGGTCGCCGCGAAGGCAGATGGTGCGACGGTCTTCCTAGCGCCGTCAGAGAACTGCTCGGATGTACAAGGACGAGTGCCGAACGGGCTGCATGTCGTCAAGGTGGGCACGCTGCATGAAGCACGGCAGGCGCTGACAAAAATTGAGCAAGGAGCCGACCCCACCACGTTGGAATCCTGCTCATAGATCCACTCGACACCGTTCATACAACTTGGTGTCTGAAGCTTAGTAAGTACAGTGATAGATATACGAGTTCTGGCGTTAGCAAAGGCGTGCGGGACATTTAGGTAAGGAATGAATAGTGTCATACGGATCGGATAGTCCGTTCGGGGGTCCACCGAGACCCCAAGGGCCGCAACAACCTTCTAAGCCCGCAAATAAAAAGGCGTCTCCACTGACGCTGACGGTATTTGCGGTGGTCATCTTGGTGGCCGTGTTTGTCTTCCTCTCGAACTTCTACGCAGATATCCTCTGGTTCAATCAGCTGGGATTCTCGGAAGTCTATTGGACCGAGCGCATCGCCAAACTCATCATCTTCTTCATCGCGTTGGTCTTGATGGCCGTGCCGATGTGGTTCTCTATGCGCAGCGCGTACAAGCATCGCCCTGTCTACGCACCGGAGACGAGTCGTCCAGACTCCATGTCCCGCTACCAAGCGCAGCTCGAACCGGTTCGCCGTTTCCTCATGATCGGCATTCCTGCAGTGGTGGGTTTGTTCTCAGCCATCGCGGTAGCCGGACAATGGCAGACCATTATGTTGTTCCTCAACCGGGTTCCATTCGGATCCACCGATCCGCAGTTCAATATGGACCTGGGATTCTTTATCTTCACCCTGCCATTCATCGGATTGATCACCGGATTCTTGATTTCTGTAGTTCTGCTCGGCGGAGTTGCAGGATTGCTAACGCATTATCTCTACGGTGGCATTCGCGTTGAAGAACGTGGCGGCATCACGGTGGGCAAGGCTGCCCGCGTGCATACCGCAGTGGTCGTGGCAGTGTTCTTGCTACTCCAGGCTGTCAATTTCTGGATCTCTCAGTACGAGACGCTTAACAATCAGTCCGGGCGCGTAGCCGGTGCACTGTACAAAGACGTTCACGCGGTTATCCCTGCACGGATGATTCTGGCAATTGTCGCAATTCTGATCGCAGTTACCTTCGTGATTGCGGCGTTCAACGGTCGCTGGCGCTTGCCACTGATTGGTACCGCAATGCTCGTGGTGACGATGATTGTCGCCGGCGGCGTTTACCCATTCCTGATACAGCAGTACCAAGTGGTTCCTTCGCAGCGTACGTTGGAACGCGAATATATTGATCGAAATATCCAGATGACGCGTGAGGCCTTTGGCTTGGACGATGTCGAAGTCACTCCGTACGACGCCAAGGTCAGCACCGAGAAGAACGCGTTGGCTAAGGAAACGGAAACAACGGCGAATATTCGCTTGTTGGACCCTAACTTGGTTTCTGCCGCATTTGCGCAGCTGCAACAGTTCCGTGGGTACTACACCTTCCCTGAAACTTTGAATGTTGACCGCTACGAAATTGACGGAAAAGTCGAAGATACGGTTATCGCCGCACGTGAAGTCAACGTCAACCCCAATGACACCTGGGTGAACCAGCACATTACCTACACCCACGGTTACGGGCTGGTTGCTGCTTACGGTAACCGCGTAGCTGCCGGTGGCCGCCCCGACTTTATGCTCGGAGGCATTCCGTCCACCGGTGATTTGATCACCGAAGAAGAATACGAGCCGCGCATTTACTTCGGTGAGAACTCTCCTGAGTACTCGGTAGTTGGCGGTCCGGAAGGCTGGACCGATCAGGAGCTTGACCGTCCAAGCGCTGGTGGCGAGGGCGAAGACACCCGCTACACCTTCCAGGGAGAGGGCGGCCCTAACGTAGGCAACCTGTTCAACCGTGTGGTGTTTGCGTTGAAGTTCGCTTCTACAGACCTATTGCTCTCCAACGCGGTCAACGATGAATCACAGATTCTGTACGACCGTAACCCGCGCGATCGCGTGAGCAAGGTAGCCCCGTACCTGACGCTCGATTCCAGTGCCTACCCGGCAATTATCGATGGGCGAGTCAAATGGATCGTCGACGGCTACACCACCTCAAATGATTTCCCCTATGCACAGCAGCAGCAGATTGAATCGGCTGTTTCCGACTCGCTGACTAACGCTTCAGATTTCGATCGATTGTCGGGTCGCGTGAACTATATGCGTAACTCGGTCAAGGCTACCGTTGACGCCTACGACGGCAAGGTTGATCTGTACGCGTGGGATACCGAAGACCCAATCTTGCAGGCTTGGCAAAAGGTCTTCCCAACTGCCGTCCAGCCGCTGGATAACATTTCCGGTGATCTGATGGAGCACGTGCGTTACCCGGAAGATATGTTCAAGGTTCAGCGCGAAGTCCTCACGACTTACCACGTTGATGACCCCGACGCGTTCTACGAGTCCAATGACGCGTGGGCGGTGCCGGATGATCCGACCTCTTCAACTCAGGGAGTGAAGCAGCCTCCTTACTTCCTGTCATTGAAGATGCCAACTCAAGATGCGGCATCGTTCTCGCTGACTTCCACCTTCATTCCACAGGCAGCAGCCAACGGGCAACAGCGTAACGTGCTGTTCGGCTTCCTATCAGCGAATGCAGACGCGGGCAGTGAAGATGGCGTGAAGACAGAAGACTACGGCAAGCTTCGCTTGTTGGAGCTCCCTCGCGATACGGCTGTACCTGGCCCAGGCCAGGCACAGCAGAACTTTGATACCAACCCACGTGTGACCACAGAGTTGAACCTGTTGCGCCAGGGTGCTTCCGAGGTGAAGAGCGGTAACCTGCTCTCGCTGCCAGTCGGCGGCGGTATCCTCTACGTTCAGCCGGTATATGTTCAGTCCTCGGGCCAGACCAGTTACCCAACCTTGCGTAAGGTGCTAGTTGCCTTCGGTGACCAGGTTGGCTTCGCGAATACGCTCTCAGAAGCTCTCGACGAGGTCTTTGGTGGCGATTCGGGCGCCGTAACCGGTGAGAACGGTGATGGTGCGACACCAGAAGAACAGCCGGGGGAGAGCGAACAGCCTACGCAGTCTGAAACCCAGAAGCTAACGGATGCTCTGGATGCGGCAAATGCCGCGATCCAGAAGTCTGACGAAGCTCTGAAGGCTGGCGACTTCGCCACCTACGGCGAAGCACAGAAGGAACTTCAGGAGGCCCTGAGCCGTGCCTTGGAAGCTGACGCTGCCATCAACGGCGAAGCTGCCCCGGAAGGTGAAGTACAGACTAGCTCCGAAGCCCCGGAAGCTCCGAGCGAGTCCGCTGAGCCTAACGACGCTAATAACGGATAGTCATGTTCGTAAGCTGAACCCCCGATTTGCATTCCACTCCGCGATGATGAAGAATAGTCTAGTCATCGCGGGGTGGAGCAGTTCGGTAGCTCGCCGGGCTCATAACCCGGAGGTCATAGGTTCAAATCCTATCCCCGCCACTTATGGGACAAGTCGAGAATGATTCGGCGATGACCAAGCAAAATCCCCCAGTCTTCGGACTGGGGGATTTTGCTTTTCTGCAGCTTAAATAGGGATCCTCTTTTCAACGCTCCGTACGCGCCCGAATGATGAATTTGGGTACGCGATACCAAGGGAAGGGCTAAGCTGGGATCGGCGGCAAGCTCACCGCCGCGCAGCGGTGCGGTGACGCAATATGCACGAATGAGGAAGCACCTCTGGTAGGTCCCTAATCCGCGGCACAGGCCTTGGCGGTTCGTGGCCCCATCGTTCCGGTTCATTGGTTGAGGCTGAACCCTAAGCAGGTACGAAGCTAGAAGCTAGTTGCGCCACGCTATAGGCCTTCGCATTCAACGGATTGACTCTCCGCAGCGACCAGCGGGCAAGCAGCATTTTCCGTAATGTACCCATGCAAGGCCGAATGCGGTGCGGCCGATCAGCGGCAGCTTCGAGCAAGAAGCAGAAACTTTTAGAGCAACTTCCCGGGCTTAGATTCGCCTTGTGACTAAGGACATGTCAGCTCAATTAGGCATGAGGTTTACTAGTTGGTAATGTTGTATTTACCGACGCGGGGTGGAGCAGTTCGGTAGCTCGCCGGGCTCATAACCCGGAGGTCATAGGTTCAAATCCTATCCCCGCCACAGAGAAAAAGTGGAGATCCGAATGGATCTCCACTTTTGCTTTAAGCCATGAGCTGGTGATCCGGCATCGTTACCGGGGAGTAATTCCGCCAAGCCAGGGGGCCATAACGCGCCGACCAGCGTTCAAGACTTCGAAACGGGCATGATCCGGACTTCGAAAGCAAGCTGCGTGAGGTCCAGAAACCCCGAACTCGCCTGATTGTGGGTAGATTCTTCGCTCCTACGGATAGTTCTATGCCGACATGCTTTTGCCCGAGGGCGCATGTGGTGGCCGGGGCCTTCGGCTTCGCCGGCGAGCCTCAAGCCTTATTCGACTAGCTGAGGATTCGGCGAAAACTACACGCTATTTGCCGACTAAGGGCTCACCTGCCGGCGCGATGCGATGAACTGAGGAAATCAATCTCAGTTGGGGGTAGTGGCTGCAGGGTCAATTGATCTGTCCTGTGTTCTGGAATCATAGGACGGTGGGCTGCGCCGGTCTAGCGCTATTTCTTGAAGCCTGAATTTAACGTCAAGAAAAGTGTTGGGCTTGGCTACTCGGATTAGCTCTCATTCAATGAATTCCATTTGGCAGTTGATCCGCCCCAGGAAGTCCGCGTTCAGATCAATTTTTAGTCACCATAATCGATCTCCGATCCATGCATTGAGAACCGTTGATTTTCGCCGCTTAGGCCGACATGGCACCACTGTGATGTACGACATGGCCCCTCAATTCGCCATACGGTTTACGAGTTGGTAATGTTGTATTTACCGACGCGGGGTGGAGCAGTTCGGTAGCTCGCCGGGCTCATAACCCGGAGGTCATAGGTTCAAATCCTATCCCCGCCACAGAGAAAAAGTGGAGATCCGAATGGATCTCCACTTTTGTTTTAACTCATGGAACTGAACGAAAAGAAGGGCGCCGGAACGGAAATATCATTCTGACCCGGCGCCACTATTCATTTCGGTGAGCTTAGCTCTCCAAGGCTCCGGTCTGGTTGGCCTTCAGAGCCGCCAGGCGAGCCTCTACCTCAGTCTGTTCACCAAGATCCTCCAAGGACTCAAACTGAGCGTCCAGACTCGACGAGGCGAGTTCGGAAGCACCGATCACCTTTGCCTCTTCACGGCGAATCTTTTCCTCGAACCGGCTGATCTCGCTGGTCGGATCCATGAGGTTCACGGACTTGACGGCTTCGTTGACCTGGTTCTGTGCATGGGCAGCTTTGGAACGAGCGATCAACTCGTCGCGCTTGCTGACAAGTTCAATGCGCTTTTCCTTCATCTGGTTCAAGCCGGTCTTCAGCTTCTCAACGATTTCACGCTGCGAGTTGATGGTTGGGTTGGCGGATTTCATCTCGCTTTCGGACTGCATCTGACGCTGGATCGCTACCTTGGCCAAATTATCAAATTTGGCGGCGTTGGCTGAGTCAGCAGCTGCGCGGAATTCATCAGCCTTATTGGAAGCGGCGAGTGCTTTGGTGCCCCACTCAGTGACCGCCTGTTCGTCCTCGCGGTAGTCATCTTCCAACATGCGCAGGTTGCCAATGGTCTGCGCCACAGCCTGCTCGGCTTCGGCAATGTTGTCGGTGTAGTCGCGGACCATCTGGTCCATCATCTTCTCAGGATCTTCGGCTGAATCTAGGATGGCGTTGATGTTGGCTTTTGCCAGCTGGGCAACGCGTCCGAAAAGTGATTGCTTGGTCATGGTTGGACCTTTCTATACGAAATAGTGCTGCTGAAATTTGCGTACTACTTGGGATAAACCGCGTATCTCTAGAAACTGCCGCCGGCTCCGCCTCCGAAGCCTCCACCACCTCCGCCGCCGCCGAACCCGCCGCCGAAGCCTCCGCCACCGCCGCCAAAACCGCCGAAGCCTCCGCCGCCGAAGAATCCGTCGTCACCGCCGTGATTGCCTCCGCCGCGGTTACCGCCGCCGAGTAGCGAGTCAATCAAGATGCCGCCGAGAACGGCTCCGCCGATCCCGTCAAACATACCGCCACGACCACGGTTTCCGCCGCCGAAGCCGCCCAAACCACCATCGCCGTCGAAGCCGTTGACATCCTGCTCAGCCATGCGTGCTGCCTGGTCTGCCAGCTGCACTGCCCGCTGCGCGGCAGCCACCGCTTCGGTGGGGCGCTGTGCCGCTTGGCTTAGTGCCTGATCATAGGAGCGCTGCGCTTCGGCCAGACGAGTACGGGCCGAAGAACGTACGCCGCCACGGCGGGCACGAATGTAGTCTTCCGTTCCCTGAATGCGCGATGCCGCCGTATTCAACAGTGACTGAAGCTGATCGCGCGCCACCCGGTCCTGCTCGGCTCGGTCGCGTAGCGTGCCCAAGGCGGTGGCTAGCGGTTTAGTCGATTCGTCGAGGGCCGAGATCAAGGCCAATGGGTTGTGCTTGCCACCGCGCAATGCCTGCTGGATGTTGCCTAGGGTGCTTTCTACCCCGGCGATGGGACCTGCAAGGTTCGGCTGAGTGCCGTTGGCAACTAGCGCCTTAGCCTGCGCCAGATCCCTGGCGGCCATGGCGACAGCTGACTCCAAATCGGCATCTGCTTGGCGCAGCGAGGCCGCCGATTTGGTGATAGCTTCGAGCAGTACTTCGGCTTGGTCATGAGCTTCTTCAGCATTCTGGATGAGAAGTGCCGCGCCGGAGCGATCCGTATCGAGCTTCTCGCGCGCTTGCTTCAGCACTGAGGCTGCGAACGTTAGTCGTTCCGAAGCTTGCTCGGCGTTATCGGTAATCTGCGAGACGGCGCTGTCATCGTATTTCGAAGTCAGTCCCTCAAGCTCGGACACCCGTTGGGAAAGCCGCTGGGCTAGCGGTTCCTTTTCCGCAGCAACCTCATTGATTCGGGACTCTGCGTTCTGTTCCAACTGGCGAAGATTTTTGAATTCGGCGGCGTGCTCTTGCAACGTGTCATTGACTTGTCCGCACCGATTGATAATTTCACCGAGCCATGAACGTTGCTCTTCTTCGGTGTCGGGGATGTGATCATCGAGCTGTTGCTGCAGTCGGAAGGACTCAACCAGATGGGTCTTGGCCTCGATGAGGTCCGTAGAAAAGACCTTGATGGCATCTGGGCCGTACTGAGCTTCAGCGAAACCGAGTTCTTGCTCAGAAGATCGTATGGAATCGTCTGCCGCGACCAGCAACTGGTCAGCCTGCAAACGTAGCTTATCCAGCGACTCAAGCTGCTGGGGCTGATGACCGTTGAGATTGCCGTGGTTCTGCGGTAGCTGGTTGGTCTTCTTCTTGCTGCGCCGCGATAGCATCACGTAGGCGCCCACTGCCACGCCGCCAACAAGCAACAGAACCCAGAAGATGCCGCCACCGGAGCCGGACGAGCCGCTAGCGCTGCCCCCCTCGGATACATTTGCGATGCCCTCAATAGCGCCTTCAGCGGCTCCTGCCCAATCTAGTTGGCCGAGAGCCGGAGAGATATGTTCTGAGTAGATCTCTTGAGCCGAGGCATTCAGCGGCCCATTTTGATCGCCGGCAAACCGCGCTTGCTGCTGATCTGTGGCTACGACCAAAATCGCATCCGAGCTGCCCATATTTTTCGTACTCGCAACTTCTTGCATCCATTGGCTAGGATCCGAGGGATTGGTGAATTCATCGACGTAGACAACAAAGAGACTGATTCCAGTCTCGTCCCGAAGTTCTTTAATATCGTTTTCGAGATTGCTTTCATCGCCACCGAGCACCTGCGCGTTGTCGACAACGAAGTCGCCAGGTGGAATGGTGACAGGGGGCTCTGCAAATGCTGGTGCCGACGCTCCCAGCGATAATGCCGCCACCGTTAATGCTGCAGCAGTGACTCGCCGCGCTTTGGAAATCATTGTCGTCCTCACCTGAATTACCGAATCGAACTAATAATTTGACCACTCGTCCGACCACGTTTACCTGCGACTACTTTCACAGCTCAATTTGATTCTATTTGCACGGCAACACAGCGTCCATGCTATTCCGCTGCCAGAATAGTTAACTCACAGCTTGCGCAAAGTCATCCCTCGCAACTGCCACAGTTCGACCCTGAATAATAAGACTCAAGAGATCCGATATTCGAAAGAGGCATGAAGATGAGCCAGACACCGGATGAACCACGAAATAAAAATATGGGCGAACCCGAACAGCCGAAGGATATCGCCCAGACTCCGGAGCATGCGGAGGAACCTCGCGTGAATCTCCCGGAGCCGCAGTCGTCGTCGGATGCCGGCGAGACACGTAGCTATAACCAGGTAAGCCCCGCGTCCAGCCCGGAAGAGCAGCAGACCGACGTTTATTCACGTGCCCATTACCCCACCGAGCAACAGCCGGCCACCGGGGTCTACGGTCAAGGATCCACCGAGCACGCTTCGCAGTCCGGACCGTCCTATGCCGCCGGAGCATATGGCCATGCTGAACAGCAACATTCAAACTACCCAGTTCCGCCAGAACGTGCACCGAAAAAGAAGTTCGCCGGCAGCACGCTGATCGCGGGCATGGTCGCTGCGGCACTTATCGGTGGTGTGACCGCTGCCGGCACCACATACTTCATGGCCGGCGGGAATGATTTGGGCGGTTCCTCGGTGCAGACCCCACAAAACGGTGTGGTGATCAACAATCCAAAGTCCGTCACAGAGGTTACCGCTGCGGCAGCGAAAGCATCGCCTAGCGTGGTCACCATCGAAGCTTCCGGTAGCGGGTCTAGCGGTTCGGGCTCTGGAATCATTCTGGATACCGAAGGTCATATATTGACCAACACGCACGTGGTCACTTTGGGAGGAGAAACCGGCGACCCAACGCTTACCGTTCGCTTGAGCGATGGCAAGGTGCATCAGGCAACGCTCGTTGGCACCGATCCGCTCTCAGATCTTGCGGTCATTAAGGTTGATGTGCCGAACCTCGTGCCCGCGACCTTGGGGAAATCCTCCGAGCTAAACGTTGGTGACACCGCGGTAGCAATTGGCGCGCCATTGGGCCTGAGCGGAACCGTGACCGATGGAATTGTCTCCACGCTCAACCGCACTATTTCGGTGGCATCCTCCGCAGTGCCGGAACAAAACGCGCAGGATGAGGGCGAGGACGGCGGAAGCCAGTTCAACTTCCAATTCCCAGGCATGCCCGAAGGGCAGGACCAGTCCGGGCAAGGCTCGATCTACATCAACGTGATGCAGACCGACGCAGCGATTAACCATGGAAACTCCGGTGGTGCGCTGGTAAATAACAAGGGCGAAATTATTGGCGTGAACGTCGCCATTGCTTCTGGTGGAGCCGGTGGTGAAGATTCGGGTTCGATTGGCGTCGGGTTCGCGATTCCTGTGGATTACGCTCAGCGTATCGCTCAGGAACTGATCGCCAATGGTAAAGCCACCCACGGTCTGCTGGGCGCAACGGTACAAGCGCAGGGCGCTTCGACTGGATCGAACGCTTCGCAGTTCAGTGTCGGTGCAGCGATCCGGGAGATCTCACCGAATTCGGCGGCCGAGGAAGCCGGTTTGAAATCCGGAGACATCATCACCGGCGTCAACGGACGCGCAATCCAGGATTCCCAGACCTTGACTGCCGCAATTCGAGAGGTGCCAGCTGGCGGCAAAGCCGACATCACCTACACGCGGAACGGTGCCGAAAACAAAGTCTCAGTGACGGTTGGGTCTCTGGAATAGGCCAAATAGATCCAAGAAAAGTGACGTGCCGCAGGATCCTGCGGCACGTCACTTTTGGTTTTGGCCCAAAAATCGAGGTACGCCGAGGATCTCGATACGATAGAGAACAACACTTCAGCCCGCGGTCTAAGACCAATTTTCCAAACGAAAACTATAGGGCCACGAAACGCCTTGCCAATACCCTGCCCTCGGCAGCCACAGAGATTTGACGATGCTAAGCATGATTGATCCGAACAAATTCATTAACTCAGCTACCCAGCGGGTGCTGGCTTTTGCAGCGCACCCCGACGATTTGGATTTCGGCGCAGCCGGAACCGTAGCCGCAATGACCGCCGCGGGGATAGAGGTGCAATACTGCATCATGACCGATGGCGACGCTGGAGGTTTTGACGACCGTGATCCTGCCGAGACGGTTCGCTTGCGCCACGAAGAGCAACGCGTTGCGGCAGCCCGAGTTGGTGTCAGCACCGTGCATTTCATGGGAGAGCGTGACGGCTATCTAGAGCCAAGCCACGACGTCATGCGTCAGGTGGTTCGACTGATCCGCCAGGTGCGCCCGCAAATAGTTATGGCCATGCACACCGAACGAAACTGGGACCGCATTCAGCGCTCACACCCGGACCACCTTGCCTGCGGCGAAGCGGTAACCCGGGCTATCTACCCGGCAGTCGAAAACCCGTTCGCCTACCCGGAGCTGCTCGCGGAAGAAGGACTGGAAGCCTACAAACTACCTTGGCTTTGGTTATATGGAGCCCCCAAGGAACGCGAAAACGGCTTTGTGAACATCACCGAGTTCTTTGCGCAGAAGATGGATGCTTTGCGAGCCCATTTCACCCAGCACCCCGACGTCGGGGCGATGGAGAAATTTGTGCTCGAGCAGTGCCAAGCGAATGGCGTACGCGCGAATATGCCTTCCGATGAGCTGGCTGAAGGCTTCCACCTCGTGGCCGTGAACGCCGATGACACGATCGCAGGATTCTGACTTAACTACGGGTTAAAGTAATTCGGCGCGGTTCCCGCTTTGGGGAACCGCACCGTATACGTCAGATGAATGCTAACTTATCGACAGATAACCCATCGCTAGCTGGTTAGGCTTTGGGCTCTTCCGATTGGCCTAGCGGCAGGTCCACCGAGGCCTCGGTGTCTTCCGAGGGCGAGGCGGGTATCTCTGAACCTTCCACGGTGATATGTACCGCGAGAACATCGTCGATGGGGGAGAGCCCGCCCTTGGCGTCTTCTCCCGAGGTCTTGCTCACTACGCTGATGCCGCCTTCTTCATGCACGGCCCAAACAACGTACTGTTCAGAATCATCAAGTGGTGGCAGAGCAGTCAGTTCGACGCCTAGCGCATTCTCCTGCTTGGAGGTACTGATGGTCGCCTGACCGCCGCTATTGAGTTCAACTACCTCTGTGAGCACATCATCGGCCTTTGCGGCTTTAGAAGATTTCGTCTCGCTATTGAGCAAGGAAAAGGTCACGAGGGCCAAGACGACCACGATTACCAAACCAATCACTGCGAAGATCCAGCGTTTTGGCCGTGCGCTCCGTTCCGCACGAGAGCTGTGGGCCACTTGACTGACTAGGTCCAGACCCAGATTTTCGTCCTGAGGCTCGTCGCGGTGCTGCGAAGGGCTACCGTTCATTGTTTTGGAATCTCCCGAGAAGTCGTCGGTTTTGTCGGAATGCACGCCTGCGCGAACATACTCAAAAGCTTACTTTATAAAGATTGGGTAAAGCTGTGTACTTGGCCCGATTGGGCTGGTATTTTAGGCTCCTGCAAAACCGTTCTGCCGCCAAGCCTCAAAGGCGACAACGGAAGCGGCATTGGCAAGGTTCAGCGATCGGCGCCCCGGCAACATCGGCAATCGGACCAGATCGGTCACCCGTTCGTGGGCTTTATCTGCGGCGCTAAGCCCCACCGATTCCTTACCGAACATGAGAATGTCACTTGGGACATAGCCCACCTCGGTGTACAGCGTGTCGCCATCGGAACTGAACGCAAAAACACGACCCTCGCCCAACGACGCGAGGGCTTCTTCGAGGTTTTCGTGTACGGTGACCACCGCTAGATCGTGGTAGTCCAACCCCGCACGACGCAGGTTGGCGTCTTCAAAGTTGAAGCCCAAGGGCTTCACTAAATGAAGTTCGGCACCGGTGATTGCGGCTAGGCGGATGGCATTCCCGGAGTTGCCGGGAATTTCGGGAGCATTGAAAAGAATACGGAACACATTTAACAGTTTAAGCTCTCGGAGCAGTAAAACTGGTAATCAGTACATTCCGCCTAAGACTCGGGACAGTACCGAACGGTCAACAATGTTCGGGGAAGGGCCTGATCCGAGGAAGAGTTTCAGTTCGCGGATGAGTCCTGCCGCATTGAGCACGTTGGGCGTGGAGGCCAGCGCCGGATCGGCCCTGCGGTGATATTCGATGACCGGCTCGTGGGGATTGCCCTGGCTCGAAAGGACCAACGTGAAAGCGACGACATTCATCTGCATGAATGCGCGTTGCATCCCGGTGATGTTCAAGGCCGGGGGCTGCGTCATTTTATTTCCATGACGCAATACGTTCCCATCAAATGCGTAATAGCCCTCGGGAAGCGTCATCGTGTTGACGATCGCCATACGATATCCGGCGGTCAACACATGGTCATAGTGCCCGCCGCCGGGTGCCTGCAAGCCATTGACCAGCCGGGCCGCAGGCAGCACGTTGAGCACGTTTTTGCTGAGCATGCTGATCGTCTGTGCTTCTCGGGTAAGCCTGGAACGGGAATTGAACAGCCCGCGCTTTCGTGGCTCACCGTGGCTTCGTTGAATCGAGTGGGCCCTATCCAGCAAACCAAAGGAGTCGTCATCGAGACGAGGGACGTATTCGGTAGCTAGCTGGGCCTTGGGCTGTTGCGGTGAGGTGCGCAGCTTTTCATCGTACTGGCGGGCGGAGGTTCCGGCGCGTGGTGCTTGGCCGGGGGACTGGAAAGACCTATCAAAGCTTGAACGGCTTCGATCATCCGACAGCGTCTGAAATGCCTGTTGGACGTCTTTGAACTCGTCGGCGCTACCTCCCAGATCCGGGTGTGACGCGCGAGCAGCCTTCCGATACGCAACCTTGATCTCTTCGAAAGTTGCCGTCCGGGGCACGCCAAGAATTTCGTAGGGACTTGGCGAACTCATGATACGGACGAATCCTCTCGGTTAAGGCAATTCCCCGCGGCCGGTGCCGCGCGATCAAGTGCCAATTAGAACATTTTACCTTCCATGATTGGGAGTTGGCTTTTCAAACCCGAGCGTTTGCTGGGTATTCTCTATCCGTATGGTGCCCTCCGTGAAATATCAGCACATTCGCATAGTCTTCCATCCGAGCTCGGGCAAGGGTTTGGCAATGCGACGGGTCGAAGAGCTGGAAGCCCGGCTCGAGGCTCACGGTATTCAATCAGACAGGTTGAATACCGCACATCTCCAAGGGCGAGAATTCGGAAAAGCCTTGGCAACAGCCGATGCCGTAGTAGTCATCGGCGGAGACGGACTAATACACCACACCATCCAGTATCTTGCAGGGAAGAACATTCCAATGGGGATCATTCCGGCAGGCAGCGGCAACGACACCTGGCGAATGTACGGCGCACGATCGGCGGAAGAAACGATCCAACAGGTGGTTAGCTTTCTGGCCGGAGGGGCAGCAGGGACCCCGATCGATTTGCTCCAGCTGCGATTTGCCAATGACCTGCCACGAACTACGCTTGCCGTGGGCGCGGTGTCGTGGGGATTCGAAGGACAGGTTAACCGGCGAGCCAATGGTTTGCCACGCCGCCTAGGCGCGCTGCGCTATATTCTCGGACTGCTGCTGTGCCTCCCCACACTTCGCGCGTACCCCACCGAAATTCAGGCTCAGGAACTTGAATTCAAGGGTTCGGTCTTTGCGGCAAGTATTGCGAATATCAAGTCGCTTGGCGGTGGGATTAAGCTTTTCCCGCACGCGGACTACGCAGATGGATTGGCCGATATCGTGCTGGTGAAGGGCCCGCTATTGCTACCGGTGTTGCCTTTTGTAGGTCATATTCTGCGCGGAAAGACTCACCGGCACCAACTGTCCACCAGGAGCGCACATGTAGTTGTGCGAACCAGGCAGGAAAGTTATGCGGACGGGGAGCTTATTGGACAGGGTGATTTTGAGCTGACCGTGCTCGACGGGGCGCTGACGCTTATTCCGGGCGCCGATAATCGCAAAAGAGCATAGATTCCTCCTCGAACAGCGAATGGATTTTCATCGCAAGGGCCGCCTGCCGTGGACCGTGCGCTATGCGCTGTCCAGACCCCGCCAACAGCATCGGCGAATAGCTCACGCACATCGAGTCGAGACGATCGGCGGCGATGAATTGGCCAAGCAAATGCGGGCCACCCTCGGCATGTATGAAACCCAGCCCTCTGGCTAGCAGATCGGCAACGATTTCCTGCGGGTCACAACCCCGGTCTGCTTCGGCAACTTCAACCAATTCGACATGCGAAGCGAAGCGACTGCGGTGCTCCTCGGTGACTTGAACGCTGGTGAAGACCAGCACCGGGACGGGGCTTAGCGTGAACACCTCGTCATCGGGCTCCAGATGCAGCCCGTGCGAAACGATCGCCAGGACCGGTTGCGCGGACAAGCCCCGGGCTTCACGCCAGGAAATGTCCTCATCACCGATCAGCGCCCCCGCGTACCCTTCGGCGCGGACGGTGCCGGCACCGACCAGGATGACATCAGCCAAGCGTCGCAACAAACTAAAGATCCGCCCATCGCCCGCGCTGCCCAACCCGCCGGACAGCCCATCGCTCTGGGCGCTACCGTCGATGCTTGAAACGAAATTGAAGCGCACAAAGGGACGTTGCGACGCGGCGTAACGCTCCAAAAGGTAGGTATCGCCAACTTCGGGCATATTGCTGGGTAGCAGTTCACGCATGGCTCGGGTCCTATCGGCTGGCTTCACGTTCGGGATGGGCAGGGGGATTGACCTCGCCCATGTTGTGGATCTGGTAGGCAGGGTCCCGCCACCCCTGTGCCGCTTCTATCAGCCGGACGGTTTGCACGGATTCGGCGATATTGTGCATCCGGATGATCCGCGCCCCACCCATCACGCACATGGTTGCCGCCACCATGGAACCGACAAGACGTTCGGGTTTGGGCAGGTCCAAGGTTTCACCGATGAAATCCTTATTGGATACCGCCGCGAGGGCCGGGTATCCCAATGCGGCGATGGCCTCAAAATTCGCGGTCAGATCCAGGGTGTGCCGGGTGTTCTTATTTAGGTCGTGCCCCGGATCAATGATGATCTTTGACGCGTGGATTCCTGAGTCCAGTGCCAGCTGGACCTTTTGCGCCAGATAGTCGCGCACTTCGGTAACCACATTCTGGTACTGCGGGCGGGGATAGACGGTGCGTGGTTTCGCCAACGAATGAGTCAGCACCAGATGCACATTGTTTCGGGCAACAATTTGAGCCATCTCGGGGTAGGCCAGCCCGGTGGTGTCGTTGATGACATCCGCTCCGGCATTGATCGCGGCTTGGGCAACTTCCGGGAGGAACGTGTCGGCGGAAATCACCACATCACTTTGTTTGCGTACCGCTTCGATCACCGGAACCACACGTGCGGCTTCTTCCTCCCAGGGGAGCTCCGGGCCGGGCGAAAACGGTACGCCGCCGATATCAATCCAGTCCGCTCCGGCCTGCACCGCACGCATCGCCGAGGAGACTGCGTCGTCCAAACCGAAGGTGGACCCGGCATCATAGAAAGAATCCGGGGTGCGGTTGATCACTGCCATCACCGCGATGGTCCGCGAGAAATCTATGCTCCGACGCGAAAAGTGGTGAATCGGAACCTGCAACTCGGGTAAAAACATCGACCTGGTCTCCCTTGATTCGCGGTCGTGCCGCTGCGCATTGCTTTGTTCATTCATATCACCCGCTCGCGACCTGATGCGGGATATGTCTGGATGCTGGTTAGGCTTGTACTATGCAGTTCTCCCATGTCTCAGCCACCCAGGGCCAATGGATCATTGATTCCTGCGCCACCGCCGACCAACTGACGGTAGTCGCGCAAGTGCCCGTGGGTTACGAACGCTACGCACGGATCTTGCATCCGGCCTATGACGAGTTTGACCAGCCGGTGAAGTGGGGGACCGTGGCTAGCAGCCGCGGCCATATCCTCACCGCAGCAGATCTCTTCGAAACTGTCGCCGGCTGGGATGCCCAGGGCAACCCGGCAGCCGAGGATGCCTGGGAAGAGACCGACCTGCCGGTAGACGAGTTGCCTGTAGAGCAGTGGCAGGCGCTGGTGAAGCAGCTCCGCGCGGCAACTGAGCAGGAAAAGTTCGTGGTCGGCCTTTGGGGAGGCTATGCCTTCATTGAAGGTGGCGAACGCATCCAGATCGAGAACGAACCCGATCCGGAGCTCAGCGACGAAGAAAACCAGGCCGCTCACGCCGCCGCGCTCGCCGAGGCGCAACGTCCTGCCTTCGCACCGGAGGTGCTCACGACGCCGGCGCTTGAACTAGGCGGCGGTTACCGAAACTACCGGCTCTTCGAAGTGGATGGCGAATTTTTGGCGCAGCCGCTTTGGGCGACGACGGTCGAAGGTCCGCAGCGTCAACGCCCGGCCTTGGCTTTTCCCGAAGACCGCAGCTGGATGCTGTCTACCGAACCTTATGATGACTGCACGCTGATCGGTGGCTCGGCCGAGCTTATCGAGGCAATTTTGCGCGATCCGTTGCTGGAAGCCATTGAAGTCGGGCAATTCACACGTATTGGCCATTCAAACTAGGCAGGGAAAGCTCGTACCATTAAGACGATGACTAATTCCGCCGTATACCTCGATCACGCGGCAACTACCGACCTCAACCCGGCGGCGTTGTCGGCCATGACCGAGCAATTCGCCCACACCGGCAACCCCTCCTCGTTGCACGGTGCCGGTCGCCGCGCCAACCGCGTGATCGACGAGGCACGCACGAAGATCGCCGGGGTGGCAGCGGCTCATCCAACCGAAGTGATCTTTACCTCCGGCGGAACCGAATCCGATAACTTGGCGCTCAAGGGCCTGTTCTGGAATCGGACAGAGAAGAACCCGGAAGCTCGCAGCATTTTGGTGGCTGGAATTGAACACCATGCGGTGCTGGACACCGTGGCCTGGCTCGAAACCCACGAAAACGCGACGCTTCTATGGATGCCGGTCGACGCCGACGGCGTGCTGGATCTGCAGGCAGCCGAAGAGCTCATCGAGGCGAACCACGAGCGGATCGCGTTGGGCACCCTCATGTGGGCAAACAACGAGGTAGGCACCATTGAACCGATCTCCGCTTTCGTGGCCCTGGCCGCTAAGTACCAGATTCCGGTGCATTCGGACGCGGTACAGGCCTTCGGCACCGTCCCTACGGATTTTGCGGCGAGCGGTCTGGCAACCATGGCCATCAGCGCCCATAAGGTCGGCGGCCCGGTAGGAATCGGTGGCTTGCTGGTACGCCGCGACATTGTCCTGATGCCCGTCCAGCACGGTGGCGGCCATGAACGCAAACTCCGCTCTGGCACCTTGAACGCGGCGTCGGCGGCAGGGTTTGCGGCGGCGGCAACCGCGGTCCAAGCCAATTTGGATGCCGAGAGCAAACGACTCAGTGAACTTCGCGACTATGCGGTGCAGCGGATCGCGCAAAGCATCCCCGAAGCGGTGCTCAACGGTCCACGCGATGCGCTGAACGAGGGCAAACGGCTACCGGGAAACCTGCATTTCACCTTCCCAGAATGCGAGGGGGACTCCTTATTGTTCCTCTTGGACATGTTTGGGATTGCATCCTCCACCGGTTCTGCCTGTACCGCGGGCGTGCCGCAACCCTCGCACGTGCTGGTGGCCATGGGCAGGGATGCACGAAGCGCACGAAGTGTGCAACGCTTCACATTGGGGCATACATCCACGCGTGAGGACGTTGACATACTTTTAGAGGCGCTGCCCGAAGCCTATCAACGGGCAAAGAAAGCCGGTATGGCGGCAGACGAAAGCAGCATTCACACAGCAGGGACGGGTTTTACACGATGAAGGTACTAGCAGCGATGTCCGGCGGCGTCGATTCGGCAGTCGCCGCAGCACGTGCGGTCGAAGCCGGGCACGACGTAGTCGGAGTCCACCTGGCGCTCTCTCGCATGCCCGGGACCCTGCGCACCGGTTCGCGCGGCTGTTGCACGGTGGAGGACTCCAACGACGCATGGCGCGCCTGCGACAAACTGGGCATCCCCTACTACGTTTGGGATTTCTCCGATCGGTTCGCCGAGGATGTGGTCCAGGATTTCGTCGACGAGTATGAGGCCGGACGCACCCCGAACCCGTGCATGCGCTGCAACGAGAAGATCAAATTCGCGGCATTGCTGGAGAAGGCACTGGCGCTGGGCTTCGACGCGGTCTGCACCGGCCACTACGCCAAGGTATTGCGTGACGAATCGGGCAACCCGGAATTGCACCGCGCGGCGGACTGGGCCAAGGACCAGTCCTACGTGCTCGGCGTGCTCACCCACCAGCAGCTCGAGCACTGCATGTTCCCGCTGGCGGAGACCCCTTCCAAGGCCGAGGTGCGCGCCGAGGCGGAAGCCCGCGGGCTCACCGTGGCCAATAAACCCGACAGCTACGACATCTGCTTCATCCCCGACGGGGATACGCGCGGATGGCTGGCCGAGCGTATCGAAATGAAGCCGGGCGACATCGTCGATCAAGACGGAAACCAGCTCGGCGAGCACGAAGGTGCGCAGGCATTCACCGTGGGCCAACGCAAGGGCCTGCGCTTGGGACGGCCGGCATCCGACGGCAAGCCGCGCTTCGTGCTGGAAATCCGCCCGAAGGACAACAAGGTGATCGTCGGGCCCGAGGCTTTGCTTGCGGTCGATGAGCTGCGCGGCATCCGGATCTCCTGGGCCGGAGTGCCGATCCCGGCGGTGCTCGCCGGCGAAGAATTCGATTGCATGGTGCAGGTTCGTGCCCATGGCGATCCGGTGACCGCCAAGGCGCGCATGGAGCGTGCCGATGGGTCCGAGGTTTTGGTCGTTCAGCTTCCCGAGGGGATGCGCGGCGTCGCACCGGGCCAGACCATGGTCGTTTACCAGGAAACCCGTGTCCTGGGCCAGGCGACGATCGATTCGGCCCGGTCTTCTGCATGGGACCCGGCTTCGGTACTCTAGCCTTCCCACGACACCTCTTGGTGTCTACAAAATTAACTAGGTCGGCCCGAGAATCCACAAGGATTCTCGGGCCGACCTAGTTAATTTTGAGTTACCGCCGGCTATTCGTTGCCCTCGTCGACAATGCCGAACATGCGTGCGGAAATGTCTTGGTACTCCACGCGGGTCTTTCCCGTCTCCAGTTTCGGAAGCTGGGCGGGGGAGTGAATGGCGCAGTGCACGAAGTCGAAGTTCGGCCACCACTTCTTTGGACGTTCGTATTCGTCTTGCCCGCATACGATGCAGGTCAGGTGGACCCAAACCGGGCGGCTGCCGGCTTTGCGATTAGCCCGCGACTGGACCAGCCAGGCCGGCGGGTTTGCATTGAGCTCGGCAAATTCTTTTTCGCTCATTCGCGAAGGGACGCCATGGCGCTTGGCCATTTCCATGGGAATATCCAACGCAATTGCTGCGTCTCTACGTGTCATCATCGTCTCCAAGCCTAGAGTACGGGGGCATTCTTAGGTATATGTCATTGCTCTCGCGGCATTTAAAAGCATCCGAAAGCGAGGTGGAGATCACCCGGGGATGCGGCATGGGTCTCACTTTCTGCGCCGAAACCGGATAATTCATTCGCCTTTCGTGAGCTCCATCACTTAGGCTGTATGAAGCATGTGCTAACTATCACTCCGCATGTTCTACGACAGAGAAGGATTGCTCATGGCCAGCAAAAAGAACGGTATGCGACTCGCAGCTGCCGTTATCGGTATTTCCGCCATCGCGCTGACCGGTTGCACCGGTCCGTCATCAAATGACTCGGGTGACAACGGATCCGGTGAAGCCAGCAGTGCCCCCATCACCTTGGGCACGACCGATAAAGTAACGTCGCTTGACCCAGCGGCCTCTTACGACAACGGCTCGTTTATGGTCATGAACCAGATCTACCCGTTTGTGCTGAACTCGGAACCGGGCAGCCCAGACCCATCCAATGACCTGGCCGAGTCGGCCGAGTACACCAGCCCTACCGAATTCACCGTTAAGTTGAAGCCGGGATTGAAGTGGGCCAACGGAAATGATCTTGATTCGAAGGATGTGAAGTTCTCCTTCGACCGCCAGCTGGAGATCGCGGACCCCAACGGCCCATCATCGCTGTTGGGCAACATGGAATCGGTTGAAGCTCCGGACGCCACCACCGTGGTCTTCAAGCTCAAGGTTGCCGAGGACCAGACCTTCCCGCAGGTGCTCACCTCGCCGGTCGGCCCCATCGTTGACGACGAGGTCTTCCCGGCCGACGAGGTTCTCGATGACCAGAAAATCGTGGATGCCAACGCCTTCGGCGGCCAGTACATCATCGATTCCTACAACAAGAACAACCTGATTTCCTTCGCGGCGAATGAAGCCTACCAAGGCGTGCTCGGTGCACCGGCCAACTCGAAGGCAGCGATCAAGTACTACGCGGACGCGAACAACCTCAAGCTCGAGGTGCAGCAGGGCAAGATCGATGTTGCCTGGCGCTCGCTGACCCCAACGGACATTGAAGATCTGGGCAAGGAAGAGAGCCTCGCGGTCCACAAGGGCCCTGGTGGCGAGCTTCGCTACATCGTCTTCAACTTCGATTCGATGCCATTCGGCGCCAAGACCGAGGACGCTGACGAAGCCAAGTCCCTGGCGGTACGTCAGGCAGCCGCACATCTGGTAGACCGCCAGGCGATCGCCACGAACGTCTACAAGGACACCTACACACCTGCATACTCCTACGTCCCACAGGGATTCACCGGTGCGATCGAACCGTTGAAGGATATGTACGGCACCGATGGCAAGCCAGATGCTGCCAAGGCCAAGAAGGTTCTGGAAGACGCTGGCGTGGAGACCCCGGTGGAGCTCGCGCTGCAGTACAACCCGGATCACTACGGACCGAACTCGGGTGACGAGTACGCGCTAGTTGAAAAGCAGCTCGAAGCCGATGGCCTGTTCGACGTTGACTTGAAGTCGACCGAGTGGGTTACCTACCAGAAGCAGCGCGTCACCGACTACCCCGCCTACCAGCTGGGCTGGTTCCCGGACTACTCGGACGCCGACAACTACCTGTCCCCGTTCTTCGCTACCGAGAACTTCCTGTCGAACGGCTACGACAACGCGGAGGTCGATTCGCTGATCTCCGAGCAGCGCGGCCAGTCCGACGTTGCAGAGCGTACCGCCTCGATCGAGGAGCTGCAGCGAATGGTCGCCGAAGACCTGTCCACCTTGCCGCTCTTGCAAGGCTCGCAGGTGGCCGTGGCCGGCAAGGACGTTCAGGGTGTCGAAAAGACCCTGGACGCATCATTCAAGTTCCGCCTCGGTGTGCTGAGCAAGTAATCTCGACGGCACCGTAAGTACACCTAAGACCAGGGGATCTACCTCAAGTGCAGAACTTCGTGCACCAGGTAGATCCCCTTGGCATGTCCATTTCGGACCATGCGCCAAAATTCTGATCCTGATACTAAGGACAAAAGATGACAATCACGTCGCAAACGGGCGAAACTCACAGCCCGGCACCTGCGCGCAAACCAGCGAAGCAGAAGGGCGGAGGATTCCTCCGCTATCTGATTACCCGCTTCCTGTTGATCATTCCCACCGTTTTCATCCTCATCACGGTGGTCTTCTTCCTCATGCGCGTAACCGGTGACCCGATTACCGCTGCCATGGGTGGACGTCTAACTCCAGACCAGTTGGCCATACGAATTCATGAGGCCGGCTATGATCGCCCGGTTCTCATCCAGTACATCGAATACCTAGGCCAGGTGTTCACCGGAAATCTCGGACGCACCATGAGCGATAACCGTGCTGTCACCGAGGTCTTGGTGACCTATGGCGCAGCTACCTTAGAACTTGCGGTTAACGCGGTACTCGTCGCGTTGCTTGTAGGCATCCCCTTGGGTCTGGTCGCGGCAAAATTCCGTGACCGCTACCCGGATGCGGTCCTGCGCATCCTGGCGATCCTCTCCTATGCGACCCCGGTCTTCTTCGCCGGCCTGCTGCTCAAACTGATCTTCGGGGTGTGGCTGGATTGGCTCCCGATCAGCGGTCGTGCCGATTGGCAGACCGAACTTGCGCTGACCGGTCTGCAAAACCCTTCGGGCATTTATTGGCTGGATGCCCTGCGCAGCGGTAACCTGAACGCCTTCGGCGACGTAGCCGCCCACGCGGTGCTCCCGGCGTTGGCCTTGGGATTGCTGACCGGTGGGGTGTTCCTGCGTCTGGTGCGCACCAACGCGATTGGCACACTGGGACGAGAATATGTTGAAGCCGGACGTTCACGCGGCGTCAGCGAATTCCGCCTGGTTACCAAGCACGCTTACCGCCCGGCATTGATTCCCATCATCACCGTGATGGGGTTGCAGATCGCCATGCTGCTCGGCGGCGCGGTGCTCACCGAAACCACCTTCGAGTGGGCGGGGCTCGGCTTCAAGCTGGCCGAGTACCTCACCGCCCGAGACTTCGTCGCGGTACAGGGCATCGTAGTGGTGCTGGCCATTATCGTGGCGGTCACCAACTTCATTGTTGACGTCCTTGCGGCCCTGATCGACCCGAGAGTCAGGTACTAATCATGAGCATCCCTTCGATTGCCTCGGCCCGAAAGTCCTGGTTCGCCCGGCTTCCGGTCGTTTCACACCTGCGCATGTCCTCTGGTCTCCAGCGCGGCATGTTGATCGCCGGCCTTGCACTTTCGGCGTTGTTTATTTTCTCGGCCCTCTTCGCCCCGTTGATTGCTCCCTTTGATTTCGCCCAGTCATCAGATATGTCCGGCGACTTCCCGCGCCAGGCGGCTCCCGATGACAAGTTCATTTGGGGGACCACCGTCACCGGCTACGATGTCTTCTCCCGCACCATGTACGGTGCGCGAACTGCGATCTGGGTGATTATCGCCGCGGTGCTGATGTCGCTGTTCGTCGGAGTGCTGTTGGGCCTGATCTCCGGCTACCTCGGTGGCTGGTTTGACCGCATCATGGTGGTGCTCGCCGACGCGATCTACGCATTCCCGTCACTCTTGCTGGCCATCGTGATGTCCATCGTCATCTCACAGGGCCAATCGAGCCTTTGGGGCGGCATCATGGCGGCGGCAATATCCATTACCGTGGTCTTCATCCCGCAATACTTCCGCGTGGTGCGCGCCGAGGTGATGCGCCTGAAAGCCGAACCTTTCGTCGAATCGGCGCAGGTCATCGGTGCCAGCCCGTGGCGCGTGATGACCACGCACCTATTGCGCAACTCGACGCGCACCTTGCCGTTGATCTTCACCCTGAACGCCACCGAAGCGCTGTTGACGCTTGCCGGCCTGGGCTTCCTCGGATTCGGCATCGAACCGACCGCCGCGTCCGAATGGGGCTTCGACCTGAACCGCGCGATGTCCGACGCGACCAGCGGCATCTGGTGGACCGGGCTGTTCCCAGGTCTTGCCATCGTGCTCACGGTCATGGGCCTGACCCTGGTCGGCGAATCGATGAATGACCTCAACGATCCACGGCTGCGTCGTTTCAGCCGCAAGAAGGCACAACGCATCACGCAGGCAGGAGCCGCACGGTGAGTAACAATCTGAAAATTGACATGAACGCCACAGAGAATGTGTTGCGCATCGAGAACCTGAATGTCGACTTTGTCACGGATGCGGGGGCCGTCCCTGCGGTCCGCGGCGTGGATTTGTCGGTCAAGCCAGGGGAGATCCTGGCCATCGTCGGCGAATCCGGATCGGGTAAGTCGGTGACCGCGCGCACCGCGTTGGGGATCTTGGCGGAAAATGGTGCCTCGCATGGCGCTGTCTACCTGAAGGGCCAGAATATGCTGACCCTCCAGGGGTCCGCATTGCGGGCGGCTCGCGGACGAGACGTGTCGATGATCTTTCAGGAGCCATCCACCGCACTGAACCCGGTGTACACCGTTGGCTGGCAAATCATGGAGGGCATCCGTGCACACACCAAGCTGTCGAAAAAGGAAGCCAAGGCGCGCGCCGTCGAGGCGATGCGCCAGGTAGGCATTCCGGATCCGGAACAACGCGTGGATTACTATCCGCACCAGTTCTCCGGCGGGCAGAAGCAGCGTGTGGTGATCGCCGCGGCGCTGGCGCTGGAACCCGATTTGATCGTGGCCGATGAGCCGACCACCGCGCTGGACGTCACGGTGCAGGCCGAAATCCTGGCTCTGCTGCGGAACCTGCGCGATGAGCTGGGGACCGCAATTGTGATCATCACCCACAACATGGGCGTGGTGGCAGACATCGCGGACCGGGTCATCGTGATGAACCAAGGGCAGATTGTCGAACAAGCAACTTCGCGTGAGCTGTTCGAGAACCCGCAGGACGAGTACACCAGAACGCTGCTGGCGGCCGTACCGCATCTGGGACGCAATTCCGCCTCTGCCGGCCTGGAAGAGCGGCCCCACGCCCAAGCCGAAGTGCTCGTGGAGGCCAAGGGGCTACGGGTGCATTTCCCTGGACGTCTCGGAGCTCCTGGATTCACCGCGGTGGACGGAGTGGATCTGAAGATTCACGCCGGTGAGGTTTATGGACTGGTGGGCGAGTCAGGGTCTGGAAAAACAACCATCGGGCGCAGCATCGCCGGGCTCAATAGGATCACCGATGGTTCGCTGCAGGTGCTCGGCTATGAAATGGCGCAGTTCAAGGAACGCAGCTTCAAGCCGCTGCGCAAGCAGATCGGTTTCGTTTTCCAGGATCCCGCGGCGAGCTTCAACCCGCATCTGACCGTGGGGGAGTGCGTGGCCGAACCGTTGAACGTGCACCGAGAACTGAACCCTTCACAGACTCGGTCAAAGGTCGCTGCGCTCTTGGAATCCGTGCAGCTGCCCGGAGGCTTTGCCGATCGGTACCCGCATGAGCTTTCTGGCGGTCAACGTCAGCGAGCTTCCTTGGCGCGGGCCTTGGCGCTGGAACCTAAGCTGCTGATCGCCGATGAGCCCACGAGCGCGCTGGACGTGTCGGTGCAGGCGAAGGTACTCGAACTATTCCGTGAATTGCAGGCGGAACTAGGATTCGCCGCGTTGTTCGTCTCCCACGACCTCGCAGTGGTTGACCTGTTGGCTTCGTGGGTGGGCGTCTTGTTCCGGGGTTCATTGATCGAGGAGGGGTTAGGCTCCAAGGTGCTTTCCGCGCCGCAAAATGCCTACACTCAGCGTTTGATCGCGTCCCTGCCAGTTCCGGATCCTCGCGAACAAGCCGTGCGACGAAAGATCATTGAAGAATTGAACGGCGCCTAGCCTGGATTCTAGATTTTGCCCCGACATCCTTTTTCAGGTTGTCGGGGCAACGTCACTTAATGGGAAATACACGAGATGACCACGTAAACTAAACATCATGAGCGAGCCGAACACTACTGCCCCTATCGAGGAATTCGACCCGCATGCAAGTTCTCTGCCAGGGGAAGTTGAGCAAGAAGTCCTCGACGAGTTGTACGCCATCCGTGGAAGCATCGATAACTTCGATGCCCAGTTGGTGTATCTGCTTGCCGAACGCTTTAAGGCCACACAACGCGTGGGCCTGCTTAAAGCACGTCATGACCTGCCGCCCAGCGATCTCAATCGTGAAAAAGCGCAGATTCAGCGCTTGCGCACCTTGGCTCACGAGGCACACCTTGACCCGGAGTTTGCCGAGAAGTTTTTGAACTTCATCATCTCCGAGGTCATTCGCCACCATCAGAACATTTCTGACGCGCATAAAAATGACTGAACCAAGTGACGATTTCGCCCGTTCGGATGTCTTCGTCACCTCGTTCTGCCAATTTCCCGGTCAAGATCCGTTGGAGATTCACAAGGTTATCCGCGGGGAACTAGGCGAACCGAATTTGGCGGTTTTCCCGCAATTAGTGGACCGCGGTATGGGTTCCGATGCACTGGGCCGAAGCGCCAGCATGGTCAGCGACATGGGCTTTGACCTGCAACCGCATGGTTGGCGCATCGGGGTCACCGATGGGATTGATGCCCGTCGGGCGCGGAGCTTGTTGCGCAGCGACGAAAACCTCTTGGCTGATGTCATCGGCGCCGAGAAGAAACCAGCGACGCGACTGAAGATTTCGACCCTTGGGCCGTGGTCATTGGCGGCAGGGCTCTACCTGCAGCACGGTGAACGGATCCTGATTGATCACGGGGCACGCCGGGATGTCTTGGAGGCTTATGCCGACGGGGTGAAGCAGCAGCTCCTGCGGATGCGCGGGAGCACCACGATTCAAAGATTTACGGTGCAGCTCGATGAGCCGCAGCTGCCCGCTGTGCTTGACGGCGCATTGCCCACCGCCAGCGGATATCGCACCTTACGCTCCATTCCACGACAGGAGGTGCGCGAGGTTTACTCCCGGTTTGTGCAGACGCTTGCCGAGGTCGAAGGCACGCAAATAGTCGTTAATCTGCCCAGCGCCGATGAGCAGTGGATCAAACGCGTGGACATCTTGCATCAGGCCGGTGTGCAAGGGTATGTGATCGATCCGGCGCGAATGGATCACCGCTCATGGGAGCGCGTCGCAGCTTTGGTGGAAACCGGGGCGCAGATTTACCTTCAGCTACTTGAACCGGGCAAGCGTGCCCCGGGAGTTGTCGACGGGGTGAACAAGGTGCTCCGGCCGTGGCGGCAGCTTGGCCTGCCGTTGACGCAGTTAGGCCAGCTGACGCTGATGCCCGCAGGCACGTTTGCCAACGCGAGTGCAAATCAGGTGGTTGAATGCCTGCAACATTTAACCGGTTATGCCCAAGCTTTGGAGCAAACGCGGGTTGACGCGTAGCGGAATCCTTGATTTGTGCGGTCACAGCACGAAAACGGGGGTGTGTCATGTATCTTAGGAAGAGTGGGGAAAGTAAAAGTACCCGTATAGGCGACGTGGGTGACGCCACTGTTTTCGGTTTCAGGGGGATGTTGTATGAAGTTTCGGATTTTAGTCGTCGATGATGACGAGGCGTTGTCGGAGATGATCGGCATCGTCTTGCAGAATGATGGTTTCGAAGCATCATTTTGCTACGACGGATCCGGCGCAATCGAGGCATTCCGCGAAGCTAATCCCGACCTGGTTCTGTTAGACCTGATGCTGCCTGGAATTGACGGCATCGAGGTCTGCAAGCAGATTCGTGCGGAGTCGGACGTTCCGGTGGTCATGCTGACCGCAAAATCTGATACCGCAGATGTTGTTCGCGGCTTGGAATCCGGGGCTGACGACTATGTGCCCAAGCCCTTTAAGCCAGCAGAGCTGGTAGCGCGCGTTCGAGCCCGGTTGCGCCCGAATGAAACGCATGTGGCAGAAACTCTGACCGTGGGGGACGTGACAATCGATGTCGCCGGGCACCGCGTGACCCGCGCTGGTAATCAGGTCTCCCTCACCCCACTTGAATTCGATCTATTGGTCACCATGGCACGTAAACCGTGGCAGGTCTTCAGCCGCGAGCAGCTCTTGGAAGCTGTATGGGGTTACCGACACGCAGCCGATACGCGCCTGGTGAACGTTCACGTGCAGCGATTGCGGTCCAAAATTGAATTAGACCCTGAAAAACCACAGGTCATTCAGACCATTCGCGGTGTGGGTTACAAGGCTGGTACGGCAAGTTGAGTGAACACGCCACGACCGGAAGCGAGATTGCACCGGTCGAAGTGCGTGCTCAAATTCCTCCGGTAGCTCCTGCATTCTTGAGGGTAAGGCTTTGGGTCAAACGACCTATTGAATGGATTCGGCAGCGCTGGCAGCGCCACCTGATGTATCGCACGGTGATTTCGACCTTGCTCTTTACCTCCTTGGCGCTGTTGGCAGCCGGCGCTTTTTTGTCCAACCAGATTTCCTCCGCGCTATTCAGCGAGCGGTTTAATCAGATTTCAAAAGAATCTGAACGTGGTCTGGCTCAGGCGCGTTCAATTCTTGAATCTGCCTCCACAACCGACCGTGTTTCTACCCAGTCCTTGGTGAACTCGACCTTGGCGACGCTAGAAGGCGACGGAGCCACGGTGATCCGTGACTTTGTGCTCAAACCAATTCCGGTCGCAGGTGATGAAAACCTGTATGTAGGACCCACCGCTTCTGGCTCATTGACTACCCGAGTAGTCCCAGACGACCTGGCCGAAAGTGTGCAGAGCGATTCGGGGATTTTTTGGCGTTCAATTGAGCTTGGCGTTGGTTCGGAGATTCAGCCAGGCATCATCATCGGCACCAAGGTGTTGATCCCTCCGGGCCGTGAATATGGGCTGTACTTGGTCTATGACTTATCCAGCGTGCAGGACACCCTGGAATTCATCAACCGTGCCATGGCCTTTACCGGTCTGGTCTTGTTGCTAGTCGTTGGCTTTATTTCCTGGTCTGTATCCCGCACCGTAGTGCGTCCAGTTGCAGACGCGGCGTATGTATCCGAACGGATTGCCTCGGGCGATCTCGACCGGAGGATGAAGGTTGCTGGCAAGGATGAAGTCGCCAGACTCGGTACTGCCTTCAATCACATGGCGCACTCGCTGCAAGAACAGATTACCCAGCTCAATCACCTCTCGGCCATGCAGCAACGTTTCGTTTCCGATGTTTCCCACGAATTGCGAACCCCGCTGACCACAGTGCGTATGGCCGCTGAGCTAATTCACGATGCTCGCGAGAACTTTGATCCGCTCACCGCCCGTTCGGCGGAGCTCATGTATGAGCAGATTGAACGTTTCCAGAACCTACTCAATGACCTCTTGGAAGTGTCCAGATTCGACGCCGGCGTTGCGGTCCTTGATCGAGAGTCCACCGACCTGAACGTCATTGTACGAAAGGTGATCGACACCGCCACGCCCGTGGCCGATGAATATGGCTCGATTATCCGGTTCAACGCCCCGGCAGAGGGATGCGTGGCGGAATTCGACCCGCGCCGAGTTGAGCGTGTGGTGCGAAACCTCGTGCTAAACGCCGTAGAACACGGCGAACAGAACCCCATCGATATCACCATCGGCCAGAACGAAAGCTCGGTCGCGGTGACCGTGCGAGACTACGGCATCGGGATGAGTCCCGAGGCCTGCAAACATGTTTTCGATCGCTTCTGGCGTGCGGACCCGGCACGTGCCCGGACTACCGGCGGCTCGGGGTTGGGCCTGTCCATTTCAATGGAAGATACCCGGTTGCATGACGGACGCCTGGAAGCCTGGGGAAAGAAGGGCGTGGGCTCGGCATTCCGCTTGACCTTGCCGCGGACCGCGCACGACGCGATTACCTCATCCCCACTTCCATTGGAACCTCCGGTGACGGAAGAAATTCTCGGTCTGCTCGGTGATTCCTTCCCGTTGACCGGTGAGGTGCCGAAGATCGGCTACACGCCGTTGATCTTGGACGACGAAGATATTCTTATCGAGGACGAAATCTTCCCCAAGCCGGTGGATCCATCCGAGAATCCGGGGGAGGGCAAATAATGCGCTTACGGTTGCTGAGAGTTCTAACTATCGTATTTACCGGGCTGCTCATACTTTCAAGCTGCGCCGCCATCCCACGTAATTCGACCGTGCAGAAGATTGAAGCCGAATCCGACCAGGGCGAATCGCAGCCTTTTCGCTTTGATGCCCAAGGGCCAACGGAAGGTGCAGATGCACGCCGTATCGTCGAAGGGTTCGTCGAAGCTGGACGATCGGTCCTCGAAGATTATGCGCTTTCGCGGGAATTCATGACCCCAGAGTTGGGGGCCGACTGGCGCGGGAATACCCGCACGCTGATCTATGAGGCGATGAACGTACTCACCGGTGCCGAAAGTAACCGATACACGGTGCAACTGGAAATATCTGGTGAGGTTGACGCGATGGGTGTTTACACCCAAGAACCAGAGCATTCAACGCGCGCCGTGGACGTGGAACTTACCCAGGTGGATAACCAATGGCGGATTTCCAATGCGCCGGACGGGATCATGCTGGAATCGAGTTCCTTCAGCAAGATCTTCGCTCCGCAAACTATTTATTTCTACGACGCCAGCTACCAATATTTGGTGCCCGATGTCCGCTGGTTTACCTCTGGCGCGGGTACGACGACGTCTATGGTGGAGGCCTTATTGGCTGGTCCGGCGCCATATCTGCAGAACGCCGTCGTTTCGGCCTTTTCTCCGGCAAGTACGCTCGTGCGTTCGGCGGTGCCGGTGCGAGATGGAACGGCGACGGTTGATCTCAGCGCCGAGAGCCTCAGCGATGCCTCTGATCATGCGAAACAGCTCATGCAGCAGCAACTTGAAAAAACGTTATCGCCCTTGTCCTCCGTGAGCATTGTGCGCATGCTTCAAGATGAAACCGAAGTGACCTTGGGCTCGCCGTCGGCAAACTTTGTGCCGGCGCTGATCAATCCGAGTACCCCGGACACACTGATCGCGATTTCCAATGAATCGCTGGTTTACGTCAAAGGACGATCGATCATCCCCGTTGGCGGAGTCCCGGACATTTCGGCGTTCCACCCGCGCCATCCTGCCATGTCAGCGGTGGGGAATCGGTATGCCTTCCTCAATGGCAAGGGCACGCAATTGATGACGATCAGCGAGAGCGGAAGCGTCAGCGTGGCCGCTCAAGGCGGCGCCTTAATCCGCCCCTCGATGGACATCGCGGGCTGGACCTGGACGGCTGACAACACCGCGGAGCATCCGCTGCTGGTGGTGCCCGAAGATGTGGCCGGGCAGGGAGAAGTGCGCCCGATTAGCGTCTCCTGGCTCGAAGACACCAAAATCAGTTCCTTGGCTATTTCGCGTGATGGCGCACGTGCGCTGATCGTGGCCGAAGAGAATGACGAAGCTAAAGTATACGTCGCCGGCATCGTGCGTGACGCCGATGGTGTGCCACGCGGACTGACCGACGAGCCGATGGAAATCTTCCCAGATGTGCCAGTTTCCACCGCCGTATGGGACTCGGATCGTTCAATCATTGTGGCCGAGTTGAGCGCAACCGAACAGGTTGCAGCGGAACAAATCACTTTCGAGCATGGATCTGAACGGTTGGGTCTGCTGCTCGGCATGAGCGGCATAACCTCGGGTGTCGGAGATCGCCGACCGGTGTATGCCGAAACGAGCGAGGAACTTTACACGCGGGTGGGCAATTCATGGCATGCGCTCGATGACTACGCCAAAGACGTCGCATACCCGGGCTGAATTCACAATTGGTGAGACATCTTCCAGCGCAAGGCGGTTGCAGCGACATCCTTGAAGCATGTCACTCCAACGCCGTTCCGCTGGCTTACTTGATGCGCTGGTTCATGCGCGGAGCGCCGGATGGATCATTCACTCGGTGCGCGAGACGCTGAACCTACTTTTACCTACGAGTTGCGCAATTTGCGAGCGTGCGGATTTTAGGCTTTGCCCCGAATGCCGGCACAAGATTCATCAGCAGCTGTTTTTACCACCATTGGGGGATCAGCTGCAGTTCTATATTGAGCTGCCCAGTACGCAGTGGCAGCTGCCGGTCAGCGCCAGCGGTATCTACAGCAACGAACTGGCGCGAGCTATCTTGGCCTACAAGAATCAACAACGTCATTTCTTGGGCCAAGAGTTCGCTCCTTTCCTGGCCGCGGCGATTAATATTGCTTGTCCTCCTAGAGTATTGGGCCAGCCTACGTTGGTGGTTCCCATGCCCAGCTCCGTGCGTGCCCTGAGCACGCGCGGTTATCGACCAGTAGAGGTCATGCTGAAAATGGCACAGCGCCAGAGGCTGCTCGGGGAGCACACTCGGACCTCACCGGTACTTCACTATCGTTTCCGTCAGCTTCTTGGTGGGCAGCAGAAGAGCAAAGCTGGGCCCGCGCGGCGAAGCGGTGACTCGCGGCTGATTGCGGAAATTCCGAAGTATTCGGGACAGCCGATAATTCTCGTCGACGACGTCACGACCACGGGGTCCACCCTTCGCAGTGCGGCGCTGGCTTGCTTTGAAGCAGGCTACGACGTGATTGGAGCCGTGGTTCTCGCATTCACAAAACCACCTAGCGATGACGAGGACTAGCCGATTTCGCTGAACGCGATATGAAATCTGGCTGTTTGGTACTTGAATCCTGCCGGATGTGGCATAGGGTGAAGTATGGGTTGCATCACAGATGCAGCGAAGGCCCATCTTCAGCCTTTGGGGGAGGAAAACCCCGGGCTGTTGTGTCACCCGACTCCCTATTGGAGGACACCATGGAGCTGAATTACAGCGGACGTAATATCACCGTCTCGGATCGATTCCGTGAGTACGTTGACGAGAAAATCACCAAGGTCGACCAGCTGGCCAGCAAGATTCAGCGCATCGATGTGAAAGTCGTCAAGGAAGCACACGCCCGCAACCAGAGCACCGCGCTTAGCGTCGAACTGACGGTCGTTTCACGGGGCCCCGCAATTCGTGCGGAAGCTCGCGGAGCAGATAAATTTGCGGCGTTCGACATCGCATTCGCAAAGCTCCTCGAAAGATTGCGCAAGGCACGGGATAAGCGGAAGGTTCATCGTGGAAACCATGCGCCAATCGCTGTCCACGAGGCGACTAGCTCGCTACCCGTAGCTCCAAGCGACAAATCTTTGGTGCAGGAGACGCTCGAAGCCCAGGCAAGCGCTGAAGCCGAGGCAAACGCGAAGGAAGCGGAGTATTCGCCGGTCGTCATTCGCCGCAAGGTCTTCCCCGCTGAAGTCATGAGCGTTGATGACGCAGTTGATCGCATGGAACTCGTTGGGCACCCCTTCTATCTGTTTATCGATGAAGCCACCGGCGCTCATTCGGTCGTCTACGGACGTACCCAGTACCAGTACGGCGTCATCACCCTCGACCCGTCATTGGGTGAAAACGACGAATTGCCAACCGAAGTTCGCGGTTACCGCGATAAGGCCCTGGCTAACGAGGGCTAATCATTAACAACTCTCACGACCTGGGCGGTCAACGCACTCTGGGCTTATCTCAAGCACGAAGAATTGCGTTGGCCGCCCAAGGTCTGTCTCGACCACGCAAGCAGACCAAGGTTTCCAAGCGCCACCTTGTGGGGGTTCTTGACGCAATCGGGCAATTGCAGATTGACTCGATAAACGTCGTCAGCAGGGCGCACTATGTTCCATTGTTCGCTCGACTTGGTCACTACGACACCCAACTGCTGGATGCCTTGGTGTCGCAACGGCATGGACCGGCAACCGAATACTGGGCACATGAGGCAAGCTATGTGCGTAGCGAGCTCGTGGCAGATCTCGTGCCCTGGCAACGCCGGCGCTGGGTTGATCGTTCGGAACAATTCGATGGCGATTTGAAGGACCTGAGTGCCCGGGTAATCGAGCACCTCTCGTTGCACCCGGGTACTAGCGCACGCCAGCTCAGTGCCTCGCTGGGAGTCAATCCCATGAAGGATCGAAACCACTGGGGATGGAACTGGAATGACACCAAGATTGTCACCGAAGCATTATTTGCGCAGGGCAGGATTCTTGCATTGGGTCGAAACACGCAGTTCGAGCGATTATTCGCACTGAGCCAGGATGTCTTGCCGGAGCTGCCGGCGGTCGACCAAGAGCATAAATATCAGGCGCTACGTCGGCTAGTCGTAGAGTCCTTGACCGCTCAAGGCATTGGTACAAAGCATTGCGTTGCCGAATACTTCAGATTGCCAATTCGTGAGGTTCAGGCAGCTCTGGAATCCATGGCTGACGAGGGACTGGTGGAACGCGTGCAAGTTGAACGAGTGACAGAGACGTGTTTCATGATCCCCGGTACGAAGATCCCTCGGAGAATCGCACCGGATCTGCGCTTATTGGCGCCATTTGATTCGATGGTGTTCAACCGCAAGCGGCTGGAACGCTTCTTTGATTTCGAATACCGAGTCGAAATCTATGTTCCCAAAGAGAAGCGTCGCTATGGTTATTATGTTTTCCCAATGCTTTACGGGGAGCGCTTCGTTGGTAGGGTCGATTTGAAAGCCGACCGCGCGAAGGGCGAATTGCAGGTAAATTCGGTGCATTATGAGGCGCACGCACCGAACGAAGTTGCTGCTGCCTTGGAAATTGAACTCGGACGAATGGCGCGCTGGCTTGCCTTAGACAACGTGAAATACAGGCTGTGAACAGCCTGTTAGCGCAGTTCCTATTTGCATGCAGAACACCAAACCGCCCCGGGAAATAGCAAGTTGTGCTGTTTTCCTCACGTAGACTAAAGACGCCAGAATTTACTGTGCTTGAGATATTGGGAGCTACCACGTGGCATCATTGCTAGAACGTATTTTGCGTACCGGCGACAAGAAGATTCTAAAGACTCTTCGAGCTTACGCCGACACGATCAATACGTTGGAAGACGAATTTCGCGACATGTCGGACGAGGAGCTTAAAGCCGAGACCGATAAGTTCCGTGCTCGTTTAGCAGAAGGCGAAACTCTTGAAGCATTGCTTCCGGAAGCTTTCGCGGCCGTTCGCGAGGCCTCAGACCGAGTTCTGGGCATGCGCCACTTCGACGTGCAGCTCATGGGTGGCGCTGCACTGCACCTGGGTAATATCGCAGAAATGCGTACCGGTGAAGGTAAGACCCTGGTTGCGACTGCGCCGGCTTATCTGAATGCCCTGTCCGGTAAGGGCGTGCACGTGGTGACCACCAACGACTTCCTCGCGCAGTATCAGTCGGATCTTATGGGTCGTGTTTTCCGATTCCTCGGCTTGAGCTGTGGTTGCATCTTGTCCAATATGGATCCAGCCGCGCGGCGTAAACAATACGAGAACGACATTACCTACGGAACGAACAATGAATTCGGATTCGATTACCTGCGCGACAACATGGCATGGAATAAGACCGAACTTGTCCAGCGCGGACACAACTTTGTAATCGTCGATGAGGTCGACTCGATTCTGATCGACGAGGCACGTACGCCATTGATCATTTCGGGCCAAGCATCAGGCGAC
This sequence comes from Arthrobacter sp. MYb221, assembly GCF_002979835.1. Lineage (NCBI taxonomy): Bacteria > Bacillati > Actinomycetota > Actinomycetes > Micrococcales > Micrococcaceae > Arthrobacter > Arthrobacter sp. MYb221. Next base: position 283,429 of record NZ_PCPW01000003.1, on the reverse strand, counting down.
GTGAACCGTTGGTACACCGAATTCGCCAAGATCGTCAAACGCCTCGACCGTGAGGATGACTATGAAGTCGACGAAAAGAAGCGCACCATCGGTGTGCTGGAAGACGGTATCGAGAAGGTCGAAGACTATCTTGGCATCGACAACCTGTACGAATCGAATAACACCCCGCTGATCGGTTTCCTGAACAACGCTATTAAAGCCAAGGAACTGTTCAAAAAAGACAAGGACTACGTCGTTGTCAAGGACGAAGTCATGATCGTCGATGAGCACACCGGACGCGCCCTTGAGGGCCGCCGCTATTCCGAAGGCATGCATCAGGCCATCGAAGCCAAGGAAGGTGTCAGCATTAAGGCTGAGAATCAGACCTTGGCGACCATCACCTTGCAGAACTACTTCCGCATGTACGACAAGATCTCGGGCATGACCGGTACCGCGCAGACTGAAGCCGCCGAATTCATGGGTACCTACAAGCTCGGTGTCGTCGAGATTCCAACAAACCGCCCGGCCATTCGAAACGATCAGGCCGACCTGATCTACAAGAATGAAGTTTCCAAATTCAATGCGGTCGTCGAAGACATCGCCGAACGTCACGGAACCGGACAGCCCATCCTGGTGGGTACCACCAGCGTTGAAAAAAGCGAATATCTGTCGCGGCTGCTCTCCAAGGGCGGCATTCGCCACGAGGTGCTGAACGCTAAACAGCACGCACGCGAAGCTGCCGTCGTTGCCATGGCGGGTCGTAAAAATGGCGTCACCGTCTCCACCAACATGGCCGGACGTGGTACCGATATCATGCTCGGCGGCAACGCCGAGTTCCTGGCCGTCGCCGAAATGGAACGCCGAGGATTGGATCCGGAGAACCATCCGGAGGAGTACAACAAGGTCTGGGACGAGGTCTTTGCGAAAGCCAAGGCCACCGTGGCTAGCGAAGCCGATGAGGTCACTGCGCTCGGTGGGCTGTACGTGCTTGGCACCGAGCGCCACGAATCGCGGCGTATCGACAACCAGCTGCGTGGTCGTGCGGGTCGTCAGGGTGACCCGGGTGAGTCCCGTTTCTACCTCTCGATGACCGATGACCTGATGCGGCGGTTCAACTCCGGCATGGCTGAACGCATCATGAATAATCCGTCGATGCCAGACGAGGTGGCCCTGGAATCCAAAATGGTCTCCAAGGCCATCGAGTCCGCGCAGGCGCAGGTCGAGGGAGTAAACGCCGAACAGCGTAAGAACGTGCTGAAATACGATGACGTGATGAACCGTCAGCGTGAAGCAATCTACGCCGACCGTCGCGCGATCCTAGAAGGCGAGAATATCGACGAGAAGGTCAGCCACTTCCTCGAAGACGTCGTGAAATCCATGGTCAACGAGGTCACTCTGGTTGGCAACCCGGATGATTGGGACCTGAAGCAGCTGTGGACAAACCTCAAGCAGCTTTACCCGATCGGCCTCACTGTCGATGAAGTGGTCGAGGAGGTGCACGGCGTTGGGCATCTAACTCCACAGTTCCTTGAAACCGAGATCCTCTCGGACGCTAAGTACCAGTATGAACTGCGCGAAAAGGCCATCGGCTCCGAGGTCTTGCGAGATCTCGAACGCCGCGTCGTGCTTTCCACGATCGGTCGCAAGTGGCAAGAGCACCTGTACGAGATGGACTATCTCAAGGAAGGCATCGGTCTGCGTGCCATGGCTCAGCGCGATCCGTTGGTTGAATACCAGCGCGAGGGATACACCATGTTCCAGACCATGATGGAATCCATCCGTGAAGAAAGCATCGGAACACTCTTCAACCTCGACGTGCCAGCCGGATCGGAAACGAGTCAGGAATCCTCCGGTGCAGTGGGCGAACCGGCCGTTCCGAAGAACTTGCAGTTCACCGGGCCTGACGAGGACGGCGAAGCCAGTACCCAGGCCAAGCAAGCTTCGAACCCGGCCAAAAAGAACAAGAAAAGTAAGCGCCGCTAAAGCATTTCCACACTGGTGATTTGCCATCGTCCGTGCCATGGCTCAATTCTGAGAGCTACGGCGCGGACGCGGTGTTTAAAGGCCACGATGACCGAGCATTCGTAGGCACCGGATATCGTAGGCCACAAATGCAGCGAACGTACCTCGCCGTGGCTGGTGCCCGGCATCGGCTGGACGGTGTAGCCACCGGTTTGCAGAATTGCCTGCGAACGAAGCTTTTTTACGCATTCGGGGTCCATGACAAAAGCCAATTGGCTCACCGAACGATATCCAGCGATGATCTCGAAGACTGCTCGGGACACCGCATGAGAGAGTTCGACGACGGTCTTGCGCTCGGATGGTGCAATCGCCGGTCGATGAAATATGCGATCCATGGCCAACGAAATTTGCTGTGGCGATCTGTTGGCGCTGGGCTGGCGATGTTCTGCGGTGAAGCGTAGCGGTGTGTTTGGGCAGCTGCCTGCCCTGCTATTTCTTGTCCGGTTGGCAAGCAGCTCTGACTCGATGCTCACGGTGTTTTCCTCCCTAGTCGGTTTTGGGCAACTGCAGTTCGATACCAAGCCGCAGCAGATTTGGGTCCTCCCCGATCACCTGGCGGTTCAACTCATATATTTGCGGCCAAAGCTCGGCAATCTCGGCAGGCGATCCGTGTCTGTTGAGCAAGTCGTTGGCGATGCTCCATAAGGTTTGTCCAGATGCGACGACTACATGATCCGGTTGCGCAGAGGCACTTTTTCGGTCATTCCCGGATCCCAGAAGTCGGTTCATAGGAATGCTCAGTGAGCCAGGAAACCAGCCCGGTGTTGGGATTTCGGTATTTGGCTGTGCTGAGGCAGTTTCTGGGCTGTGTGGCAAAGATGCCAGCTCCCCGGTTTGGTGGTGCGAGATATCCGGGTGAGGAGTCGTCGCGCCGTTGGCAATGCCGGTTCCGGACAGTGCCAACGTTGTTCCTAAGATCGGGCCCACTGCACGGTGAGCCAAGCTTGGGGCCAACCGGATCAACAATTCCAAGAAGCCGCCATGCCCGTGGCGTGCCGCGTTAATTGCCGCGCGCAGGAGAGCATAAAAAATCAGGTACGCACCAAAGAGGACTCCGGTGCCAAGCAGAAATAACACCAGCAAGTTCTGCGACAGGTCGCCAGCTGGATCGAAGTGGGGCCGTGAACGTACGGCCCATTCGGCCAAGGCCAACAGGATGACCAACGTTGCACCAGTCAGCAGACCGACCATGAAAGTCTTCCTTAAGCGGAACATCCATCTCGCCTCTTTTTATGTAATTTGATGCAGTTTGCTATAGTTAGATATAGATGATGACACTTTAATTGATTTTATGGAAGAGGGTTTCCCGAAAAACTCTTCTCTCGTACAGTGGGCGCATGCGATGGGATTCCCTTTTTGAAGATCTTGAGGCCCAGGCCGAAGCCCAACTGGCGGCACAGTTCCGCGAAGAGGTAGCGGAATGTATTCGTATCGAACGAGCTACAGAGCAAATGCATGAGCGCTTGCTTCGGCTTCAAGGATCGGCAGTTGCCCTGAAGCTGGCCGGCGAATACGAAATAAACGCAAGGCTTGGCCCCATCGGTAGAGAATATTTCTGCCTCGAAAATGAAGGCAAGCGTTGGCTGGTGAAGAATTTGGCGCTGCGTTCACTGGAAATGAATCAGATCGGTTCTAACCTCGCAGGGCGCTTATCGCCAGTAAAGTTCTCCACCGTGGTTCGCGGCGTGCTGCGTGATCGCCAACGAACCTTGGCATATGACATCAACGGCAAGCCAATAGCCGAAGGAACCTTGTCGCAGGTAGGTAAAGACTTTCTCATCATTGCGCTTCATCCCAGAGACGATTACGCGCGTGATCGCAGTATCACCGGCTATCAGCTCCTGCCGCTAGATACGGTCGGCTGGGTCCAAGTCGTCGATGTCTAATAATCCACAGGCCCCGGAATAGGTCTTCACACCAACCGAAACTTGTCGTAGGCTCTCGAAACAAGTAGCTAGCGCGGGCAAAGGACAGAGCATGAGCGGCGAACAGAACACCGGCACGACCCGTTCTGCTAGCGCACCGCGAGTAAAGCGACCGACGTGGAAGGACCCGAGATTGGCCCTGGGCGCGGTCCTGGTCGTGGCTTCAGTGGTTGGCACGGTTTATCTCGTGCGCGAACTGAACCACACCACAGAGGTTTATGTAGCCGGAGCAAACATCACTCTGGGAGAAGAACTCTCGACGCAAAATCTTCGAACTGAGAATGTGAAACTCGGGGAATCCGGTGTTCAATACCTCGAAGCGAATCCGGAGCTCATTACCAACGCCCGCGCCAATACCTTCATTGGAGCCGGTGAGTTCATCCCGAACGACTCCATTACGCACAACGAATTGGGCTCCCGCCGGCCAATCAATATTGATCTGCCAGCGGATCTTACGCCGGCGATTACCCCGGGTAGTTTCGTCGATGTATGGATTGCCCAACGTGAAAAGGGCGGTTCGGCGTACGGAGTTCCAGAACAGTTGGCAAGCATGGTGGAAGTCTCTGCACGGGTTGCCCGCGCAGGGGGACTCGTGAATCAAAACGGTACCAATCTGGAGCTGCTCGTCGAACCCGACCATCTCGAGCCATTGCTTCAAGCCTTGGCTAACGAATCGAGAATTATCGTGATCTACAATCCAGCCGGTACCCAGCAATGAGTATCTCGGTGGTGGTCTTGGGAAATGGTGAACACGTTGTCCGCCAAATCGAAGGGTATCGCGGCGAGTTGATGGTCACTCGCGTATGTGAAGATATTGCGGAGGCCGTTGCGGCCTGTGCGGTGGGCGCAACAGACGTGCTGTTGGTGTCCGGTCGGGAGCTGCTGCCGCCACTGGAACAGATCGACGCGGTGATTTCGCAACAAACGGTGCTGGTACTGCTGGACGAAAAACCTCGAAGCGGTGGCACCACCCAAGGAATGCTCGAAGTAATTGAGAGCGTTCCAATGCTGGAGCTAGAACTACTCGTGGTGCAGGCGCTTCGTGAATTGACGCATCCCGATGAGTTAGACGAAGCACAGGTCACCGAGGCCTCCGCGCAAGCGACATTGTCGACCGGAAAAATTGTCTGCTTTTGGGGCGCGGCGGGTGCACCGGGCCGAAGCACGGTGGCGCTGAACTACGCTGTGGAAGCCGCGCTCTCAGGAAAAACGGTGGTGATACTGGACGCCGATACTTTTGCCGCGTCCATTTCCATACAGCTGGGTCTGCTCGATGAATCCGCATCTATCGCGCAGCTTTGTCGCGTGATTGACTCGGGATCACGCGAACCTGCAAGGTTGGATGCAACTTGCTTGAGCGTCGAAGTTGGTACTGCGATACTCAAAGTAGCGACCGGTCTGCCCCGGTCAAGCAGGTGGCCGGAGGTGAGGGCCTCTGCGCTACGTCGTGCGACAAGTGTCTTGCGTGAACACAATGATTTGGTGGTGCTTGATGTCGCATCGCAGGTGGAAATGGACGAACAACTGAGCTTTGACACCCAAGCGCCTCAGCGCAACGCGGTCACCGTGGAGATGCTTCGCTGTTCGGATGAAGTATTTATGGTTGTCGCCGCAGATAGCGTAGGGATCCCGCGCGCCCTTCGAGCGATCGATGAATTGGAAGATCAAGTCCCCGGAGTGAGTCTGCAGATTGTTTTCAATAAACTCGGTGCTGCGAATACCGGGCATAGCCCCAAACGGCGTCTCCTGGAAACCTGGGATCGGTTCGGGCCCAATCATTGCATCGCTGGATACCTGCCCCAAGACGTGGTGAGCTGCAATGCGGCGCTACTAGCCGGATCGCCCTTGGCTGAAATCGCCCCTAAGAGTACATTGCGTACTGAAATACGGGGTTTGCTGGGCATTAAATCCACGGAAAAGAGACGGAAGCGACTGAGTCGTCGAATCGGCTGAAACCTTGAACTTTGGTACTCGAAAACACGGTAGTGTGGTTTCTATCGGAGATCCGCAAAGACGCGGATTAATTAGAACTTCGTTCTTGGAGGCGTTCACTTGAACTCGTCGGAATCCAGCATGTCAGAATCATTTATGGATGCGACACTCACCTCGCAGTTGGTGAGCGAGTACTATGGCCAAATCGCTAGAGAAGATGTCGCGGCGTTTACGCCCGACGAGCTCGAGGCGCGAGTAGCCGCACACTTGGAAATCGGATATGGCCGCGACGTTGATACGGCCAATGTATCTATTACCCGCAACAATGGTGTTTCGGTGGTACATATCGTCACCGACGATATGCCGTTCTTGGTTGATTCGGTCACCGCGGAACTGGTCCGGCTTTCAGCCCCAATTCAGCTCGTCGTGCACCCGACTTTCGTGGTCTCCCGCGATCGAGACACCGGACTGATCAAAAAGCTGTCGCACACGGGGTTGCAGCACGTTGCCAGTGGCGATACGGCTGCCTTGTCGGATCTCAGCACGCTGACCTCGCTCGACACCCATACCAAGGTTGAATCCTGGATTTCGGTAGAAGTCGCACGCGACCTCTCCGACGATGAAGCAGTGACGATCGTTGAAAATTTGCTGAAGGTCCTTGCCGACGTGCGGGTTGCCGTGCAGGACTGGCCCGCAATGCTGGATCGTGCAAAGAGCATTGCCCAGACGCTGCCGCAGACCGCCAATGCAGGCGAGATTGCCGATCTCGACCAAGCGGTAGAGCTGCTGAACTGGATGTCGGACGGTCGTTTCACCTTCTTGGGCTACCGCGACTACTATCTGACCACGGAGCACGGGGAAGACGTACTCGTTGCCCGTGAAGGAAGCGGTCTAGGGCTCATGCGATCCCTGGAGGACCAGGGCCCACAGCACCTGACCAAGCGTGGCCGCGCGACGGCCCGCGACAAGCGCGCATTGATCATCACCAAAGCGAACTCGCGTTCCACCGTGCACCGCGGAGTCTACCTGGACTATGTGGGGGTTAAGAGCTTCGATGCCAGCGGCGAAGTCAATGGTGAGCGTCGCTTCATTGGGTTGTTTGCTACCAAGGTGTACACCTCGAGTGTGAAAACCGTACCGGTGGTGCGTGAAAAAATCGAAGCGGTCCTGAAAAGTACCGGATTCGCCCGAGACTCGCACTCCGGCAAGGACATCGTCACGATCCTAGAGTCCTACCCGCGCGATGAAATGTTCCAGATCTCGGTAGACGACCTGACCGAAATTGCATTAGGCATTCTGCGTCTGCAAGAGCGTCGCCGCACCTCGGTCTTCCTGCGCACTGACTCCTACGGGCGCTTTGTGACCGCAATGGTGTATCTGCCACGCGACAGGTTCTCCACCGATGTGCGACAGCGTATCGAAAAAGAGCTGGATTCCAGCTTCAATCCGGTGTCCACCGAATATGAAGCGCAGCTCGGAGCCGGCGCCTTGGTCCGGCTGTTCTATCGACTTCGCCTTCAGCACCATGGGTTGACCCCGGTGGTGGATCGCAAGGCGTTGGAGAATCGAATCGCCAAGGCAGTTCGCTCCTGGAACGACGCGATTACCGACACCGCACGGAATAGTCTCGAACCGGGCGAAGCCAACCACCTGGCCAATTCGTGGGCCGGCGCATTCCCTGCAGCGTACAAGGTGCAATTTGAGATTGAAGATGCACTGGCCGACATTGATCTGCTGGAGGAGCTTGATGCTCCGGATCAGCAAGGACCAGTCGTTTCCTTCTACGATGCTGCCAATGACGAAGATTCCGCTGTCACCAAGCGAATGAAAATCTTTGTAGACCGGCCGTTGCTGCTTTCAGGGATCCTGCCCGTACTGCAGGATTTGGGCCTTGATGTGGTTGATGAGCGCCCGTATGAGCTGAACCCCGAAGGTATCGGCGAGCGGTACATCTATGACATGGGGCTGAAGGTTGATCCAGAAATCGACTTCGCCACCATCGAAACCAAACTTGCCGACGCCTACTCTGCCGTGGTTCGCAACGCCGCCGAATCGGACAAGCTCAATGCGCTGGTGCTGCGTGAAGGGTTAACCTGGCAGGAAGTCGCCATGCTTCGTGCCTACGCGCACTACCTTTTGCAGCTTGGCATTTCGAATTCCACCGGATTCATCGCATCGACCCTGGTCAACAATGCGGCAGTGACACACGGTATCGTCGATTTGTTCCATGCCACCTTCGATCCTTCGCTCTCTGCTGCGGCTTCAACTTCGGCACGGGATCAGGCTCTGGCTCAGATCGACGAAGCACTTGAAAATGTGCCTACCTTAGACGCGGACACGCTGCTTCGCCGTTTCGTAAAGGTCATAGAGGCAACCAAGCGGACGAACTACTACACCGAACGTCTCGCGCTGGCCTTCAAGCTCGCACCCGAAGAGATTGACTTTGCCCCATTCCCACGGCCAAGGCATGAAATGTGGGTCTACTCGCCACGTGTCGAGGGTGTGCATTTCCGGTTTGGTGCGGTTGCCCGCGGTGGCCTGCGCTGGTCCGATCGTCGAGAGGACTTCCGCACCGAAGTGCTGGGTCTGGTCAAGGCGCAGATGGTCAAGAACTCGGTGATTGTGCCTACCGGAGCAAAGGGCGGTTTCTACGCCAAGCAGCTACCTAGTCCGGCAGTAGATCGGGCAGCTTGGATGGAAGAAGGCAAAGCCTCCTACCGCATCTTTATCCGGACCTTGCTGGATTTGACCGATAATCTGGTCACCGATGAAAATGGCGAGCACGTCGAGTCACCAGCTAATGTGGTGCGCCACGACGGGGATGACACCTATCTGGTAGTGGCCGCGGACAAGGGCACAGCAAGCTTCTCAGACATCGCCAACTCGATTTCGCAGGAGAAGGGCCACTGGCTGGGTGACGCCTTCGCCTCGGGTGGCTCCGTAGGCTATGACCATAAGGGCATGGGCATTACCGCCCGTGGCGCATGGGAATCGGTCAAGCGCCATTTCTTCGAGCTTGGTCTGGATACTCAGCGTGAAGAGTTCACCGCTGTAGGCGTTGGCGACATGTCAGGCGACGTCTTTGGCAATGGACTACTGCGCACCCGTACCGTGAAGCTGGTCGCCGCATTCGACCACCGCGACATTTTCCTAGATCCAAACCCGGCGCCGGAAGCCTCCTTTGTCGAGCGCCAGCGCCTATACGATCTTCCGCGCTCCAGCTGGGCAGACTACAACAAGGAACTGATTTCCGAAGGCGGCGGAGTCTACTCCCGCAGCTTGAAGTCGGTCCCGATTGGCGTGCAGGTACGCGAAGTCCTGGGCTTGGACCCCTCGGTCACTAAGCTGAGCCCAAACGAATTGCTCAAGGCGATTCTGTCGGCACCAGTTGACCTGCTCTACAACGGCGGCATCGGAACCTATGTGAAATCCAGCGCCGAAACACACGCACAGGTGGGCGATCGCGCCAACGACGCGATCCGTGTTGATGGCGGCGCAATTCGCGTCAAGGTCATCGGCGAGGGCGGAAACCTGGGCATGACGCAGCTTGGCCGCATCGAGGCAGCCCGCAATGGCGTTATCCTCAATACCGACGCCATCGATAACTCTGCCGGTGTAGATACGTCGGACCGTGAAGTAAACATCAAGATCTTCGTAGACCGGCAGATCAAGGCGGGAAAGCTCACCGCTGAAGAACGCACCGATTTCTTGTTGTCGATGACGGACAATGTGGGCGACCTGGTGCTGCAGGCCAATTTTGATCAGAACGTGCTACTGCTGAACGAAAAGCATGCAGCCAAGGTCTGGGCTCCCGCCTACGAGCGACTGATGCAGTGGCTGGAAAAAAACGCTGATCTGAATCGTGAGCTGGAGTTCCTGCCAAGTAGCGAGGAGCTGGAACAGCGCAAGAGCGCTGGTGAGATGATGACCGCGCCGGAGATTTCGGTGCTGGCCGCCTACGCCAAAATTCAGCTCGCGCATGCGCTGGCTGAATCCGATCTGGCGGATGATCCGTATTACGTAGCGACATTACGCCGCTACTTCCCGCAGCAGCTAGTGGATCGCTTCGGCGATCAGCTGGAAACTCACCCGTTGCGCCGGGAGATCATTGCGACTGTTGTTGCCAATGACATCATCAACATCGGTGGGGTCACCTATGTCTTCCGTGCCATGGAAGAAACCGGTGCAAACGAAGTCCAGATCGCCAAGATGTTCACCGCGTTGCGTGAAATCTATGGTTTCGACCGGCAATTCGCTGCGATCAACCTCCAACCCGCTGGTACGGAGGTGGCGTACTGGGGAAGACAGCATCACGACATGCGTCGCTTGCTTGATCGTACGACGCGTTGGTTCATCAACCGCGTTGATCAGCAGCAGCCGGTCGAAGAAATCGTAGGCAACTATGAACCGATCGTCAGCGAGTTGCGCCAGAGCCTGCCGACGCTGTTGCGCGGGTCGGATCTCGAACGTTACAACGCATGGCAGCTTGATGCGATCAGCAATGGGATCGACGAGCATCGAGCAAGCATGTGGGCCTCTCAGTTCGAATCCTATACATTGTTGGATATCGCCGAACTGGTTGGTCGTACCGAGTATTCGGCACAGCAGGTCGCCGAGACCTACTTCGTGTTGTACAACCAGTTTGGCGCCGACGATTTGCTCAATCGGATCACTAAGCTGCCGCGTTCGGATCGTTGGCAGGCGTTGGCCCGTGCAGCAATGCGTGACGACCTGTATACGACACTCATTGATCTGACCTTGAACGTGTTGGACAACGGTGCGGAGATTGCCGGTCCGGCAGAGCGTGTTGCAGCTTGGGAAGAAGCAAACACGGCTAACCTTGATCGTGCGAAGACAATGTTTGCTGAAGTAAACAGCCTCGGACGCGACGACATGGCGTCGCTGTCTGTAGCCCTTCGCCTTCTGCGTTCCATCGTCCGGAGGTAACACCCCCTAATGGCCCTCATCACCGAGCAACTCCGTCAACAAGCAAACCTCGGGCCCGGTGATGAGGACTGGCTCCACCTGCTGGTGGGGGACTGGCAACTGATCTCAGATCTGGCGTTCGCTGATCTTGTTCTTTGGTTCCCCACCGGCGACGGGTCCTATGTCGCGCTTGCGCACGTACGGCCTTCTACCTCCCACACCGTATTCCACACGGACTTTGTGGGAGAGCGGATCCGTAGAGATTTGCGACTCATGGTCGACCAGGCCTGGGACAGCCAACGCGTGCAAAAATCTGCCGAGCAACCAAGCGCTGATCTGATTTCCGGATTAACTTCGGTCCAAGCCATTCCCTTGGTGCGCCAGCACCGCCCTGTTGCCGTGATCACCTCACACTTTGATCCAAATCAGGCACGTACGCCCTCGAACCTGGAACTCGTGTACCGGCAGAGCGCCGAGGACCTTCTCACCATGGGAACCCGCGGGCTGTGGCCGGACTTCGCAAGCCCTACCGGCTCACGCCGCGGCGCGCCGCGTGTCGGTGATGGATTCATCAGGCTCAACGTCAACGGGGTGGTCGAATACGCCAGCCCGAACGCAGTGTCGGCTTTCCGCCGGCTAGGGGCGGCCGAAGTTCTTCAAGGTCAACCGCTCGCGGATCTCACCATGGCCCTGGTCAGTGACCGGCGCGTTGTCGATGAGACGCTACCACTGGTGCTGCAAGGCAAAATGCCTTGGCGTACCGAAGTCGAATTTTCCGGGGTCACCCTGTCTCTTCGTGCAATCCCGCTTCGAGACGAATCGAAACGTTGGGGTGCCCTAGTGCTTTGCCGTGATGTCACTGAGCTCAGACGTCGCGAGAAGGAACTTGTCACCAAAGACGCGACGATTCGCGAGATTCACCACAGGGTAAAAAATAATCTGCAGACCGTGGCGGCTCTATTGCGCATGCAATCGCGGCGGATGAACTCAGTCGAGGGTCAGCAAGGACTCGAACAGGCTATGCGGCGCGTTTCAACTATCGCATCGGTTCACGATTTCTTGTCCAAGGGCCTGAACGAAACCGTCAAATTTGATGACCTGATGGATCGTCAGTTCCGGCTCATTGTCGAAATTGCCTCTCCGGGTCAGCGCGTTGCTACGCGGCGCGAAGGCGAATTCGGAATGCTCGATGCCGATTTGGCCACACCACTGTCGTTGGTTATCAACGAACTGGTGACAAACGCGGTGGAGCATGGATTAGCTAACAGGGATGGCGAAGTTGGACTCCTCGCGAATCGGTACCGCGGACATGACGGTAAAGATTGGCTGCGCGTGGTGATTCAAGATGACGGACATGGCCTGCCAGACGGTCCACGGCGTGAAGGTTTGGGATTGCAGATCGTGCGCACCTTGGTCACCAGCGAATTATCTGGTGAAATCCAGTGGGTGCAATCTGAACCGCAAGGAACAAAGGTTGTCATAGAAATGCCGCTACACCGCAACCGGCGCGAGCAGTACACGGCATAGGCGAAGAAGTAATTTGTTAAAGAGTAGTGGGGGCAAGTTCCTAAAGAACTTGCCCCCACTACTCTTTGGGTTTAGCTGTACTGCTTCATCAAAGATTTGACGCTCGCGACGTAACGCTTGGTGTCTTCGAACATCCCGTACTTTCGGACTCCTCCGAGTCCTTGATAGTACGAAGCAATTGCATCATCCAAGCTATCGGTGTTATCCAGATTGAAACGGATCGTGGCCACGCCAGCAGCGACATTGTCCTGTGGCTTCAGCAAATTCAGATCGCGTCCGAGCCGGGACGACATCCACTCGCCGGTGCTCGGAATAACCTGCATGGCGCCCAAGGCGTTGGCGGGGGAGACTGCACGCATGTTGAAGCCAGATTCCTGCATGGCGTGTGCCATGGCAAGTGCAGGGTCAACACCCATGCTGTTAGCGGTCGAACGGATCATGGCTTTCATTTCATCACGGCTTGGGACCGAGACGGAATCTAAGTAGTTCTTGTTCTGATTGGCATCATTGACGGTGGCATCCGGATAGGTGCGCCCCTCAAAAGTATTGCCGATCTTGCGGTCTTCCTTCTTCTCGACATTGCCGTTTGGCTGTACCGAGGAACCGGAGACCTTGAGCTTTTCACCAATCTTCAGCGGAGATTGGGTGCTTACCTGAGGGTTCAAGTTAAGCAGCGCCGACAGCTTCATATTGTGCTGGCCAGCGATACCGCCGAGCGTGTCACCGCTCTTGACGGTGTAGGTTGCGTTGCCGGACTTCTTCGGTTCGCTCTTCTTCTCAGAATTTTTGGAACTCGAAGATCCACCAGAAACGATTAGTTTATCGCCGGGAAAGATATGCTTGCCGGCGCTGATGTTGTTCTTGCTCAACAGGGCCGAGAGGCTCATGTTGTGCTTGACTGCGATGCCACCGAGGGTGTCGCCGCTCTTGACCGTGTAAGTAGAAGAGCTTGAACCTGAATTTTGGTTCTTGCTTTCGCTCTTTGGCGAAGAGGACTTGGAGCTGCCCGAAACGGTGAGCTTGTCGCCTGGGAAGATTGGCTTCGAAGCTGAAATGTTGTTCTTGCTCAACAGGGCTGAGAGGCTCATGTTGTGCTTGGCTGCGATGCCACCGAGGGTGTCGCCGCTCTTGACCGTGTAGGCAGAAGAGCTTGAACCTGAGTTTTGGTTCTTGCTTTCGCTCTTTGGCGAAGAGGACTTGGAGCTGCCCGAAACGGTGAGCTTGTCGCCTGGGAAGATTGGCTTCGAAGCTGAAATGTTGTTCTTGCTCAACAGGGCTGAGAGGCTCATGTTGTGCTTGGCTGCGATGCCACCGAGGGTATCTCCGCTTTTGACCGTGTAGGCAGAAGAGCTTGAACCTGAGTTTTGGTTCTTGCTTTCGCTCTTTGGCGAAGAGGACTTGGAGCTGCCCGAAACGGTGAGCTTGTCGCCTGGGAATATCAGCGAGCTAGCAGAGATATCATTCTTGCTCAGCAACGAAGACAAGCTCATATTGTGCTTCGCGGCGATTGCCCCAAGCGTATCGCCATTTTTGACCGTGTATGACGAGCTTCGAGTGCTCTGGGACTTTGACTTCTCCTGTGATGAGGAAGCACTGCCCGGAACCTTAAGAGTCTTTCCGGCAATAATAACGTCGTTCTTGAGATTGTTGAGTTTCTTCAACTCGGAGACGGAAGTGTCATACTCCCTGGCAATGCTCCACAACGACGAGCCTGGCTCGACCTTGATTTCCTTGATGCTGCGTTTAGCAGGAAGTCCCATAGTCGAAACACGAGAAGCGAGCAGATGCGCCTTGATATGGTCTTCAGCGATCTTGACGGTCTCTGGTGAGACGCTTTTTGGCGATAAGGAGTTTGGGCTCAGAGTCAATGGAACAGGAGCCGCCTGAACTGCGGGGGCTAGGGCCAGGCTGCCGATCACTGCGGCAGGTATAGCCGCGCCTGCTACGACGCCTAGCGCATGCTTAGCTGCATAGCTCGATTCGTGTGGCATGGGGTCAATCCTCAAATCAGGGGTGTAGGTAACAACTTTCACTCGAACGATGCTAGGTAACGGCACCAATGTTGTTCATGTGGCAATTGTTATCAAAGTGATACATGAAAATTTACACTACTACTGTGGCGCATGGAAACCATTGTGGCTCGTCGGGATTAAAGTTTCTGCACCGTTCACTAATTTGTGGGAACCTTTAGAGGTGAATGAACTTCAAAAAACCGTTGGCCAGTGGCTAACCCTGCCGGACCTAGCCGAAATTCTTGACGTCGATATTCGACGTGTCCACCGCATGCTCGATGAGCGCGCTATCATTTCCGTACGGATCGGTGAGCGTCATGTGCGGTCAATCCCCGCAGACTTCGTTCTTGACGGCGCTGTAGTGGAGAGCCTCAAAGGAACCCTGTCGGTGCTTCAAGACGCCGCATATTCGGATGAAGATGCCATCAAGTGGCTATTTACCGAAGATGAGTCGTTGCCAGGAACACCAATGAATGCCTTGCGCACCGGACGAAAAACCGAGATCCGTCGTCGTGCGCAAGCCCTCGCCTGGTAGGCCCTTCGACAAGACCATAAAGTCTTTATAAAAGAGAGGTCTCGGCCACGTCAACGCATTGGACGTGGTCGAGACCTCTGTTATTTTCCTGAGACCCTACCTAGATCGCGCATTACGCTGACTCACCGAGTAGTACCTCGTTCAAGGCGATTGGAGTTCCAGGAGGATTCGGTGGCGCTTTGCTCAGCTAGCAATCTTTGAAGTAACGGGTTCTTGGAGGCGCGAAGAGTTCATTTGCTTCGCTTAGTGACTGCATCGCTGAGATAATGCATTCCGGCCAAAGGAAGCGGAGCGACATCGATGCGTTCTAGTGCTGCCAGTGACTGCGTAGTCAGATCGCTGATACTGGACTCGGTTTCCCGCAGCGCGCCAGACGCCCGCAAAATATTGCTCATTTTGGCAACTTCCACATCGCTTAAGTTTTGGGCACCGAGGCGAGTTTGGATAAACTCGCGTTCCTCCGGGACGGTTAGCGCCAAGGCATGAGCAATCAATTCGGTGCGCTTTCCTTCGCGAAGGTCATCGCCAGCAGGTTTTCCGGTGACCGATGGATCGCCAAAAACTCCGAGAACGTCATCCCGTAGTTGGAAGGCTTCACCCAAGGGCAAAGCGAAAGCACTATAGCTTTCCAAGAGTTCGTCGCTCGCATTAGCCAATGCGCCACCAAGCAAGAAGGGATTCTCCGTCGAGTATTTTGCGGACTTGTATCGAACGATGGTGCGAGCGCGCTTAACTGCCTCGGCCGGATCGTAGGCAGAGCCAGCGGACTCTTCAAGAACGTCCAGATATTGTCCCGCCATGACTTGCAGCCGCATCTTGTTGAAGATCGCCCGGGTGCCTGGCGTTAGGCTGTCAATCCCGGCAAAGACTTCTTCACTCAGAGATAGGCACAAGTCCCCGGTGAGGATGGCGCTCGCTACGCCGTACTGTGCTGCGTTCCCAGTTAATCCGAGCGAAGAATGCTGGGCCTCAAAGCGCTTGTGTACGCTCGGTTTGCCTCGACGAGTATCTGAGTTGTCAATAATGTCATCGTGGATGAGCGCGGCACCCTGGAAGAGTTCTAGAGCTATGCCCAGGCGAACAATATTCTCGTCGTCGGGCTGACCTCCAGCCCCGAGAAACCCCCAATAGGCGAATAGCGGACGAAGCCGCTTTCCGCCACGAGTAAGATCTTGAATGCTGTTGACGATTTCCGTGGCGCTGGCAGTAATCTGAGCAACTTCTTCGCTTTTTGACGACAAGAAGTCTTCCAGGCGATGAGCGACCGCATCGGTGTACGTGCGGCTCACCTCCCCGGCTTCTGACACGAGGGCTGACAGAGATTCAGACGGCGACATGCAAAACCATTTTCTAAGCGTGAACTGCTAACGGATAGTTTCAACTCTACCGTTATCTTTATGGGTTGCTAGCAGAGCGCAGAATGGCCCCATATTGGATTGCTAACACTTGCCAGCCATCCGTCGGTGACGCTCACTAGACTGTAGATATGTCAGTCTTGGAAAACCGCGCGATCTTGCATGTGGATATGGATGCCTTTTTCGTGTCTGTAGAGCTGCGCGAGCGTCCCGAGTTAAGGCATGAACCGGTGATCGTCGGATTTCCAAATGGCCGAAGCGTAGTCTTATCCGCATCCTATGATTGCCGGGCACGCGGGGTGCGATCGGCTATGCCGATGAGCCAAGCAATCGCCTTGATGCCGCAGGCAACGATTATCGAACCGCAGCATGGGGTGTACTCTGCGGTTTCTGCCCAGATCATGAACTACTTTGAGACTATTACGCCTTTGGTTGAGCAAGTAAGTATCGACGAAGCGTTCCTTGACGTCACCGGAAGCATGAGGTTGCTCGGTGGCCCGGTCGCGATCGCTCACCGAATTCGCGCCCACCTGGCCGAGGAATTGAATCTACCCTCCAGCATCGGCATTGCTCGAAACAAGTTTGTCGCAAAACTTGCCTCGACGCATGCCAAGCCCAATGGGCTGATCGTCGTCGCACCAGAACGAACCACGGAGTTTCTGCATCAATTGCCAGTATCGGCGATGTGGGGTGTCGGGAAGAAAACTGGAGAACAACTTCACGCGTTGGCGATCGAAACTATCGAGCAATTAGCCGACGAGCCCCAATCACGTATGATCCAACGTTTTGGTGAACACGGCCGTTCCTTGCACCTGCTGGCCCATGGCATCGATAACCGAGCAGTTCAGACCACAAGGGAAGAAAAGAGCATTTCTGCCGAACATACCTTTGCCGGCGATATTGCAGACCTCGAATTGCTGGAAGAAGAATTGCTCAGACTAGGACACCGGATAGGCCAGCGGCTTCGCGCCTCCAATAAAGCCGCATCCGCAGTGGGCCTCAAACTGAAATACCAAGATTTTACTGGCGTAACAAGATCCCGTACTTTGGCCGCGCCAACAGACTCGTCTTCCGCAATAAGTCAAAGTGCCATCGAACTATTGCGTCGGATGACTCCGTTGCCGCAGCCGGTACGGCTTGTGGGAGTGAAGGCAGAAAGGCTAAGCGACCCTGAGTTGGGCATTCAGCTCAGTTTGGATCCAGCGGAGGGCAAAACCCGCGAAGCTGAGAGGGTTGCGGACGAAATAAGCCAACGATTCCCTGACTCCGGATTAGCTCCGGCCCGCTTCCTTCGACCCAAAGAAAAATAGCTTTAATCGGCGTAGCTATGAAGTTGCCTGAAAGAGCTGAAGATCAACTAGCAGGGTAGCGGTAAAAGAGACTATCCTAATAAGTAGGTAGCAAATACCGATTGGAACGTTTCCAAGTGGTTGTGCGTTATACCTGTAGGCGGTGGATGACCGCTACAGCAGTGATTGGAAGGAGAAGACGATGCCGCTATCAGAGCACGAGCAACGTCTGTTGGAGCAGTTGGAAAAGCAGCTGCACGAAGACCGCCGCTTCGCCTCCAGTATGAAAGCTCCAGCTAGCAGTGGTCGCCTTTCAACGCGCAACATTGCACTCGGCGCGCTTCTGGTCATAGTTGGGCTTGCTGGTCTAATTTATGGCATTTCGCAGCAGCTCATCATCGTGGGTGTTGTTGGTTTCGCCGTCATGTTCGGTGGGGTACTGCTGGGCCTGGCCAAGTCCGCAGCAGGCAAGGTTGGTGGTGCGAAGGCGCCAGCCGATTCAAAATCATCCGGCCCGGGAAACTCGCAGTTCATGAGCGGTCTGGAAGAAAAATGGAATCAGCGCAAGCGGGACCAATCCGACGGCTAGAATCCTTATTTACGAGGTGTAACCCTTTATTGGGGTTGCACCTCTTTTTCTTTTTAACGGTCATTTCAACCGTCGACACGCGCTACGTCGATTCTCGGCAGATTCCTAGGAAACACATTCTCACCGCTTCCTAACGATTCCCCACTTTCCTCCCCGTCTCCCTCCACCGCCCTCCCCATTCACCCAAAAGGCCCGAAAGTAGCGGTATCTCGGTAATTTCTTGGTCGAATTTCGAGGTGCGCACGTTCTCGCCCCTGGAGCCCTCCACAGCGCATGCTGGGAAAAACCCGCCAAAACACGGCATTTTTTATGTCCAACCCCTCGCGAAAACGGTTGGATTGCGTTGACAGTGGAGGGTTGTGGAGTAAAGTGGAGTGCAGTAGAGGGAATTGGGGTTTCCAGCCACTTCACATGAAAGGCGGTGTGCATGTTCCTTGGAACTTACACGCCCCGACTTGATGAAAAGGGCCGGCTGATTCTCCCCGCAAAATATCGTGACGATCTGTCTTACGGACTCGTATTGACCCGTGGGCAGGAGCGCTGCATTTATGTTTTCAGCCAACGAGAGTTCGAGAAGCAGCATGAGCAATTAGCTCAGGCATCGCTTACCTCGCGTAAGGCGCGAGACTATGCACGTGTTTTCTTGTCCGGAGCTTCCGACGAAGTGCCGGATAAGCAAGGACGAGTCACGATTCCTCAAGTATTGCGAAACTATGGAGACCTTGACCGTGAAGTGACGGTCATTGGTGCGGGCAACCGCATAGAAATTTGGGACTCCACGGCATGGCAGCAGTACTTGCAGGAACAGGAAGACGTATTTTCCGAAACGGATGAAGACTAAGGCTCCAACAGGAGCCGGTTTACATCCACATCAGGTAAGAGCGCTGGGTTGAGATCTCCAGCCACCTTCAGGGGGACTTGCTCTGGCTCCACTTCCCCGGAGCCAGATCGAAGATCGCCGTTACAAGGTTGGAGGGGGATCTGAATCCAGCGAACACGACGATAGCGAAAGGGGGCGCAGTGCCGAATCAAGATTCTCAACGACCCGCATCGGAACGACACGTTCCGGTATTACTGGATCGATGTGTCAATCTCTTGGCACCGGGCATCGAACGCGCCAACGCCGCCGGACGCAAGGCAATCGTCGTGGACTGCACTTTAGGAATGGGCGGGCACTCCGAAGCCATTCTCCAGCGCTTTGACAACCTCCACTTGATCGGCCTCGACCGCGATGAACAAGCCCACGAACTTGCAGGTGCACGGCTCAAGCCCTACGCCTCGCGCGTTGATTTGGTTCATGCGGTGTACGACGAAATTTCAGATGTTGTCGAAGACCTCGGCTACCCGGGAATCGATGGTGTCCTCTTTGATCTGGGCGTCTCGTCGCTTCAATTAGACGAACGCGAACGCGGATTCGCCTATTCCTACGATGCACCATTGGATATGCGAATGGACACCTCGGTAGGTCCAACTGCCGAAGATCTAGTCAACGACTTGGACCGTGAAAAGCTGCTGCGCATCATTCGGCAGTGGGGTGAAGAGAAATTCGCGGGTCGAATTTCCACCGCAATCGTCGAAGCCAGGGATAAAGAACGAATCACCACCACCGCCCAACTGGTGGACGTGATCCGAACAGTCGTTCCAGCTGCTGCCGCTCGTACTTCCGGCCACCCGGCCAAGCGGACCTTCCAAGCGTTGCGTATTGCGGTCAATGAAGAACTCGATGTACTGGAGCGGGCTATTCCTGCCTCAATGTCTTCATTGAATATTGGTGGTCGAGTGGTCGTGATGAGCTATCACTCGCTGGAAGACAAGATCACCAAACGTCACTTCGTGAAGGGCTCAACTTCCTCCGCGCCACCGGGCTTCCCGGTCGAGCTGGAAGAGCACAAGGCTGAATTCAAGGTTCTGACTAAGGGCACCGAAAAGCCGAACGAAGCAGAAATTGCAGAAAACCCACGCGCTGCATCGGCCCGCTTACGGGCGGTCGAAAGAGTTCTGAAAAGGAGCTAGCCATGAGCCAACGAGCCCAACGTCGAGTATTGAAGACTGCCGCTATGACCGCACAGCCGGTTGTAGAAGGTAGCGCCGCTCGCGATGTTCGTCCGGAGCCGGTGGCGGCGAGCGAACTGGCTGGCAATGACCCTCGGCAGCGTGTGACGCTCTCGCTCGTTCCTCGAATGAACGAGACGAATAAACGCTCAATGCTCGTCATGGTAATCGCTTTAGTCCTGCTGGCCTTCGCGGTTATGGTCACGCTCGTTTTCATGAATACCTCGGTCGCGCAGCGCCAGTACGACATCGTCTCCTTGCGAAACCAAGAACGCGCGCTCTCTCAGGAGAACCAAGCGTTGTTGAAGGAAGCCCAGTCGTTGTCCGCTCCACAGGCGCTCGCCAAGGAGGCCAAAGCGATAGGCCTGGTGGCTCCGGGAGCACCGGGTCTCGTCGACCTGTCAGACAACAGCATCAAGAAATCAGCCGACAAGGCCGTCACTGCAGAAGGAAACGCCGCAAATTATGCGACGCTCCCGTTGCCAGGACAAAGCATCCGCGAGAAGGCTGACACGAAAAAGAGCGAGTCGAAGGCTCCCGCTCCCACCGTGGGGCAGAATTCCAAGGACGAATCCAAAACCTCTAATGAGGCATCGGATTCCAAGGACTCCACGAAGTCCGAGGCGAAGGAAGAGGCGGCAACTCGCAAGGTCGCTGATGACGGGCGTCCGGTCTTCAACGACAGCGAGCTCAACGGCGGCACGATCCCGGCACCAATGATCAAATCCCCGACGAACTAACTTTCGCTTTCTAAGCTAGGACTACGGCGGTAATTCTCGCTGTCAAGAAACCACGTTGAGGGGACTGAGTATCACCGTGAACTCGACCGCACTGGAAACCGCAAAAAAGCGCATGCGCTTTTTGCTGATCCTATCTTTGGCAGCACTCCTGGCGATTGCTGGTCGGCTATTTTGGGTGCAAGGCATCAACGCTTCCACCGTCGCCGACGCCGCTCAGGCCGATCGTCAGCGCGAAGAAATCATCGCGCCGACTCGCGGTTCAATTGTCGATCGCAAGGGAACCTTGTTGTCGGTCAGCGTGGATCGATACGACCTGGTGATCGATCAGCGTGATCAACGAGATCAAATCCGCCGCGCCAAGCGTGATGGGACTAACGGCAGCGAGTTCATCGGCTGGGACCAGGCGATCCAGGAACTTGCGGAAATTCTTGAGCAGAACCCCGAAGACCTTGCCAAATCGGTTCAGCCGCAGGATGACGCCAAGCCCAAAGGCTACGTGGTTCTTGCCAAGGGAGTCACCCCAGAAGTCAAGAACGAAGTCATGGAAGTTGGCATCCCTCGTCTGACGCCATTACTGCGCAGCGAAAGGCAATATCCGCAAGGCGTCATTGCCGGACCGTTGCTTGGCTTTGTTCGCAATTCCGAAGACCAGACCACCGTGGTCGGCGCCGAAGGGCTCGAACTGAGCCAAGAGGAGCATCTGAAGGGAACCAACGGCAGCCGCAAGATCGAGGTGAGCGCCGACGGCGTGCGCATCCCGGTCACCGAAGTCGAAGAAACTCCCGCGGTCAATGGCCAGGACGTGATGCTCACCATCGATTCCGACGTGAACTATGTGGCCCAGCGTGAAGCCGAAAAGAAGCAGAAAGAATTCAACGCTGAATGGGTTTCGGTCGTCGTCGAAGAAGTGAAGACCGGCAAGATTCTTGCCATCGGCGACTCTGCCCAGCTGGATCCCAACGATCCGGGAGCCACCGACCCGGAATTCCGGCGTTCGGTGGCCATCACCCGTGCCTTTGAACCAGGCTCCACAGGCAAAGCCGCCATCTTCGCCGCGGCGATAGACCAAGGTGCGGTGACTGCGAAGACCGAAATGCGCGTCCCGAACAAAGTGACGGTCACCAGAGAGACGATCCACGACTCGTTGCCGCACGCCACCTATGACATGACCGTGGCCGGAATCTTCGCCCGATCCTACAACACCGGCACGGTGATGGTTGGCAATAAGCTCAGCAACAAGGAACGCTATGACTACATGCGCAAGTTTGGGCTGGGCAGCCCGATCTACCTTGGTCTGAATGGTGCCAGCGCCGGTCAGCTGGCAAAACCCGAGAATTGGGACCGACGCCAGCAGTACACCACCATGTTCGGCCAGGGCTATTCCCAGACGGTGCTGCACACGGCATCGATCTTCCAAGCCTTGGCCAACGGCGGCGAACTGATTGCTCCAAGCCTCATCGAGGGGTACAAGAACGAAGACGGCAGCATCACCAAACCTGAAACCCCGAAAACTACCCGAGTTGTGAAAAAGACGACATCTAAAGAGATGCTCAAACTCATGGAAGGTGTCGTGGAATCCGGCACCGGTACTAAAATGAAGATACCGGGCTACCGGGTAGGCGGAAAGACCGGTACCGGCCAGGCCGCCAGCGACAAAGGCTACGACGGATACAGCTATTCGTTTGCCGGCGTAGCACCACTGGATGACCCGCAATACGTTGTGGTGGCAACCATGTACCGTCCACAAGGCAGCTGGAAGAACTTTTCGGTCGCCGACACGTTCACCGAGGTGATGAGCCACGTGCTCAACACCTACAACGTGCCGCCAAGCTCCACTAAATCTGAGTCGTACGACGTCTTCGTTGGTAAGGAACAAAAGAAACCTTGGTAGTCCAGGAATCAGGCACGCCACGCGAGCTGGAACGTTATTTACGACCCCAATCGGTCAAGGGAATCAGCTTTGACCGGCTCTGCGTGACGGTTGCCGCAACTGCAAAGGACCGAGGTACCGGGCTTAATCCGCACATTACCGGTGTGAGCCTGAACCCGCAGATCGTTCAGCCGGGAGACGTGTTCCTAGCGATTTCGGGTGCCAAACGGCACGGAGCCGAATTCCTTGCGGCTGCGCTCGAACACGGTGCAGTTGCCCTGATCACCGATCCTGCCGGGCTGGAGTTCTTGCCAGCCGAACTGTCAATCCCGGTAGCAGTGGTGCCGAACGTCCGGCAGATAGCCGCCCAAGCCGCTAGCAGCGTCTACGGCACAGATACACGCTGCCCACAGCTGCTCGCGGTCACCGGCACCAATGGCAAAACCACGACAAGCTACATGATTCGCGCGATAACCGAGGCCCTGGGCAGGCACTCAGGCCTCGTGGGCACCATCGAAATGTCTGCTCGCGGCCAGATCATCCCCAGCGTGCTGACCACGCCCGAGGCCACCCAGCTGCATGGTGTCCTGGCGCGGATGCAGGAGCAAGAAGTCGCCACCGTGGCCATGGAAGTCTCCAGCCACTCACTGAGCTATGGCCGAGTGGACGGACTTCGATTTGCGGTCTCCGGATATACCAATCTCACCCAAGACCACTTAGACCTGCACGGTTCGATGGAGGAGTACTTCCAGACCAAGGCGAAGCTGTTTAACTCGCAGCATAGCGAACGCGCGGTGGTGATGGTAGACGATCCGTACGGCCAGCGCTTGGCGGAGCAGGCCCTGATCCCCACCGAATCGCTGAGCCTCGACGCTGCCAACGGGACCGCCGACTGGATAGTCACTGACCTTGCGCCTAGTGCGCTTGGACATAAATTCTCCATCGTGCACCGCGACGGGCGAACCCTGCATGCGCGTACCGGGCTGCCGGGCCTATTCAACGTCGCCAACGCGGCGCTGGCCACGCTCATGGTGCTTAGCAGCGGAGTTGACCTCGATACGCTGCAACAGGTGCTGGAGGAGTTCGAACCGTTGTCCGTGTCGGTTCCCGGACGCATGCAGGTGATCGGCGAAGCCCCGGTTGCCGTGGTGGACTTCGCGCACAATTCCGACGCACTGGCTAAGGCTCTGGACTCGGTACGCACCGGAGAGCAGGGCCGGCGGATCATCGTCTTTGGCGCCACCGGTGAACGCGACAAGACCAAGCGGCCGGACATGGGCGCGGTAGCCGCACGCCACGCCGATATCGTCATCGTCACCGACGACGACCCGCACGGCGAAGACCCCGCACCGATTCGCGAGCAAGTCGCATCCGGAGCGCGCGCTGTCATCGAAGGCGAACGCCGGCAGGTGCAGCTGTTCAACATCGCGCCACGCGCTAAAGCCGTAGAGTTCGCTGTGAGTTTGGCGGGGGTCCAAGATGCGATCCTCATCGCCGGTCGTGGACACGAAGTCAGCCAAGACGTAGCGGGAATTGACGTTGCCCTCGATGACCGCATCGAATTGGCCAACGCCCTAAAACTTCATGGATTTGTGACCATTTACTAGCTCACAGAAGTCCTCGACCACGGCCGCACAAGTGTAAAGTCCTAATTGCCATGATTGATTTGTCCTTCTCCGACCTGCTCGCGATCACCGGGGGTCGCGCGACAGCTTCTGTCGTCCCATCCACCGTCATCTCATCGGTCACCACCGATTCGCGTGACGTGCTTCCCGGAGCCCTCTTTGTCGCCAAGCCCGGTGAGTTCTCCGACGGGCACGCCTTCATCGACAAGGCTCTCGCCGGTGGTGCCGTGCTGGCCTTGGCCGAACGCATCACCTTAGATGACCGGCGGGTCGAGCACCCGGCAATCATCGTCGAAGACGCGGTCGAAGCCATGGGCCAGATTGCCGCGCACATCGTCAAATACCTGAAGACCCGGAACGATGCCGTGGTGATCGGGATTACCGGTTCGGCCGGAAAGACCACCACCAAAGACCTGCTGGCGACGATCTTGGACAAGGTCGCACCGACCGTTTCGCCGATCGGTTCCTACAACGGCGAAGTCGGCGTTCCGCTGACGGTGTTCACCGCCACCGAGGAAACCAAATATCTGGTAATCGAAATGGGCGCCACCGGCGTGGGACACCTGACCTACCTGACCGACATGGTTCGCCCGAAGCTTGGCGTAGTGCTCTGCGTCGGGACCGCGCATGCCGGTGAATTCGGCGGAGTCGAAAACATTGAAAAAGCCAAGGGCGAACTCGTCGAGGCCTTGGACGCCTCCGGGACCGCCTTGCTGAACTTCGAAGATGCCAGGGTAGCGCGCATGGCGGACCGCTCCGGGGGAGCGGTCCGGTACTTCGGCAGCATCCAAGGAAAGCCACAGAACGCCAGCGTTTGGGCCAGCGATGTTGTGGTTAATGCGCAAGGCCAGCCCGAGCTGACCCTCGAATTCGCCGACGGCTACAGCCAGCGGATCACCTCCGGCCTGCTGGGCCGCCACCACGTGAGCAACATTCTCGCCGCCGCGAGCGCAGCCTTTGAACTCGGGATCGCGTCAGCGCAGATCGCCGAGACCCTCGATGGGTTGGCCGCCGGCAGCCGCTGGCGGATGGAGCGCATCGAGCGGGCCGACGGCGTCACCATCATCAATGACGCCTACAATGCAAACCCGGAATCCATGCGCGCCGCGCTACGCACCTTGGCCGAGCTCGGCCTGCCCGATGAGCAGGGCCACGCCCGGCGCACATGGGCGGTCTTGGGCGAAATGCTTGAACTCGGCGACGACTCCCGGCATGAGCATGATGTTCTGGGACGGATCGCGGTACGCATGAACATCAAGAAATTGCTGGTCATCGGCTGGGGCGCGAAACTTGCCTATAATTCGGCGGTGCTTGAAGGCAGCTGGGGAGACGAAGCTTATTTTGTGGAAGATCTAGACGAAGCACGTACCTTGCTTCAAGAGCAGCTACTACCTGGAGATATTGTCCTGTTTAAATCCTCAAATGGGGCCGGTCTGCGGCACCTGGGCGATGACATCGCTGCACTTGTGAAAGAAGGCGAAGACGCGTGATCGCATTGATTCTAGGCGCAGGCATTGCCCTGGTGCTGACCATGGTGGCGATGCCGTTATACATTCGGCTGCTCACCAAAAAGCAGTACGGCCAGGTCGTGCGCGACGACGGCCCCAATTCGCACGCGGTGAAGTCCGGCACCCCCACCATGGGCGGGGTGGTCTTTGTGCTTGCGGTGTTCGTCGCCTACTTTGCCACGCACCTGATCCTCGGATTAATGGGACGCACCTCCTCGGGCATCACCGCTAGCGGTTTGCTGGTGCTGCTGCTCTTTGGCGGAATGGGCCTGGTCGGCTTCCTCGACGACTTCATCAAGATCGCCAAGAAGCGTTCCCTGGGCCTGCGTGCCTACCAGAAGATCGTCCTGCAGGCGATCGTGGGCATCAGCTTCGCCATCCTCGCCTTGCAGTTCCCCAACAGCCAGGGCCTGACCCCGGCGTCCACCGCGATCTCCTTCTTGCGCGACCTGAACATCGATCTGGCCTTTGCCGGACCAATGCTCGGCTTGATCCTGTTCGTGCTTTGGGCAAACTTCATCGTCACCGCCACCACCAACGGCGTGAACCTCACCGACGGCCTGGACGGTTTGGCGACCGGGGCCTCGATCATGGTGTTCAGCGCGTACACCTTGATCGGCATCTGGCAGCAGAACCAGGCCTGCGGCAACGCCAACGCCATGGAAGTCTGCTACACCGTGCGTGACCCGCAGGATCTGGCGCTGCTCGGCGCCACCATCTCCGGTGCGCTGATCGCATTCCTGTGGTGGAACGCCAAGCCGGCAAAGATTTTCATGGGCGATACCGGTTCCTTGGCCATCGGCGGCGCCGTGGCGGCCATGGCCATTCTTTCGCGCACGCAGCTGCTGCTGCTAGTTATCGCCGGGCTGTTCGTGATCATTACCCTGTCGGTAATCATCCAGGTGGGTTACTTCAAGCTTTCCGGCGGCAAGCGAGTGTTCAAGATGGCGCCCCTGCAGCATCACTTTGAGCTCTCCGGCTGGTCCGAAGAGAATGTTGTTATTCGATTCTGGATTCTGGCCGGACTGTTCGTGGCAGCCGGACTGGGTCTGTTCTACTCCGAATGGGTTGTCGCACTGTGAGTGAAAAACTGGCCGATCTGAGAAGTTGGGATGCTAATTGGAAGGGCCTGCGCGTTCTCGTTGCGGGTCTCGGGCTTTCCGGTTTCTCTGCCGCGGATACCCTGATCGAGCTGGGCGCGATCGTCAGCGTCATCGACGGCCGCGACGATAAGATCAACGCCCAGCGCGCCGAAACGCTCAAGCTGGTCGGAGCCCACGAGGTGCTGCTCGGCGAGCAGCACGTCGCTTCGCTGCCACAGGTCGATGGCGCTGCGCCAGACCTGGTGATCGTCTCGCCAGGCTGGAATCCGCGTCACCCGATCTTGCTTCAAGCCGCGGATGCCGGCATCGAAATCTGGGGCGACATCGAACTGGCCTGGCGGGTCCAGAACCGCGCCGGGCGTACCGCGCCGAAGTGGCTGGCGATCACCGGCACGAACGGCAAGACCACCACGGTAGGAATGACCGAGGCCATCTTGCAGGCCGCCGGCCTGCGGGCGATCGCCGTGGGCAACGTCGGCACCCCGATTCTCGATGCGGTGCGCGAACCGGTGGAATACGACGTGTTCGTCGTTGAGCTCTCCAGCTTCCAGCTGCACTACACCCACAGCATTTCGCCGCTCGCCTCGGTGGTGCTGAACATCGCGGAGGACCATGTCGATTGGCATGGTGGATTCGAAGGCTACAAGGCCGACAAGGCCAAGATCTACGAACGCACCGAAGTCGCCGCGATCTTCAACACTGCCGATGCGCCGACGCTCAAAATGGTCGAGAACGCGGATGTTGTCGAAGGCTGCCGGGCCATTGGCTTCTCCACCGACAGCCCAGCGGTTTCCACCGTAGGCATCGTCGAAGGACTGCTGGTGGACCGCGCATTCATCGAAGATCGCCGGACCAACGCGCTTGAACTGGTGGCGCTGAAAGATATCGGCGAGATCGTTCCACGGCATACCGCGGCCAACGCCGCGGCGGCGGCCACCTTGGCCCGCGCCTACGGGGTGGAAGCCGAAGCGATCGCCAAGGGGCTTAGCGGGTTTGATTCCGGAGCGCACCGCATCCAAGCGGTGGCGCGTCGCGATGAGATCTTGTGGATCAACGACTCCAAGGCAACTAACCCGCATGCGGCAAATGCTTCCCTTGCGGCGTTCAGCTCGGTGCTGTGGATCGCCGGCGGCCTGTCCAAGGGCGTGGACTACACCGAACTGGTCAAGGAGCATGCCCAACGGCTACGAGCCGTGCTGCTGATCGGCACGGACAACGATTCGCTGCGTGCGGCGTTGGCCGAACAGGCACCGCAGGTACAGCTGATCGACATTACCGCTCAAGGGCTAGCCGCCGAGGGCGTTGCCCCTAGCGGGACTCAGGTGATGACCCAAGCGGTGCGCAAGGCGGCAGAACTAGCTCAAGCCGGCGACACCGTGCTGATGGCTCCGGCCGCGGCATCGATGGATCAATTCAGTTCCTACGCCCAGCGTGGCAACGCATTTATCAGCGCGGTCAGTGATCTGATGGATGCGGGCACCGAAGAAACCAAGTAAGCAGCGGACGGGACGGGAGGCAGATATGGCGTCACCACGTGGCAAAAAAGCCAAGAACGGAAAGCCTAAAATCTCCCCGATTTCTCGGCTCATCGGCAATATCGAATCCGGTAGTGCCCGGACCGCCTCCATTGACTACATGCTGGTGTTCGTCACCTCCATCGCCCTAGCCGTCTTCGGTGTGCTGATGGTCCAGTCCTCGGCATCGGTCGAGGCGATCGCGCGCGGAAACGATGGCTTTGAGGTGGCAATCTCCCAGGCGATGTTTGCCGCATTGGGGATCGCGTGCATGATCGTCATGCAATTTTTCAAACCAGAGTCCTTGAAGCGGCTCGCCTGGCCGGCGGCAATCATCGCGTTCGGGCTGCTCTTCCTGGTGGCCTTCACCCCGTTGGGCCATGAGGTCTTGGGCAACCGAAACTGGATCCGCATCACCGCCACCGTGGGGCTGCAGCCCAGTGAATTCGCCAAGCTGGCGTTGGCGGTTTTTGCCGCGTTCATGCTGGAAAAGAAACAGGGCATGCTGCACGACTACAAGCACCTGTTCATTCCAGTAGTTGCTCCCGTCGGCGGCGCCATCCTCCTGCTGGTGCTGTGGGGCAAGGATGTGGGTACCGCGCTGATCCTCATCCTGATCATCGCCACCGCATTATTCCTCGGCGGGCTCAAGGTCAAGTGGCTGGCCCTGACCGGCGCCGCGGGTTTTATCGTGCTCTCGGTCTTGGTTTTTGCCTCTAGCAACCGCCGTGCCCGAGTGCTGGCGTGGCTGAACATCGACTGCGGACCCGACGACAGGATCTGCTACCAGTCGAGCATGGGACTTCATGCCTTTGCATCCGGCGGCTGGTTCGGTGTTGGCGCCGGGCAATCACGGTTGAAGTGGTCCTATGTTCCGGAAGCTCAAAACGACTTTATCTTCTCAATTCTTGGTGAAGAGTTCGGCTTTGTCGGAGTGCTCTTCGTGCTGTCCATGTTCGCGCTTTTGGCCTTGGCCGTGTACCGCATTTCGATGCGCGCAAATGACCTGTACACGAAGGTCCTCATGGGGTGCATTTCTTCGTGGATCATTGGCCAGACGTTCATCAACCTCGGCACCGTGAGCGGACTGCTGCCGGTCATCGGCGTGCCCTTGCCGTTCATCTCTTCCGGTGGCTCGGCCATGCTGGCGGTAATGCTGGCCATGGGTTTTGTCCTGTGTTCGGCTCGCGCCCAGAAGGTCGCCGCTTTGGCTACCCTTGTCGAGGATGCCAAGAAGCCCAAAAAGTAGTATTCGCTTACGTTATTGCCTAACAGCCGGTCTTGGACCCAAGGAGTAGAAAAAGCCATGAGTGATCCGATCCGTCTGGTCGTTGCCGGAGGCGGAACCGCCGGCCATATCTCGCCGATGCTGGCGATCGCCGATGCGGTCCGCAAACGGGAGCATCAAGCAGAAATCCTCGCGCTGGGATCCCCGGGCGGACTCGAAACGAAGCTGGTGCCGGAAGCTGGATATCGGCTGGAGCTGATTCCCAAGGCGCCGATGCCCCGCAGTATTTCGCTGGATCTGCTCAAGTTCCCATTTCGATTCCTCAAGGCGCTAAGCCAGGCGAAGCGGACCCTGCGCGTAAGCGGGGCCGAAGCACTGCTCGGCGTGGGCGGCTACGTATGCACACCAGCCTATTTAGCGGCAAAGCAGCTGGGGATACCGACCTTTGTCCATGAGGCGAATTCGGTTGCCGGCATGGCCAATAAGTTGGGTGCCAAACACGCCGTTGCGGTCGGAACCACCTTCGCCAATACGGGGTTACCCAAGGAACGCCAGGTGGGCATGCCGATGCGCTCGAATATTGCGCTGATGGACCGCAACGCGTTGCGCGAGGAAGCACGCGCGTATTTCGGACTCACCGATGAAGCTCCGGTACTCCTGGTCACCGGCGGTTCCTCCGGGGCGCAAAGCCTCAACACCACGACGGTCGCCGCGCTCGATGAGCTGACGGCCGCCGGAATTCACGTGGTGCATATTACCGGCCGCGATAAGCAGGCCACCGATGCCCAGGGAAATCTCTTGGCGCGGCAGGGCTATACGCAGCGCGAATATGTGGAACGCATGGACTACGCCTATGCGGCGGCCGATCTGATGATCTGCCGTTCGGGTGCCGGGACCGTTTGCGAGCTGGCCGTGGCGGGCACCCCCTCGGTATTGGTGCCCTTGCCCATCGGCAATGGTGAGCAGAAGCTCAATGCGCGTGCACTCGTCGCAGCAGGGGGCGCGGTGCTGGTCGCCGACGATGAGTTCACTCCCGAGTTTGTCACCGACACAGTCCTGAACTTGGTCACCGATCAGCATAAACTTGAACAGATGTCGCAGGCTGCCGCCGCCCTGGGGCAGCGAGACGCCGCCGAGCAGATGGCGGCCCTGATTATCGATGAAGTTTCATCCCGCCGTTCAGCGTCGGGTCAGAAAGGCTAAACATGGCACAGCAGCCAGGCGAACACATCGCCGAACTTGGCAAGGTACATCTGATGGGTGTTGGCGGTGTTGGCGTTTCTGCCGTTGCCCGACTGCTTTTGGACTACGGGGTATCGGTTTCCGGCTCCGACGCCAAGGACCTGCCGGTACTCGACGGCTTGCGCGGGCGCGGTGCGCGTATCCATGTCGGCTATGACCCACAGAACTTGGGCGACGCGGACACCGTGGTGATCTCCTCGATCATCAAGCCCGGGAACGCCGAGTACGATGAAGCACTACGCCGGGGACTGCGCATCATGCACCGCTCCGAGGGGCTCGAAGCGACCATGCGCGGCCATCAGCAAGTGGTGGCCATCGCTGGAACCCACGGCAAGACCACCACCACGTCGTTGACCGCCCATATGCTGAAGACCGCCGCGGCAGCCCCGTCTTTTGCCGTGGGCGCGAACATTCCGAGTCTGGGCACCAACGCAGAACTCGGCGCGGGAGCGATCTTCGTCGCCGAGGCGGATGAGTCCGATTCATCGTTCTTGAATTATCGGCCAAATGTCATTGTCGTCACCAACGTCGAAGCCGATCACCTCGACCATTACGGTACGGCGGAAGCCGTGCACCAGGCCTTTGTAGATTTCGCTCGGCTGCTGCCCGCGGATGGCCTGCTCATTTGCTGTGCAGATGATGAAGGCGCCAATGATCTGGCTCGCAAGATGCGCCACGAACGTCCCGAACTGCGGATCCAGACCTACGGTTTCGCCGATCACGCTGACCGTCGGCTCAGCGATGCGCGCGCGCTGGACGACGGGCGTTTTGCATGCACCATCGAATGGGGGAGCGGCGAGAGCCATACGCTGAACCTTGCGGTGCCCGGCCAGCACAATCTGCTCAACGCTGCCGCAGCCCTGGCGGTAGGCATGGATGCCGGGCTCGAAATCGACGATGCGCTTGAGGCATTGGCGAGTTTTGCAGGTGCAGCGCGCCGTTTTGAGTTCAAAGGCGAAGCCGAAGGCGTGCGTGTCTATGATGATTACGCCCACCATCCCACCGAAGTAAACGCCGCCTTGAAGGCAGGACGTGCAGTGGTGGGAGACGGAAAGCTGCATGTGGTGTTCCAACCGCATCTTTTCAGCCGAACCCAAGAGTTCTACCGCCAGTTCGCCCAAGCCTTGTCGCTGGCCGACAGCGTGCGCGTTCTGGAGATCTACCCGGCACGTGAAGAGCCGATCCCCGGAGTCACCAGCGCGCTGATCGCCGAGCGGATCGAAGTGCCAAGCGAAGTGCTCAGCCCGGCGGCGGCGGTGGCCCACGTGGTCGAGTATGCCGAACCCGGAGATGTTCTGATGACCATTGGTGCCGGCGACGTGACCGAACTTGGTTCGCAAATCGTTGCAGCACTGTCCTGCGAATAAAGCTGGGAGCCACCATGGGGGAAAACACCAAGGTTGTCGAGTTGCCAGCCAGCCCGGAGAAGAAACGACGCAAGCTGCTCATTGTCATCGCCGCAAGCATTGTGGCGCTGAGCATCGCGGCGGTATTGATTCTCAGCTTTTCGCCGCTGCTTGCCGCCAAGAAGATTGAGGTGGCCGGAAGCAAGCTGGTCAGCGAGAAGAAGCTGCTCGAAGCGCTGGCGCCGCTGGAAGGAGTGCCGCTGCCGCGGATCTCCGAATCGCGTGTCGCAGAGCTTATCGGCGATCAGCCAGCCGTGGACGAGATTGTGGTGCGTGCGAAAATGCCCGACACGCTAGTCGTCGAAGTGGTGGAGGCCGAGCCTGTGGCGATCCTGGTGGAGGGGAAAAATTCCTATATCGTCTCCTCTACCGGAGAGAAGCTGAAAAAAGTCGGAGAGAAGGACAAGACCAAACTTCCTCGGGTGAAGGCCTCGGATCAAACCAAAGACCCGGAACAGTTTCAGCTGTTGACCGGGATCCTGAGCACGGTGGAGCCCAACGTGCTCAAGCAGGTCTCCACCGCTACGCTGACCCAGGCCGGTTTCATGGAACTCGCCTTGCCGAAGAAGCGAACTCTGATCTGGGGAGACGGGGCGAAAGCCGCACTTAAAAATGAAGTTGCGAAGATTTTCCTCGATGAACTAAAAGAAAATCCGAAGATGGCCAAGGTCATCGACGTGACCAATCCAGAAAACCCGGTGACGTATTAAGTCGTTCGCCACGGGCGAGGGATGAACATTCTCAAGGTAAATTCTGGAAAGATAGGTTTCAATAGGCGACACGCCACGGCGGTCGTTGCAGAAAGCCAGCATGGCTCATAGCGTTCTTAATAGCGATAGCTTGACAGAAACTTAACCTTAAGGCAAAAGGTCAAGGTTTCGCGCATGAATCGTGAAATATGTAGCACATCTAACAAGGGAAGCGGGACGTGGCAGCTCCACAGAATTACCTCGCGGTCATTAAAGTCGTCGGAATCGGCGGTGGCGGTGTAAACGCAGTCAATCGAATGATCGAAGTCGGTCTCAAGGGCGTTGAATTCATCGCCATCAATACCGATGCGCAGGCTCTACTCATGAGTGATGCCGACGTTAAGCTCGACGTAGGACGCGAACTTACTCGCGGTCTCGGCGCTGGCGCGAACCCTGATGTGGGACGCCAGGCAGCCGAAGACCACGTAGAAGAGATCGAAGACGTCCTCCGCGGCGCCGACATGGTCTTCGTGACCGCCGGCGAAGGCGGTGGCACCGGTACCGGTGGCGCGCCCGTCGTGGCACGAATCGCCCGCGGATTGGGCGCACTGACCATCGGCGTCGTTACCCGCCCATTCACCTTCGAAGGTCGCCGCCGCGCAAACTCGGCCGAAAATGGCATCGAGGCACTACGCGACGAAGTCGATACTCTGATCGTCATCCCGAACGACCGACTGCTGTCCATCTCGGACCGCAACGTTTCCGTTCTGGACGCATTCCGCCAAGCAGACCAGGTTCTGCTTTCCGGTGTTCAGGGCATCACCGACTTGATCACTACCTCGGGTCTGATCAACCTCGACTTCGCCGACGTGAAGTCCGTTATGCAGGGTGCCGGCTCGGCACTTATGGGTATCGGCTCGGCACGTGGCGAGGATCGTGCGGTCAAGGCCGCGGAACTAGCAATCGCTTCGCCGTTGCTGGAAGCATCCATTGACGGTGCGCACGGCGTCCTGCTCTCCATTCAGGGTGGCTCGGATCTCGGTTTGTTTGAGATCAACGAGGCAGCTCGTCTGGTTCAGGAAGTCGCGCACCCAGAAGCCAATATCATCTTCGGTGCCGTCATCGACGACGCCTTGGGTGACGAAGCTCGAGTCACGGTAATTGCTGCCGGCTTTGACGAGCCGGACGTAACCAGCAAGCCGATGGCTCCGCTGGTTTCAAAGCCAGCGGCCAGCCGTCAGGCACAGGAGCAGCAGCCTGTTCCAGCTGCGGTGGCCCCTGAAGCAACACCAGCTCCGGCGGCTGCTGCTCCAGAAGCAAAGCCAGCGGCAGCGGAGCAGAACAACTCCTTCCAGGATCTTCCAGACGTTGTCGACTCGGACCTTAACGGTTCGAACGATGACCTGGACGTTCCGGACTTCCTAAAGTAAAAACAGCGACAAGCTGAGCAGTGCTACATTTCGCGTCGAACCTCGATTCGAGTATCCAACTGGCATTTACCACGCAAGCCGAGGGAAACCTGGCCTTGCATGTAAACGATGACCCCCACTTAGTAGGGGAGCATCGGGCCAAGCTGGAAGACTCGATCGGGGTTCGCCGTTTTTCATTGCACTTCATGAACCAAATCCATTCCACCGTGGCGGTGCACATTGCCCCAGGCCTGCGAACCTCATGGAATGAACCCGAGGCGCCGACCTGCGATGCGCTCATTGACCCTACCGGTCGCGAGGCCCTGGCCGTCATGGTCGCCGATTGCCTGCCCGTCCTTTTTGTTGCACGAGACAAGCGCAATGATCGGACTTTCACCGCCGCGGCCCATGCCGGGCGTCGAGGGCTTCTGGGTGGGATTCTGACGCGTACCGTCGACGAACTGCGGCAATTGGGTGCAGATGCGGTCGAGGCCGTCATCGGTCCGGCCATTTGCGGGCGCTGCTATGAAGTCCCTGAAGCGATGGCGGCCGAATCCGAGCTTGCGCGACCGGGGATACGATCCAGCACTAGCTGGGGAACTCCCGCTCTCGATCTGCCAGTTTCGGCCGAGCAGGAACTCTCAGCCCTTGGTGTTACGGTACAGCAAAGCGGAATTTGCACCTTAGAGGATGAGAGATTCTTCTCCTACCGAAGAACTCCGCAAGCGGGTCGATTGGCTGGCCTGATATGGCCGAAAGCCTAGCCTTGCGCGACACACCGCGCAAAAAAATTCGAATGAGCGATGCCTGTCGATTGCCGTGCGGTAGCGTCAGAGTAGCGGAATGATGCACCTGCGGGTGCATGCACGGGACAACTGAGGAGAAATATCGTGGCTGACGGACTACGTAAGGCAATGGTCTATCTCGGCTTGGCGGATGCTGTTGAGCAGAGCGAGGCCGAAATGGACAACTCAGAACCTAGGACCCAGGTGCGGGCCGTAGAAGATGCTGCCCCGCAGCGTCCTTCCGAAGCTCCGCGCCCGCAGCCGGTAGTCAAGTCGGTTGCCCCGCATTCCGTAGCCAAAGAACCAGAGAACGAATACCGTGCTCCGGTCACACCGATAAAGCGTGCCCCTTCAGTACGGGATGAGGATTCCGAATTGCGTCAAATTACTACCGTTCACCCGCGTTCTTACAACGATGCCAAGATCATCGGTGAGAACTTCCGTGACGGAATCCCGGTGATTATGAATGTCACCGATATGGGAGAAACCGATGCTAAGCGCCTGGTCGACTTCTCGGCTGGCCTAGTCTTCGCACTCCACGGCTCCATCGAGCGAGTCACGAATAAAGTATTCCTGCTCTCCCCGGCCACTGTGGAAGTACTGGGTGAAGACCGTAAACAGTCCGAAGCTCAGGCGACCTTCTTCAACCAGAGCTAAGCTGCAGGAGCGAGCGCGTAAACATGGTGTTCGGGATTATTTATTTCCTGCTAGCTGTCTTGCAGATTCTGCTAATAATGCGAATTGTGTTGGACATAACTGAAAGTTTTGCACGGCATTGGCGCCCGAAAGGGATCGCGCTAGTGGCCGCAACAGCAATCGTCACTATTACCGACCCGCCGTTGCGTTGGTTGAGACGCAGGATTAAGCCATTGGATATCGGTGGAATCCGGCTTGACTTGTCATTTTTGATCCTGTTTATCGTCGTAATGATTGTCAAATCGATCATTAGTGGCGTAGGTTACAGTACAGGGATCTGAGCAGGTATTTCGTAGAAGAATACGAGGATCTGGCTGGATCCTAAACTGTAAAATTCAATAGAAAAAGAGCTGTCCCGGCAGTTCGATTTCGTAATTAGTGTCCGAATCGTTATATCCTTTAGGAAATAGTGCTCCGACTTCACCGGTCGCGACACTGAATGAACGGTAAGTGTTTCGCTAGACATCAACGGTCGAGCGGAAATGATCCCAGTATTGAGGTGACCCAATGGCTTTGACGCCAGAAGACGTAGTCAATAAGCGGTTTCAGCCGACCAAGTTCCGTGAAGGCTACGACCAAGACGAGGTAGATGACTTCCTCGACGAGATCGTTGTGGAGCTGCGTCGCCTGACCGGTGAGAACGAAGAGCTGCGCCGCCGCTTGGCAGCGCAAGGCGGGGACACCAGCGTCTCGGCCAAGGAACAGTCCGTTCCAGCTCCCGTGGCCGCCGCTCCAGCTGCGAAACCAGCTGAAGAAAAGAAGGCTGAAACCAAGCCGGAAGAGCCAAAGAAGGTCGAGACCCCAGCAGCTGCACCAGCGGCCGAGGCCAAGAAGGCCGAAGCTCCGGTTGCTGCAGCCAAGGTCGAGGACAAGAAGGACGCGGCTCCTGGAGCCAACGCCGTTCCTGCTGCCGCTCCTCGCACCGAGTCCGCAGAATCTGCAGCCAACGTGCTTTCGATGGCACAGCGACTGCACGATGAATACGTTGCCTCCGGTGTTGAGCAGCGTGACAAGATCATCTCGGAAGCTAAGACCGAAGCGAACTCGCTGGTTACCTCTGCAGAAGAGAAGAGCCGCAAGACTCTCTCCGCACTGGAACAGCAGAAGTCAGTACTTGAGCGCAAGCTTGAGCAGCTGCGTGGCTTCGAGCGTGACTACCGTGCACGTCTGAAGACTTACATCGAAGGACAGCTCCGCGACCTTGAGTCGCAGGGTTCCATCGATAACGCAACCAAGTCCAACTAGTCCCTTACGGGTTTGATGGCTTGAACTAAATATCAGTACAGTTGACGGTGGTGCTCGGGATTGTCCGGCGCCACCGTTGATGTTTAAAGGGAATTAATGGGTAATAGTTTGAGTGCTTCACAACCGAGAAGTGCTGCTGCGGCCAAGCGCTTCACCGGCATCGGGCTGGTCATCGCCTTGATCGCGCTGGTCTTGGACCAGGCGGTCAAGATTCTCGTGGAGAGGAATATGGAACTCGGCGAATCCTTCGTGGTCATCCCGAATTTCTTGGATATCCATTACATTCTCAACCCCGGGGCCGCCTTCTCCATGGGCGAAGACTTCACGATCATCTTTGCCATCTTGCAAGCGGCGGTCGTGGTCTACGTGATCTACCTGCTCTTGCGCAAGGTCGCGGTACGCTCCTGGGCGATCACCCTGGGATGTCTGCTCGGTGGGGTCGCGGGAAACCTGACCGACCGAATCTTCCGCGAGCCGGCCTTTGGCTTCGGGCATGTAGTTGACATGTTCTCTGTCCAAAACTTTGCCATCTTCAACGTCGCGGACTCGTTCATCGTCTGCTCGATGATCGTGGTTGCGCTGATGCTGATCCGCGGGAGAAATCTGGATGGCACCATCGGCGATGCGCCAACTAAGAAAATGAACGACGGGGACGACGAAAGCACGGAGCCCACAGCATGAGCGGTACCGACACCACCGAGATCCACGAACTACTCGTCGCCCCTGAAGACGCAGGGCAACGCCTGGACGTCCATATCTCCAAGGCCCTGGAAATCCCGCGCACCCTGGCCAAGTCCCTGTGCAAAGATTCGATGGTTGAAGTCAACGGACGGATTGTCACCAAGCCGCTTAAGCTCCAAGTGGGGGACAAGCTGCACGTGACCATCCCACCCCAGGCCGATCCATTAGAAATTAGAGTAATAGCCGTGGAAGATCTGAAGATTATTGCCGACGAAGATGACTATGTGGTCATCGACAAGCCGGTAGGCGTCGCGGCGCATCCCTCGCCCGGTTGGGTCGGCCCGACAGTTGTCGGCGCGCTGATGGCCGAGGGATATAACATCTCAACCTCCGGCGCGTCAGAACGCCAGGGCATCGTGCATCGGCTCGACGTCGGCACCAGTGGCCTGATGGTGGTGGCCAAGTCCGAACGCGCCTACACCGCGCTCAAGCGTGCCTTCAAGGAACGTACTCCGAAAAAGGTCTACCACGCGGTGGTCCAGGGACTGCCGGATCCCCTTGAAGGAACCATCGACGCGCCCATCGGCCGCCACCCGGGACACGACTGGAAATTTGCGGTACTCGAAGGCGGACGTGATTCGGTGACCCATTACGAAATGCTTGAGGCCTTCGGGCGGGCAAGCTTGGTCGAAGTGCAATTGGAAACCGGCCGAACCCACCAGATTCGCGTGCACTTCTCAGCCTTCGGCCACCCCTGCGTCGGCGACCAAACTTATGGTGCGGACCCGAAGTTCAGTGCCGCCCTGGGACTGACCCGCCAATGGCTACATGCCAAGCGTCTGGGATTCAACCATCCTGTCACCGATCAATGGGTCGAGTACGAAAGCGAATATCCGCACGACCTGTCGGGTGCATTGGAGCTACTGCGCGAGGGAACTTACTAGATCCCACGCTACTTGCTATGAGAGCTCCCACAGCGGGTGGGGCAGTGGACGAAATTCGTTGCGTGAATCGCTAGACTGGTTCAGTGAGCGCGACACGTGACGGATTTGTCCATCTGCATACCCATACCGAATACTCCATGCTGGACGGAGCAGCCCGGCTAGGCGAGCTATTCGAAGAAGCCAATCGGCAAGGCATGGAAGCCATGGCCATCACCGACCATGGATACCTCTTTGGCGCCTTTGATTTCTGGAAACGGGCGACCGACGCCGGCGTCAAGCCAATTATCGGCGTAGAAGCCTATGTCACCCCGGGCACCGCCCGTGATGACAAGACCCGTGTGAAATGGCGTACCGACGAATCGCAAAAAGGCGACGACGTTTCCGGCGGTGGCCTGTACAACCACATGACCTTGCTGTCCTATAACAACAAGGGCATGGACAACCTGTTCAAGGGTTCCTCCAGAGCCTCATTGGACTCGGTGTTCGGCAAGTACCCGCGCTGGGACCGCGAACTGCTCAACGAGCATTCCGAGGGCCTGATTGCGACCACCGGTTGCCCCTCCGGGGAGGTGCAGACCAAGCTTCGCCTCGGGCAATACGACGCGGCCAAGGCTGCCGCGGCGGAGCTCCAGGACCTGTTCGGCAAGGAAAACTATTACTGCGAGATCATGGACCACGGTCTGGAGATTGAACGCAGGATCACCAAGGACCTGTTGCGCCTGGCCCGCGAGCTGAGCATCCCCTTGGTGGCGACCAACGACCTGCACTACACCCATGAAGCTGATTCGAAAGCGCACGAGGCGCTGCTTGCCATCAACTCGGGTTCCACGCTCGATGAACCGACCTATGACCAGGGTGGCAGCCGCTTCGCATTCTCCGGTTCCGGTTACTACCTCAAGAGCGCGCGCGAAATGCGCGAGCTGTTCAAGGAACATCCAGAAGCCTGCGACAACACCCTTGAAATCGCAGATCGCGTTGATCTCACCTTTGACACCAACGCGAACTACATGCCGAAGTTCCCTTGTCCTCCGGGAGAAGATGAGACCAGCTGGCTGATCAAGGAAGTCGACAAGGGGATGCACTACAGGTATCCCAATGGCGTTCCGGACGCTTCGCGCCGGCAGGCGGACTATGAGCTGGACGTCATCATCAAGATGGGCTTTCCTGGCTACTTCCTCGTCGTGGCGGACTTCATCAACTGGTCCAAGGACAACGGCATCCGTGTCGGTCCGGGCCGTGGCTCCGGTGCCGGTTCCATGGTTGCCTATGCCATGCGTATTACCGACCTAGACCCGCTGGTGCACGGGCTGATCTTCGAGCGCTTCTTGAACCCGGAACGTGTGTCCATGCCCGACTTCGACGTCGACTTCGATGATCGCCGCCGCGCGGAGGTCATCAAGTACGTGACCGAAAAGTACGGCGACGAACGTGTCTCCATGATCGTGACCTATGGTTCGATCAAGACCAAACAAGCGCTGAAGGACTCCTCACGCGTGCTTGGCTACCCATTTAGCATGGGTGAAACCTTGACCAAGGCATTGCCTCCGGCGGTGATGGCCAAGGACATTCCGCTCAACGACATTGAGAATCCGGATTCGAAGCGCTATTCCGAAGCCGGGGACTTCCGCAACCTGGTGGCGAATGACCCGGAAGCCGCGCGTGTCTTCGAGACCGCGAAGGGCCTGGAAGGGCTGAAGCGCCAGTGGGGTGTACACGCCGCCGGCGTCATCATGAGCTCGGATCCGATTATTGACGTGATCCCGATTATGCGCCGTTTTCAGGATGGCCAAGTCATCACCCAGTTCGACTACCCGACCTGCGAAGGTTTGGGGCTGATCAAGATGGACTTCCTGGGGTTGCGCAACCTCACCATCATTTCCGACGCGCTGGAGAACATTCAGTACAACACCGGGAACGAGATCAACCTCGAGGTGTTGACCTTGGAAGATCCCGCGGCCTACCAGCTGCTGGCCCGCGGTGATACCCTCGGCGTGTTCCAGCTCGACGGTGGCCCGATGCGTTCGCTGCTGAAAATGATGCGTCCGGATAACTTCGAAGACATTTCGGCAGTCATCGCCCTGTACCGTCCGGGTCCAATGGGCGCGAACTCGCACACCAATTATGCATTGCGTAAAACCGGGTTGCAGGACGTTACTCCGATCCACCCGGAACTCGAAGAACCGCTTGCGGATATTCTCGGCGGGACCTACGGCCTGATCGTGTATCAGGAGCAGGTTATGGCGATCGCGCAGAAGCTGGCCGGCTACTCGCTGG
Source organism: Arthrobacter sp. MYb221 (assembly GCF_002979835.1). Lineage (NCBI taxonomy): Bacteria > Bacillati > Actinomycetota > Actinomycetes > Micrococcales > Micrococcaceae > Arthrobacter > Arthrobacter sp. MYb221. Next base: position 242,327 of record NZ_PCPW01000003.1, on the reverse strand, counting down.
GCCAGGCAGATATTCTGCGCCGCGCCATGGGCAAGAAGAAGAAGTCCGAACTGGATAAGCAGTTCGCCGGCTTTAAAAAGGGCATGAACGACAGCGGGTATTCCGACGCCGCAGTGAAAACCCTGTGGGACATTCTGCTGCCCTTCTCCGACTATGCCTTTAATAAGGCCCACTCGGCAGCCTACGGTGTGGTCTCCTACTGGACCGCCTACCTCAAGGCTCACTACCCGGCCGAATACATGGCCGCCTTGCTCACCAGCGTCGGCGACGACAAGGATAAGCTCGCGCTGTACCTGAACGAATGCCGCCACATCGGCATCACCGTGCTGCCGCCTGATGTCAACGAATCGGCCTTGAACTTTACCCCTGTGGGCAAGGACATCCGCTTCGGCATGGGCGCCATCCGAAACGTCGGCGCCAACGCCGTGGCTGGCATGGTCGAAGCGCGCACCGAAAAGGGAGCCTACCGGGACTTCAGCGACTTCCTGAGCAAGGTTCCGGCGGTGGTATGCAACAAGCGCACCATCGAATCCTTGATCAAGGCCGGTGCTTTCGACTCGATGGAGCACCCGCGCCGTGCGCTGGTGGCTATCCACGAAGAAGCAGTGGACTCGGTCATCCAGCTCAAGCGCAATGAGGCCGCGAACCAGTTCGACCTGTTCAGCGCGCTGGATACCTCCGATGTTTCGGACGCGATGACGGTGGCCGTCCCCGACCTCCCCGACTGGGAGAAGAAGGAAAAGCTCGCTTACGAACGGGATATGCTCGGCCTTTACGTCTCGGACCACCCTTTGCAGGGACTGGGCTCTGCCCTGGACCAGTACGCGGATATGCCGGTCACCAGCGTGCTTTCGGATGAAGGGCCCTCCGATGGGCACGTCATTTCGATTGCAGGCATGATCAGCGGGCTGCAGCGGCGCATTGCCAAGAAATCCGGCAATCCCTACGCGCGGTGTGAGATCGAAGACCTCTCGGGCTCCATGGAAGTCATGTTCTTCGGGCAGGCCTATCAGCCGATCGCCGAGATCCTGGCCGATGACCTGATCGTGGTCATCAAGGGCCGCGTGCAGCGCCGCGATGATGGTTCGATTACGCTCAACGCCCAAGAAATGATGATTCCGGAACTCTCCGATGCCTCTGGCACCGGACCGGTGGTCATCGGGATTCCGACGCATAAGGCCACCGAATCGCTGATCCAAAAGCTCGGTGACGTGCTGCGTACCCACAATGGCAATACCGAGGTACGGGTGAAACTCACCGGCAGCCGGGGAACCTCCTTGATGCGGCTAGGGATGAACTTCAGGGTCAATCCGAACCCCGCATTGTTCGGAGACCTCAAGGTACTGCTGGGCCCTGCCTGTTTGGACGTGTAGCAACTTCCAGAGGCGTATGACCGGGTTGGGTAACCAAAGGAAAGCTAACCCGGTCACAGGCGTTAAACTAGGAGCGTGACTTCAAACCCAGATACAGTCTTTTCCGAACTCGCGACCATCGATTGGCGTGGAGAGAAACTCAACCGTGCTCAGCTCAAGGCCAAACTGCCGCGACCTGAAGTGAACTCGCAGACCGCCGCCGAGGTGGTCCAGCAGATCATCGAGGACGTGCGCGAGCATGGCATGAAGACGTTGAAGGACCTCGCGAAGCGATTCGACAAGGTTGATCTGGAGCATACCCGGGTACCCCAGGGCGAACTCGATCGTGCCCTGGACGAGCTAGACCCGCAGGTCCGGCTGGCTCTGGAAGAGTCGATCAGCCGCGCGCGAGTCTTCGCCGCAGCGCAGCTGCCGCAGGATGCAAATGTGAGCTATGGCCACGGCGGCACCGTGACGCAGCGCTGGGTGCCGGTGCGCCGCGTCGGACTATATGTTCCCGGAGGACTGGCCGTCTATCCCTCCTCGGTGATCATGAACACCGTCCCGGCGCAGGCGGCAGGCGTCTCCTCGCTGGCGTTGGCCAGCCCTCCGCAACGTGACTTCGGAGGACTGCCGCACCCAACGATCCTTGCCGCGGCGAAGCTGCTGGGCATTACCGAGGTGCACGCCATGGGAGGTGCGCAAGCCGTCGCGGCCTTCGCCTACGGCGTCGAAGTCCCCGGAGACCAGCGCGGAGATATCGAACCGGTAGATGTCATCTCAGGTCCGGGCAATGTCTTCGTCGCGACCGCTAAGCGCCTGGTCAAGGGAGTAGTGGGAATCGATGCGGAAGCCGGACCCACCGAAATTGCGATCCTCGCCGATCACCGGGCCAACGCGGCCTTCGTCGCCGCGGACATGATTTCGCAGGCCGAACACGATGCGAATGCGGCGGCCGTACTGGTCACCGACTCGCCGGAGCTAGCTGTCGCTGTGCGCGCCGAACTTGCCACGCAGGTGGCCGCAACAAAACACACCGAACGCGTGCAGCAGGCTTTGGCAGGTACGCAATCGGCGATCATCCTGGTCGATGACCTGGAGCAGGGGATCGACGTATGCAATGCGTATGCGGCCGAACACCTCGAGGTGCTGACCCAAGACGCCGCCGCGATTGCCGCGCGGATCAATGCTGCCGGGGCGATCTTCGTAGGTGAGTACGCTCCGGTGTCGCTGGGAGATTACTGCGCCGGGTCAAACCACGTGCTTCCTACCAGCGGTACCGCCCTGCATGCCTCGGGGCTGAATGTGAACACCTTCTTGAAGGCCATCCAGGTGATCGACTACGGCAAGCGCGCGCTCGCTGAGGTAGCCGCTCACGTGATCAATCTGGCCAATGCGGAGGACCTTCCAGCGCACGGCGATGCAGTCGCGGTCCGTCAGGCGCTTTAGAAGCTAAACTATTAGGTGACGTGTGTGGATTTCTGTACGCCGTAGGCCTCGGTAGACACCACGGTCGCAAAAAGTTGGAGGTGCCATGAATTGCCCTTATTGTCGCAACGCAGATTCGCGTGTGGTCGATAGCCGAGTCGCCGACGATGGCGTGTCCATTCGACGCCGTCGTCAATGCACCGAGTGTTCGCGCCGTTTCACCACCACGGAAACCGCTTCGCTGAGCGTTTTGAAGCAGTCCGGTGCCGTGGAGCCATTCTCGCGCCACAAGGTCATCAATGGCGTGCGCAAGGCTTGCCAAGGACGCCCCGTGACCGATCACGATCTGGCCATCCTGGCTCAAGAGGTTGAGGAAGCGGTCCGGACTTCCGGGGCCGCAGAAATCCCGGCCCATCAGGTTGGGCTGGCGATTCTCGAGCCGCTGTCGCGCCTGGACGAAGTCGCTTATCTGCGTTTCGCTAGCGTTTATCACAATTTCCAGTCGCTCACGGATTTCGAAACTGCGATCGCGAAGCTGCGCGACCGCCGGGCCAAGACCCCGCAGGGAAACCAGCGTCCGCTTACCGCAGACTAGTGGCCAACGCTTCCCAGCCGTAGGCAGATAGTTTCAAGGCCGGGCCCCGAACCATGACGGTTCGGGGCCCGGCCTTGTTCCTTGCCGACAATCGAGTATTCGAGCCGCTACGGAAGGGTGAGAATCTCGGCGCCGTCGTTGGTGACCAGCAGGGTGTGCTCGAACTGTGCGGTGCGCTTCTTGTCGCGCGTGGTCACCGTCCAGTCATCGGCCCACATATCCCATTCAATGGTGCCCAGGGTCAGCATCGGCTCGATGGTGAAGACCATGCCAGGCTCGATCAAGGTATCGTAGGCCGGCGCCGCATCGTAGTGCGGAATGATCAGCCCGGTGTGGAATGCCTCGCCGACCCCGTGGCCGGTGAAATCACGGACCACGCCATAGCCAAAGCGCTTGGCGTAGCTTTCGATGATGCGCCCGATGACGTTGATTTCACGCCCCGGCATCACTGCCTTGATCGCCCGCTTCAAGGACATTTCGGTGCGTTCCACCAAAAGCCGGGATTCTTCGTCAACGTCGCCCACGAGGAACGTTGCATTGTTATCCCCGTGCACCCCGCCGATGTACGCGGTGATATCGATGTTGATGATGTCGCCATCCTGCAACACGGTGCTGTCCGGGATGCCGTGGCAGATGACCTCATTGAGCGAGGAGCAGAGCGACTTGGGGAATTCCCGATAGCCGAGAGTCGATGGGTAGGCGTTGTGATCCATCAAGAATTCGTGACCCAGACGATCAAGCGCATCTGTGGTCACGCCCGGCTGGCAGGCCTTGCCAACTTCGGCCAGCGCTTGGGCCGCGATCCGTGAGGCAATGCGGATTCGCTCGATCACTTCAGGACTTTTAACTTCCGAGGCCGTGCTTTTTGCCGGTTCTTTCTTGCCCACATATTCGGGTCGTTCGATATGCGCCGGGACGAAGAGCTCCGGTGAGATCGTGCCAGGGGTCAGGGTTCCAAGTGGTGCAGTTGCGACAGTAGCCATATAAACATTCTAGCTAAGGGGCTAGCCCAACATCGCGTTTCTGAAGCCACCGATGTGCGTGAGATTGAGCTAGCGTGGAGTCAGCAACAGCAAACGAACCTAGGAGCTGACCGTGAGCCAGAGCGCCACCCCCGGTGAAGGCAAATATTGGTACAACGTATCGACCGGCGGAATCGAGAAGGGACCGCAGTCCGACTGGACCCAGCTTCTCGGCCCCTACGATACCGAGGACGAGGCACGCAACGCGATGTCCAAGGTGCAGGCCCGCAACGAAGCCTGGGATGCCGAAGACGAAGAGGACGAATAACCAGCTGGACCCGGGTGCAGGGAAATTGATTCCTTGCACCCGGGTCCAATGTGGTGGCCGTGGAACTTGTTAGTCCTTGAATTCGTACTCGGCCGAGGGGAATGCGCCGCTCACCACGTCCCGGTGGTACTCGCTGACGGCCGTGGAAATCACCGAGCGAAGATCGGCGTACTTCTTCACGAATCGCGGGGTGCGGTGGGCACCCAGCCCGAGGAGGTCCTGCCAGACAAGTACCTGACCGGTGGTCGCGTTTCCCGCGCCGATGCCAATGGTTGGCACCCGCAGGGCCGCATCGACCTTGCCCGCCACAGGGCTTGGCACCATTTCCATGAGGACCGCAAAAGCTCCGGCACGCTCTAGCGCCTGGGCATCCGCGATCATCTCCGCGGCGGCGTCTCCGCGTCCTTGAACACGGTAGCCGCCCAGGGCATGCTCGGATTGCGGGGTGAATCCGATATGTCCGATGACCGGAACTCCGGCAAGCACCATCGCTTGAACATGCTCGGCGAACTGATGGCCGCCTTCAACCTTCACGGCCTGGGCGCCGCCCTCCTTCATGAGCCGAACCGCGCTGGCTACCGCTTGCTGCGGGGACTGCTCGTAGGAGCCAAATGGGAGATCGGCTACGACCAGAGCGCGCTTGGCACCATTGGCAACGGCCTTGGTGAACACGATCATTTCGTCCACGGTAATAGGCAAGGTGGAGTCGTAGCCGACAACGGTGTTGGCGGCTGAGTCGCCTACCAGAAGCAGCTCGATGCCTGCCTGGTCGAAGATCTCGGCCATCATGACGTCATATGCGGTTAACATGGCGAATTTTTCGCCATGCTCTTTTGCCTGCTGTAAATGGTGAACCCTAATGCGGGAAGGACCTTTGTCAGGGTCGGAAAGATATGGTTGGGGCATAGAAAAACCTTATCGCACTTGGACCCAGCGGTGCGTGGCAGAGTTTGAGGCTCAAAACGTATAGTCTTGCATCAGGTTGTTTAACTCCCGGCTGTGATCAGTGCCGGAATCAAAGATTTTGAGGCGGTGAATTATGGATCGTCAGCAGGAATTCGTGCTGCGCACCATTGAAGAACGTGATGTTCGGTTCGTGCGTATGTGGTTTACCGACGTCGTCGGTTCCTTGAAGTCTGTAGCGTTGGCCCCGGCCGAAGTTGAAGACGCCTTCGAAGAGGGCTTGGGTTTTGATGGCTCGTCGATCGACGGGCTGTCGCGCATCTCCGAATCAGATATGCTTCTGCAGCCAGATCCGGCGACCTTCCAGATTCTGCCATGGCGCGGCGAAGTCGAGCCCACCAGCCGCATGTTCTGCGACATCCTCACCCCCGAAGGCCAGCCTTCCAGCGCGGATCCTAGACAGGTGCTTAAACGCCAGCTGACCGAAGCGGCCGACATGGGATTCACCTGCTACACGCACCCTGAAATCGAGTTCTATCTGCTGGAGAACAGCAAGCTCGATGAGCAGGGCCGCCCGCAGCCGATAGACAATGGCGGCTACTTCGACCACGTGCCCGATGGTGTGGGCCAAGATTTCCGTCGCGCCTCGGTGACTACCCTGGAAGCCTTGGGGATTTCGGTCGAATTCTCGCACCATGAGACCGGGCCAGGGCAGAACGAAATTGATCTGCGCTATGCAGATGCACTGCAGACCGCCGACAATATTATGACCTTCCGCACCGTCATCAAGGAAATGGCCATGCAGAAGGGCATCCACGCCACCTTCATGCCCAAGCCGTTTTCGGACCAGCCAGGCAGCGGAATGCACACTCACTTCTCGCTGTTCGAGGGCGACGCGAATGCATTTTTCGAGGCCGGCCGCGAGTACCAGCTCTCCGACGTAGCTCGTTCATTCATCGCCGGCATTTTGCACCATGCGCCCGAGATGACCGCGATCACCAACCAGTACGTGAATTCCTACAAGCGACTCTGGGGCGGCGGTGAAGCTCCAAGCTACCGTTCGTGGGGCCACAACAACCGTTCCGCGTTGGTCCGCGTGCCGCTGTACAAGCCAGGCAAGGGACAAAGCGCCCGCGTGGAATACCGCGGCATCGATTCCGCCGCCAACCCCTACCTGGCCTACGCAACCCTGCTTGGCGCCGGGCTGAAGGGCATCCGTGAGGGATACGAACTGGAGGAGCCGACCGAGGACGATGTCTGGGCACTGTCCACCGCAGAACGCCGTGCCTCGGGCCACGTCCCGCTGCCTGGCACGCTGCACGATGCGCTGAAGGCTATGGAAGAATCCGAGCTGATGGCAGAGGTGCTTGGCGAACAGGTTTTCAACTCCTTCTTGGCCAATAAACGAGCCGAGTGGGAAGAGTACCGTCAGGTCATCACCCCCTACGAGCTCAACAAGTATCTGGGAATCCTCTAAGGAGTACGCCACGTCCACGACGTGGTGGCAAGTGGGAGACACACGAAGAATATGGCAGAAGTATCCTCACGGGCACTGATCAACGCTGGATTCAGCGATACCGAACGCGCCAAGAAGTTCCTTGAAGCAGAAGAACTGGCGAACGTTGATCCGGTTCTCATCGTGAGGATGATGGCGCACGCGCCAGATCCCGACCAGGCCCTTCTGCTGGCGCTCAGGCTCGTGGATCGTCATCCCGAAGCCGCAGAGATTTTCCGGGAGCCGGATACCTGCTTGGCAATGGTGCGCCTGCTTGGCGGCTCCTCGGCCCTGGGCGAGTTCTTGATCCGCTGCCCCGAGGCCTTGGCCGTAGTCAACCAGGCGCCGAGCACAACTTTTCGGCCAGTCGGTCTCGAATCCCTACGCAGTGCCATGCTCGACTCGGTCGGCGCCACGCGCACCGCCAACGAACACTGGATATCATCGTGCATTGGGGCCGAAGCACGGCAGAAATTACGTGCGAGTTACCGCAAGGCGCTGCTGTCTTTGGCGTACCGAGACCTTGGCGCCGCGGACCCGCAGGAAATTCTTCCCTTCGTCGCCGCCGAACTCGCTGATATGGCTGGTGCGGTGCTCGAAGGTGCACTGGCAATCGCACGCGCCGAAGCCTCCGAGCAGTACACCCCGGAAGATGTAGACAGCGTCAAGCTTTCCATCATCGGCATGGGCAAATGTGGTGCTCGGGAACTGAACTACATTTCAGATGTAGACGTGATCTATGTGCACGGCAGCACCCCGAACCTGGATGAGGACCTCGCATCGGCCATCGCCACCGTACTGTGCGGCAATACGGCCCGTGCAATTATGGTCCCTGGCCCCGAACCGATGCTCTGGGAAGTGGACGCGAACTTGCGTCCGGAAGGCAAGGACGGGGCGCTGACCCGGACTTTGTCGTCACATGAAGCCTATTACAACCGGTGGGCGCACTCCTGGGAGTTCCAAGCGCTGCTCAAGGCGCGAGCCATTGCCGGGGACCCGGAACTTGGACGTTCTTACGAGCGCATGGTCTCCCCGATGATCTGGTCCAGCTCGGAGCGCGAAGGCTTCGTTGAATCCGTGCAGTCCATGCGTCGGCGGGTGAGCGACCACATCGACAAGGAAGAAGTTCCTTGGCAAATCAAGTTGGGGCCTGGCGGACTGCGCGACGTGGAATTCACCGTGCAGCTTCTGCAATTGGTCCATGGACGCGTGGATCCCGAGATCCAGGTGCCGACGACTACGCTGGCGATACGGGCGATGAGCGAGATCGGCTACATCAGCCGCGAAGACGCGAGAAACTTTGACGAGTCTTACCGCTACCTGCGCCTGCTAGAACACCGAATCCAACTTAGCCAGCTGCGCCGTACGCACCTGATGCCACGCGTTGAGGGGGCACAACGGGTGCTGGCCCGGGCAGTGCGCGGAGCCGGTGACCTGCAGGCCACGAACCCCGAAAAGCTTTTGCGCCGGTGGAATGAGACCAAACGACTCGTTCGTTCGCTGCACGAACGCATCTTCTACCGCCCGCTGCTGGTCACCAGTTCGAATCTCTCGGCAGACCAGGTGCGCCTGACCCCGGAATCCGCTCAGGCACGCCTGCGTGCCCTGGGCTATCTGGATCCAAAGGCGGCGATGCGCCATATCGAGGCGCTGACCGGGGGAGTCTCGCGCCGGTCCTCGCTGCAGCGGCAACTGCTGCCGGTGCTCCTGGATTGGTTCGCCCGGGGCGTGGACCCGGACGCCGGCCTGTTGGGGTTCCGCAGACTCAGCGAGGCCTTAGGGAAGTCTCCGTGGTTCTTGGGCATGTTGCGTGATACCAATGCGGCGGCCGAGCGCTTGAGCCACCTGCTGTCAAACACACGGTTCTTGACCGATTTGCTGGCCAATGAGCCGGCGGCCGCCGCATGGCTGGGCTCGAACAGCGCGTTGGCACCGCAGACCTACCAGAGCCTGCAGCAACAGAACGCCTCGATCATCCAGCGCACCAAACAGCCCGAGGCGGCGATCCGGCAAATCCGTTTGGTGCGCCGTCGCGAGTTCTTGCGCGTTGCGCTGGCGGACGGAGCGGGTCTTCTGAACGTCTCGCAAGTCGGCGAGGCCCTGTCGAATATCGACGGAAACATGATCGATGGAATTTTGAAGGTGCTGCTCGCGGCGGACCAGCAAAAGCATGGAGTGCATGCGATCATCACCGTCATCGCCATGGGGCGGCAAGGTGGGGAGGAGATCGGCTACGGTTCAGACGCCGACGTGCTCTTCGTGCAGCGTCCCGTGGACGGCACCAGTGCCCAAGAATCTCAGGAACAGGCCTTGCGCGTGGTGACCGAGTTGACCTCCTGGAGCAATAAGCCGCTTAAACCGGCCATTCCTGCCGAAGTGAAACTTCAGGTCGATTCCGATCTGCGTCCCGAGGGGCGAGCCGGAATGCTGGTTCGTTCGCTTGACGCCTATGCCCAGTACTACGAACGTTGGGTGGAAGTCTGGGAACGCCAAGCTCTGCAACGTGCCCGCCCCTTTGCCGGCGATGCGCAACTTGCCGCGGACTTCATCCAGCTTATCGAGCCGGTACGCTACGGCCAGGGCCTCGACGAGGGCCAGATGAAGGACATTCGAAAGATCAAGGCTCGCGTCGAGTCCGAAAGACTGCCGCGCGGTGCCGATCCTAACCGGCATCTGAAACTTGGCCGGGGCTCGCTTTCCGACATCGAATGGCTAGTTCAGTTTTATCAACTGCGCTACGCGTGGAAACATCCATCGCTACGCACTCCGGCCACGCGCAAGGCATTGGATGCCATGGCCGGATTGGAGCTGATCAGCGAGGAGGAAGCCGAGCTCTTGGACTTCACCTGGTCCTTGGCGACACGGATTAGAAGCGCAGAAATTATTACCTCCGGGCGTTCTAGCGACGTGCTGCCACGCTCGGCGAGGGATATGGAGGCAGTGGCACGCTGGTGCGGCTACGAGGCCAATCAAGGTCCCGCGCTGGAAGAGGACTACCTGCGAGCCACCAGGCATTCGCGGGCAATCTTTGAACAGCTCTTCTACGGTTTTGAGGACTAATGGCGGGCTCGGACGCACCCGTTCCCGCGTCGTTGACGTCTCCCGAGAGCCAGATCTGGGAAGCCGGAGATTTTGGCCATCTGCGCTGGGAGAAAACGGTGCGGATTGGTTCGGGGGAGCGTCATTGGCGCTGGGCTTCGGAGCACGTGCTGCGCTGGGGGATCAAAACCCGCAGCGGATTTAGCGTGATTCCTGCGCTTCCTGTTGCCGTGGGACAGCGCCCGGTCATCAGGGTCAATTTGCCGGGGGCGAGGATCCTTGAACCCGTGGAAGTGATCACCGTGGTTGAAACGACTCAGCGAGTCGGCTTCGCTTATCGGACCTTGGCGGGGCATCCGGTTAGCGGCGAAGAGTGCTTTGTCATCGAACAACGTACGGGCGGAAACTTCCTCACGATCAGGTCATTGACCAGACCTTCCGACGTGCAGCCTTGGCGCGGACTGTTCCCCTTGCTCAGAGCCGCCCAACTGATTGCCCGCTACCGGTACTTCAAGGCGCTCAGAACGCCTGGCAGTTCGCGGGCGGGCGGCAGCAGAACGACCGGCTCTACCAATAGCCGGTGAATCTCCCTAGACTGGCAATTGGGCCACCATTGGATGCAACATTCGGGAAATGGCGCGGTTCAAGCAGGTAGAAAGCGGTGCAACTATGGACGAACGATTTTTCGACGAGGCGGTCGCTCTGTCGCGTCAGGGTATGCAAGCCAACCAGGGAGGGCCTTTCGGGGCAGTGGTCGTTCTCAACGGTGAGGTGATTGCGACGGGCAATAATATGGTGCTCGAGCTGAACGATCCGACAGCCCATGCCGAGGTGATCGCGGTCCGCAACGCCGGAGCGAAGCTTAAAAGCTTCGACCTGTCGGAATGTGAGCTCTATACCAGTTGCGAGCCATGTCCCATGTGCCTCGGTGCGATTTACTGGTCGCGGTTTAAACATGTGTATTACGCAAACACGCGCCAAGATGCCGCTCGCATCGGATTTGACGACGAACTTATTTACACGGAACTGGACAAACCGATGGGTCAACGACTGATCCCCTTCACCCATGTTCCCTCGGCCGATGCTGCATCGGTCTTCGCCGAATGGGCCGACAAAGAAGACAAGACGAGCTACTAGTCCAGCGGGTAGGGAACCAGAGCGGCATCAACATCGGGCCATGCCAGGTGAATTCTTTCGGTAGGCATCAGCGCCTTGGTCAGCAGCGCATCGGCCACGACGATACCTGCTGGGGAAACTTCGAGAATAGACAGCGGCCCGTGCCTATCCGAAGCGGCATTGCGGAGCATCCAATGGTTCATGAGCTCGCCGATGCCACGCTCGGTCAACAACTCTTCGCCCTGGAAATAGTCGCATGAATCCATCACAGGGTGGCCCAATACCGATCTCGGGCAGACTCGATCGTAGGACGCAACAAGTGGTTCTAGGTATCCTACGGTTTCCCCATCGGCACGTTTAACGGGGAGCCAGTTCGAAGTATCCATAGCACAAGGCTAGACCGGATCAGCCATATCGGCTATTGATCCGTTGTGGCAATGACGAGACGAAAAAAACCTGTCCCGTGGACCAAGAGGTCCGCGGGACAGGTTTTGAATTCTTAGCGGTTCCGTAGAGCCGTTACGGAATTAGCAACCGTAGTAGAGCTCGAACTCGTATGGGTTCGGACGCAGGCTCAGTGGCTTGATTTCGTTTTCACGCTTGTACTCAACCCAGGTGCGGATCAGGTCCTCGGTGAATACCCCACCTTCGAGCAGGAACTCGTAGTCGGCCTCCAACGCCTTCAGAGCCTCTTCTAGGCTTTCTGGAGCGCGCTGGATGTCCTTGGCTTCCTCGGCAGGAAGCTCGTAGAGGTCCTTGTCGATTGGGTCCGAAGGCTCAATGCGGTTCTTGATGCCGTCCAGGCCGGCCATCAGCTGAGCCGCGAATGCGAGGTAAGGGTTCGAGGAAGCATCCGGTGCACGGAACTCGATGCGCTTGGCCTTAGGGTTCGATCCGGTGATTGGAATACGGATACCTGCGGAGCGGTTGCCCTGCGAGTAAACCATGTTGACCGGTGCTTCGTAGCCCTTGACCAGACGGCGATAGGAGTTCACCGTCGGGTTGGTGAATGCCAACACGGCAGAAGCGTGCTTCAGCAGGCCGCCGATGTACCAACGAGCGGTATCGGACAAGCCGGCGTAGCCCTTTTCGTCGTAGAACAGCGGATCGCCGTTGGCCCACAGCGACTGGTGCACGTGCATGCCCGAGCCGTTATCGCCGAAGACCGGCTTTGGCATGAAGGTGGCGGACTTGCCCCAAGCATCGGCAACGTTCTTCACGACGTACTTGAAGAGCATCAGCTCGTCGGCCGCGTGGACCATGGTGTTGAACTTATAGTTGATCTCAGCCTGACCGGCTGCGCCAACCTCGTGGTGGCTGCGTTCAACTTCGAGGCCAACGTTGTCCAGCTCGACGCAGATCGCATCGCGCAGGTCGGCCTGCTTATCGGTTGGCGACACTGGGAAGTAGCCACCCTTGTAAGGGGTCTTGTACCCCTGGTTGCCGCCCTCTTCCTTGCGGCCGGTGTTCCAAGGCGCCTCGTCCGAGTCGACCTTGTAGAAGGCACCCTGTGGGGTGGATTCGTAGCGGACGTCTTCGAAGATGAAGAATTCGGCCTCTGGTGCGAAGAATGCGGTGTCGGCGATGCCGGTCGATTCCAGGTAAGCCTCGGCGCGCTCGGCTACGCCACGCGGATCGCGGTGGTAAGGCTCACCGGTGCGTGGGTTGATGATCGAGAAGTTGAAGGCCAAGGTCTTTTCGATACGGAACGGATCGACGAAGCCGGTGGTGACGTCGGGGATCAGTTGCATGTCGGAATCAGAGATGCCAGCGAAACCACGAATGGATGAACCATCGAAGAGCTGGCCGTTGACGAAGAAGTCTGCATCCACGGACTTCGCCGGAACGTTGAAGTGCTGCTGGACGCCTGGTAGATCGGTGAAGCGGATATCAACGAATTTGATGTCCTCTTCGGCAATATATGCCAAGACTTCTTCTGGGCTGGTAAACATGTGCAGGTGACTCCCTGTTGAGTTATTGGTTTGGTAAACGGAACGATCATACGAATTGATCTGATCAGTTCTCTTGCTTACCAAGTAATCCTACCTAGAAACCGTTTCTGAATGGTGTCTCGATTGTTTCGGCTACGTTACAAAGCGCAAGTACGGGCGCGTCGTACCGGGTCAGTAGTGGCTTTGTGATGCGTAACAAACTGATGAGATTCACACAGATCGCCCAGATACACTAGTTATGTGGAACGCAAAGACTTTAGCTCGTGGCTCGAAGGCCCCCCGCAATTAAACTCGCAAGAATGGCCGGGCCAGCGCTTGGGACGCCCGGAAAAAGGGCCTGGGTCGATCGGCCGGTTGCCGCGTCGGCTCGGCGCGTTATGCGTGGACTGGGGACTATCCATGTTGCTGAGCTGGTGGCTGTTCAACTTGAACGACCTCGCCACGCTCGCATTGTTCTGTGCCGGCCAGATGATTGCCGTTGGCTTCACCGGCCACAGCATTGGGCATCGGACCTTTGGGCTGCAAGTCCAATCCATGGATGGCACGGCTATCAAGCCGCTCACGGGGGTCATTCGATCGGTGCTGTTGTGCTTGGTGATTCCGGTTCTGTTCTCGGACGCGGATCAGCGCGGCTTCCACGACCGGGCAGGAAAAAGCGTACTGGTGAATATCCGCTAGTCCGCGTTCAAGAATCCAGGCATAAAAAAACCGCACTAGCGAACTAGTGCGGTTTTCTTTGTGCCTGATTAGCGAGCTCGGCGGTTAGGGCGTGCTCGGTTTGGGTCGATGCCCTTGGGAATCGGCAGGCGGTTGGCGGTGAGCGTGGTTAGTCGCTTGTCTACCGCGCTGATCTCCAGCTTGGTGATTGCCTTCGGAAGCTTCTTCATCTTCTTGCTGACTTCTACCAGATCGGTCTGGTCTTCGTCCTGGCCGGCGTTGATCACGTGGATCGGAACATTCGGCAGAACGCGAGCAATACGCTTGCGTTCGGACGCCACCAGATCACGCACGCGGCTGCTTGGGCCTTCGGTGACCAGCACGACGCCGGGACGGCCAACCGCCAGGAACACCAGATCCTGGTGGCGGTTGAACGCCACTGGCTCATCCTTCAAGATCCAGCCGCGACGCAGTACGCTCATCGCCGCGCCAGCGGCACCCGGACGGCCTTCAAGCTGCGCGAACGCGGCCTTCTCGGCTCGACGGGACATGATGAACAGGGCGGCGAGCAAGCCAAGCGGGATCGCGATAATCAGCAACGTGATCCAGTTGTTGATCAAGATACCAATGACCAGTCCAACGGCAATGACGCCAAGGAAGGCCAGGACCATCCACCAAACGACCATCGGATCGTTGCGGCGGGTCATCTGGAAGACCTGCACCATTTGCTTTAGGCGCCCGGGCTCTTTATTTTGTTTTTCAGCTTTTGGTTTACGCGAAAACAGACCACGCTTCTGTTGCGCGGCCGCATCGTTATCGGAGTTTTTGGCCATAGTGCTTCAATTCTACGCGATCCGGCTGGCTTATTTTTCTTCGGAGGAATTCCGGGCGAATCCGGAGGGTTCGCGCGGTGCGCTGCACAACATGAATTCGGACCCAACAGCCGGGTTTTACGGCTATTGGATCCGAACGCTTGAACATCTCGTTGGGCTCAGCGGTTAAGCAGCGAAGCAGCTTCCTGACGGGTGGTACCCGAGGATTCGATGTGGGAAAGGGATTCTGGGATCTCGCGACCCTTCTTGCGCATGGCGCCAGCCCAGAGTCGTCCCGCGCGGTATGAGGAACGAACCAATGGCCCGGACATGACGCCGGCAAAACCGAGTTCCTCGGCTTCTTGCTGCAGCTCCAAGAATTCCTGTGGCTTGACCCAGCGATCGACCGGAAGGTGACGTTCGGTTGGGCGTAGGTACTGGGTGATCGTCAGCAGATCGCAGCCTGCCTCATGCAGGTCGCGCATTGCTTCGGAAATCTCCTCACGCGTTTCGCCCATGCCCAGAATCAGGTTCGACTTGGTGATCAAACCGCGGTTCCGACCGTGGGTGATGACATCCATGGAGCGTTCGTAGCGGAAAGCCGGACGGATGCGCTTAAAAATACGCGGGACGGTTTCCACATTGTGTGCGTAGACTTCAGGCTTCGAATCGCAAATGGCGTCGAGGTTATCCGGTTTTCCGGAGAAATCGGGGATGAGCAGCTCGACTCCGGTGGTCGGGTTCATCTTGTGGATCTGGCGTACCGTCTCGGCGTACAGCCAGACACCTTCATCTTCGAGATCATCGCGGGCCACGCCGGTGACGGTTGCGTAACGCAGATCCATCTTCTTCACGCTCATGGCCACCTTGAATGGCTCTGAACGATCTAGTGCAGCAGGCTTTCCGGTGTCAATCTGGCAGAAGTCGCAACGACGGGTGCATTCGGAACCGCCGATAAGGAACGATGCCTCGCGGTCTTCCCAGCACTCGAAAATATTGGGGCAGCCAGCTTCTTCACATACTGTGTGGAGGCCTTCGGACTGCACCAAATTTTTCAGGCCCACATATTCGGGACCGATCTTGAGTTCGGCGCGGATCCACTCGGGCTTACGCTCAACTGGCGTCTGGGCGTTGCGCTTTTCGACGCGCAGCAGTCGACGGCCTTCAGGTTCAATGCTCATTAGAGGGTCCTTCTACGTTAGTAATATTTTGCTTAGACGACTTGTGGCGAGAGGAGACGTTCAAGTTCCTCTTGCACCCGCTCAACGACATCGTTGGGGGAGACCGTCTGGCCTAGTTCTTCGGAGATCGTGGTTACGCCGGCATCGGTAATTCCGCAGGGAATGATCTGGCCGTAAGCGGTCAGGTCGTTTGAGCAATTGAGCGCAAAACCGTGCATGGTGACTCCACGGGTGATGCGGATGCCAATGGCGGCTATCTTTCGGTCTTCTTCGCCGTCCTTGCCTGGGACCCAAACGCCTGAACGCCCCTTGACCTGAACGGTGGGGATGCCCATTTCATCTATAACGTTAATCAACGCTTCTTCGAGGGTCTCCACGTACAAACGTATCGCACTGATTTTCTTCAGCTTCACGATCGGGTAGCCGATGAGCTGTCCGGGGCCATGCCAGGTCAGTTTCCCGCCACGGTCAACATCAACAACGGGGGTGCCATCTAGGGGTAAGTCTTCAGGTTCGGTCCTTTTGCCGGCGGTATAGACCGCCTCATGTTCAAGAAACAGGACTCGCGGGGTCTGTTCATCGGCCGCTACAGCATCGTGCAATTTTTGCTGGTAATCCCATGCTTGCATATATGGAATTAGCTCCGTGCCGAGTCCGACTCGTTCGAATTCGATCGCCATAGTGGTTACCATACGCCTTTTGCAACAGGCCCCGCTAATTGGCTGAGAAGCGCTGAGCTGTGGATAACCGGGGCGAGAATCTGTACTTTGCGTTAGAACTGGAACATGAATGATTCAAACAATCTGTTGGCCTGGCCAACTTGCCCCGGATATGTGACGGTTCGTCCGTTAAAGGCCAAGTCACCGTGCAAAGTTTGGTTAATGCGTCGTGACTCGGATCAGAGTTACATGGTGTTGAAACTTTCTTCGAACGCCGAAAGTATCTGTTCGCTGCGTCAGAAGCAGGTCGAATCCGCAAGGAAATATGTCATAGATTTTTACGGCACCCTTTCGACACAGTTGGGCGAGGGGATTCTGATGGAGTACTGTCCCGGCGGAAGCTTGGCTCAACTTCTCGAAGAACGAGCACCATTTTCTCTCGGAGAGTGCGTCACGGCCTTGGCACCGGTAGCCCAAACCCTGGCAGCCTTGCACTCCACTGGGCAAGTCCACGGCGACGTCTCGGCTGGCAATGTGTTGTTGACAGCCGATGGAATGCCGAAATTAGGCGATTTCCAAGAAAGTCGAACCGGTATCGATCAGACACCCGGGTCGGGTACTCCCGGGTTTATGGCGCCTGAGGTTTCCGCTCGCGAACCTGAGGGACGCCTCGGCGAGCAGGACGTTTACTCCTTAGGTGCGTGCCTCTGGTTCCTGCTTGAAGGAACCGCTCCTCCAGAACCGAATATGCGTCCACCTGTCACGGTCATCTTCCCGTCGGTGCCCACGCTGGTCCATGAGCTCCTGCTTGATTCTCTGCACCAAGATCCGGTGCAGAGGCCGACAGCGGAGCAATTCGCCAGGACGCTCTTCGCTGCGGCGCAGGCTGAAGCCATCACTTGGGAACAGTGCACGCCGGTGGAGTCGACTCATCTCATGGCCACAGTTCACCCTAGCGAGGTGCGCGGTAGGCGTCGGCGCAGGCGGTCAAGAAGACCCCAGGCTGAGAAGGGTCAAAAAGACTATGCCGCACCCGAATGGCGTATGCATGAATTACGCCGAACCCCAGGGCGCGCCAAGGTCTATCTGGCTGTCGCTGGAGGGGTAGCGCTCGTGGGCGTGAGCTTCCTCGGTGTAAATCTAGTGGGGGAGCGCGGGCAATCGGAGTCGGGGACTCTGTCGCAAACACAGGAGCGTCGTGAACCATGCCGGATCCTGGACGGCGCCGTGGTTCCTGCCTGCGCGTTCTCCGCTGAGACGGTGATAGCCAGTTTCATCAAGCTTTCACGCGAACGGGATGCGGCCTTAGAGTCCGAGGACCTCAAAGCATTGTCAGCGATTTATCCGCCCGCCTCCGAGCAATTCCAAAGGGACCAGCAAACGCTTGAACGCTTGGACTCACTGAAGCTGGGAATCAATGGATTAGCTACCCGCTTGGAAGATATCTCGGTGACTGCCCGTGCGCAACCAGACACCGTGATACTACGTGCGACATCCACTCAGGAAGCCTACGACTATGTGGATTCAGCGAACCGTGTGGTCCATCAGGTGGCCCGTGGCACGCGGGAACGTATCGAAGTGGAACTGAAGCTGATTGAGGGGAACTGGAAAATTGGAAAGGTGCTCAGCCGCGAGGCATGACAAAGGCGAGGCACCCCGAATTGCCTTCGGGGTGCCTCGCCTTTGCCTGGAGCTACAAGACTGCCTCGTAGCTTAGACCCAGAGAGTCGCGATCGCGATATTGATCAATGCCAGGCCGCCGGTTGCGTGCGCAATCCCGGTCGAAACCTCTTCGCCGGCCTTGACCTTCTTGCGACCGATGAATGCCGCTACGAGAATGGCGATGGCGATGACAACCTTGACGCCAATCTTCATGTGATTCACGTCGCCATCACCTGCTTCGGCCATGCCAACGAGAGCCAAACCGGTAATTAGCTGAGCAATCGCGCCATACCACTGCCAAACATTCACGGTAGGGGTCTTGAAGTTTGCCAGCCAGCCACCGAAGATCGCTGCCGCACCGAGAATATGCAAGAAAACAAGGATAAGAGTTAGGAAGTCCATAACTCCAGCCTAATTGATTTTCGACGAATTGTAGAAACGACGATCGCCCCTCCCGGATGAACGGAAGGGGCGATCGTTTACCTAGCTTGCGAAAGTCGATCGACGACTTTACAGACCCAGGTCGCCTTCGAAAGCGCCACCCTCAAGGCGGGCCTTGAGAGTCTGCAGGAATCGACCTGCATCGGCGCCGTCAACCAGACGGTGATCGTAGGTCAGGCAGAGGTACATCATGTGACGGATGGCGATCGAATCGTTACCATCGGCATCGGTGATGACCATTGGGCGCTTCACGATCGCACCGGTACCCAAGATTGCTACCTGCGGCTGGTTGATGATCGGGGTATCGAACAGTGCTCCGACCGAGCCGATGTTGGTGATCGAGAAAGTGCCACCGGAAAGCTCATCCGGACCAATCTTGTTGGTGCGGGTGCGCTCTGCGACGTCAGCAATCCGCGAAGCCATGCCAGCCAGATTCAGATCGCCAGCGTTCGACACAACAGGAACCAGCAGGCCCTTGTCGGTGTCTACCGCAAACGCCAGATGCTCGGCATTGTGGTAGGTGATCTGCTGAGTCTCTTCGTTGTACTCGGCGTTCAGCTTCGGGTGAGCCTTCAAGGCTTCGGCAACTGCCTTGGCGATGAATGGCAGGTAGGTCAGGTTGACGCCATTGACTGCCTTGAAATTGTTCTTGGCAGAAGCGCGCAGCTTGACCACGCGGGTCATGTCAATCTCGTGAACCTGAGTCAGCTGGGTGGAGACCTCAAGGGACTCACGCATACGACGGGCGATTACCTGACGGATACGTGGAGCCTTCTCGGAGGTACCGCGCAACGAGGATGCCTCGACAACCGGGGCGGCCGGCTTAGCGGCCGCAGGAGCGGCAGGGGCAGCAGCCGGGGCGGCGGCTTCCTTGGCAGCTACTGCGTCAAGGACGTCTTGCTTGCGAATACGTCCACCAACGCCGGTGCCCTTGACGGAAGCGATGTCGATTTCGTGCTGGTTGGCCAAACGACGCACCAGTGGGGTGACGTAGCCAGCGTCGCTGTTGTTTTCGGCAGCAGGAGCAGGAGCAGGAGCAGCGGCTGGTGCTTCTTCCTTCGCGGCCGGTGCTGGAGCGGCTGGAGCTTCTTCCTTCGCAGCTGGTGCTGGAGCGGCAGGTGCTTCTTCCTTCGCAGCTGGTGCTGGAGCGGCAGGTGCTTCTTCCTTGGCGGCCGGAGCAGCGCCCGCAGCACCGATCACTGCGAGAACGGCACCAACTTCGGCGGTGTCGTCTTCGGCAACACGGATTTCCAGCAGGGTGCCGGCAACTGGCGAAGGAACTTCGGTGTCTACCTTGTCGGTGGAGACCTCGAGCAGTGGCTCGTCTACGGCGACCTCTTCGCCAACTTCCTTCAACCAGCGGGTAACGGTACCTTCGGTGACCGATTCGCCCAGAGCTGGGAGGGTGACCTCGGTGCCCGAAGCGGAGTCTGCTGCAGCAGGTGCTGCTGCAGGGGCTTCGTCGGCTGCTGGAGCAGCAGGAGCTTCCTCCTTGGCCGCAGGCGCCTCTTCGGCGGCCGGAGCCTCTTCAGCTGCAGGAGCCTCCGGCGACGCGGCGTCGGAACCTGAGCCATCACCGATACGAACCAGAGGAGCGCCTACTTCGGCTTCCTCATCTTCGGCGACGAAAATTTCTTCGATAACACCAGCGACAGGTGATGGAACCTCGGTATCGACCTTGTCGGTGGAAACTTCCACCAACGGCTCATCAACCTCAACGCGGTCGCCGACCTGTTTCAGCCAACGGGTTACCGTACCCTCGGTAACGCTTTCACCCAGTGCGGGCAGGTTTACGGTCTCAGACATCTTCCCGTATCTCCTCTTAAATAAAGCTTGAAGTGTGGTTTGGGTGCGCAATTTAAACGGTTGAACACCCAAAACCGATGAATGGAGGCGTTGCCTCCGAGCTTAGTGCACCGGGTAGGGTGTGTGTGAACGCACTACCCGGTGACCAACAGCGTAATTAGCCGTGAAGTGGCTTGCCGGCCAAAGCCATTGCGGCTTCGCCCAGCGACTCGTTCTGCGTTGGGTGTGCATGGATGAGCTGTGCAACATCCTCCGGGTAGGCTTCCCAGTTCACGATCAGCTGTGCTTCACCGATCTGCTCGCCGATACGGCCGCCGATGCCGTGAACGCCCACGATTGGGCCGTTCTTGACGCGGACCATCTTGATCAGGCCGGAAGTGCCCAAGATCGAGGACTTGCCGTTGCCAGCCAAGTTGTACTCGGTGGTTTCGATCTGGTCCTCGCCGAACTTCTCCTTTGCGGCAGGCTCGGAATAGCCGACCGAGGCGATTTCTGGCTCGCAGAAAGTTACCTTTGGAATGTTGATGTCTTCGACGATGGTTGGGTTCTGGCCAGCGATTTCTTCGGCGACAAAGATGCCGTGCTGGTAACCGCGGTGTGCCAACTGAACGCCAGGGACCATATCGCCGATGGCGTAGATGTTGCCCACGCCGGTGTGCAGGCGCTCATTAGGGATCACGAAACCGCGATCGAGGGTGATGCCCTGCTCTTCGAAGCCCATGTTCTCGGTGACCGGGCCACGGCCGACGGCCACGAGGACAATCTCGGCTTCGAGGGTCTTGCCGTCGGCTAGGGAGACCTTGACGCCGTCGGCATCCTGCTCGACCTTCTCGAAGAAGACACCGGTGTTGAACTTGATGCCGCGCTTCTTGAAGGAGCGCTCGAGGTTCTTGATGATTGCTGGGTCTTCGTTTGGTACCAGTGAAGGTAGGCCCTCAACGATGGTCACGTCGACGCCGAAGGACTTCCAGACCGAGGCGAACTCAACACCGATAACACCGCCACCAAGCACAATGGCGCTCTTTGGCATGTCAACCATGTTCAGCGCTTCGGTGCTGGTCAGCACGCGTCCACCGATTTCCAGACCGAAGGTCTTGGAGGTCGAACCGGTCGCGAGAACGATGTTCTTGCCCTTGTACGGAACGCCATCAACCTCGATGGTGTCCTTGGAGACCAGTCGTCCGCTACCTTCGATAACGTTGACCTTCTTCATCTTCAGTAGACCCTGAAGACCCTTGTGCTTGCCGGCGACGATGCCGTCCTTGTACTTGCGTACTCCGCCTAGGTCAATTGACTCGAGGGAGGAGTTGATGCCGTACTTGGCACCTTCGCGAGCGTTTTCGGCGAGCTCTGCTGCGTGCAGGTACGCCTTGGTTGGGATACAGCCGGTGTGCAAGCAGGTGCCGCCGACCTTTTCCTTCTCGATCAATCCAACGGTGAAGCCCAACTGGATGGCGCGTAAAGCGACCGAGTATCCAGCGGAACCACCGCCGAGGATGAGGACATCAAATTCTTGCGTTGCTGCCGAATCGGCCACGTGAACGCTCCCTCGTAATAGCTAAGTGAGGTCGGCCATGGCCGACCTGGAGATCGGGTGGTGAACTGGACTAACTCTCGCACGGGGCGCGAGCCAATTAATTCACCGGTGATGTTTCAAAACTTACCTTAGTACCGCCAAAGCACCAGAGTCATCTTGAGCTGGCTAAAAGTCGGCCATATCTCGTATTTTGGCACACATCCCGGCGCATTGGACTATGACATCGCACGCACCGGGATGTGTCGAAAAAGGCATTTCTAGCGGGTGCCAGACAACTTCTCGGCGTAGGCGACCAAGGTGCGGACCTGCGAGCCGGTGCCGTTCTTAGGGGTGTAGCCCCATGGCGAACCCTCGTTGAAGGCCGGACCAGCAAAGTCGATGTGCGCCCAAGGAATCTTCTGACCGTCGGTTTCGCCCACAAATTCTTCCAGGAAGACCGCAGCGGTCATCATCCCGCCCATGCGCTCGCCAATGTTGGCCAGATCGGCGACCTGGGAATCGATGCTTGGACGGAGCTCTTCCGGAAGCGGCATGCCCCAGGCGAGCTCGCCCACTGCATCCGAGGCTGCGACCAAATCGTTACGTACCTGCTCGTTGCCCATGACACCGGCGGTGCGCAGGCCCAATGCGAGCATCTGTGCACCGGTCAACGTGGCAATGTCGATCACCACATCCGGATTCTCCTGGCTGGCCGCTACCAAACCGTCGGCCATGACCAGGCGCCCTTCGGCGTCGGTGTTGAGCACTTCGACAGTCTTCCCGCCGAGCATGGTCAGTACGTCTCCGGGACGCGTCGAAGCACCGCCTGGCATGTTCTCAGCCAGGCACAGCCACGCGGTGACCTTCACGTCGAGGCCAAGCTCCGATACCGCGGCGATGGTGTGGAAAACTGCCGCGGCGCCGGACATATCGGACTTCATCGCGTGCATGCCCGCGGCTGGTTTGATCGAGATGCCACCGGTGTCAAAGGTAATGCCCTTGCCCACCAGTGCCAGGTGCTTGGCGGCCTTGGCCGGGGAATACTCGACCTTGACCATGCGCGGCTGGCGGGCCGAGCCGCCACCAACGCCCATCAGTCCGCCGAAGCCTTCCTTGGTCAGGCGCTTCTCATCAAAGATGGTGACCTTCAACGGCAGTGACTTGGAGTAGTCCTTCACCGCGGTGGCGAAGGTTTCCGGGTACAAGATATTGGCCGGGGTGTTGATCAGATCTCGGGTGCCACGCACGGCGCGGCCGATAACCGCGGCGCGCTTGAGCAGGGCTGGCAGATCCTTGGAGGTTGCGACCGCGGTGGCGATGAATGCCTCGCCAAGGACTGGCTTGTCGTTCTTCTTCGAACGGAAGTTCTCGAAGCGGTATGCGCCCAGGGCTACGCCTTCGGCCACTGCTGAAACTTGCTCGAGCGTGTCGGCAGGCAAGGCGAAGATCGCGGTCTTGGCGTGGGAAAGCTGGCGTGCTGCCGATCCGGCGGCGCGACGCAACTTCTCGTCGTTGAGCTCGGAGAGATCCTTCACTCCCAAGCCGATGCACATGATCGTCTTGACCTTGATGCCGTCAATTGCTGGAAGCACGGTTGCTTCGTCGGCAGAACCGGCAACGTTCAGCGCGGCCAGCGACTGTTCCAGAGCGGTGGTGGTTTCTGCCGCGAGGGGTGAAGCGGCGATGGATACCTTGTCGCCGTTTTTCAGCACGCCCAAAATGAGGGCGTCGGCGTTTTTACGTTTGATGTCTGCACCAATGGCGGTCAACGTGAGATCACTGGAGTTGATCACAAAATCATTCCTTCTATGCCTTTGTAGGGTCTAAGGACGGTTCAGCCCGCGAGAATAACCGGTGGATGGTGCCGGTGAGCTGAGTGTTTCCTACACCCGATGTTAGCCGAGGTTTGAGCTCGGCGTGCGATACTTCACAGCGAGCGAAAGGCTGAACGGATAGGATAAGTTCTTGAGCTTTAAGTAATCGCCTCTGTTTGGCGGTACCGAAAACGATTGAGGTGAGAATGTCCAAGGATCCGTTGATGACTCTGGTCAGCACTAACTTGGACGATCCGAGTCTGCAGGGTCTAGGGATGTACGTTTCGTTGCGTGGAGTATCTGACGCGGGCCATGCCCATGACTTGGTATGCAATGAGCTCTTCGGAAATTTGAATTCTGAACTCTATGCCAGTTTTGACGCGGATGAGCTTGTTGTCTACAGCGCCCAGCGCCCACGGGTGTCTTTCCTCGGCGACCACTTCGCCGGCTATCAAGAGCCGCGCATCGAAATCTACCTGATGACCGACGCATTGGACCGGAAGTTCTGGTTCCTCACCGGAGTCGAACCAGATCTGCGTTGGGAACGCACCATCGCCGAGTTGCTCAACTTTATCGACGCGTTCAACGTGCAATTGGTGACCGGCACCGTGTCGCTGCCTATGCCTGTGCCACACACCCGCCCAGTGGGAGTGACAGCACACGGAAACCGCAAGGATCTCACCGAAAATATCTCCACGTGGGCCCCTACTGCCGAAACCCCATCGGGGCTGATGGCGCTCTTGGAGATCCGCCTGAATGACGCGGGCCGCGACGTCGTAGGCTATTCGTTGCACACCCCGCACTACCTGGCCGAATCCGAATATCCGGCGGTTGCCGTGGCTGCCTTGGAGCATGTGGGTGCCGCGCTGAAGCTGGCACTTCCCACAGAGAAGTTGCGCGAAGCGGCCCGGATGATCGAATCTCAGCTTGCCGAACAGATCGAAGGCAGCAACGAAGTCAAGCAAATGGTGCTCGGTTTTGAAAAGCGCTTTGACGAGCACGCGCAAGACCACGAGCGCCGTTCGCTGCTGTTGGACGAAGACGAAAAAATGCCAAATGCCGAGGAGCTGGGGGCAAGTGTTGAAGACTTCCTGGCCACAATCGAGGACAGCGCCGACTGGTTGAACGCCAACGGAAAGTCCGGGGGAGCGGACTCCGCATCGGGTGACCCTGACCAGTGATTCAATCTCACCTAAACTCGGCGCGATCTTGGTTGGTGGTTTGTGCCGGAATATTTACCTATATGGCGGCCGTGTCCCAACGAACAAGTTTTGGTGTTGCAGGGCTTCAGGCCACCGAAAGATTTGACGCCACCGCTCAAATCCTGGCGTCATTTTCGGTGGTTCAGCTTGTTGTCTACGCTGGCGCTCAGGTTCCGGTAGGACTGCTGCTGGACAAGGTTGGACCGCGCATCATGATCATCACCGGTTCGGTGTTGATGGCTATGGGTCAAGCGTTCTTGGCTATTTCAACGAGCGTTCCAATGGGGCTAGGCGGAAGAATCCTGGTCGGGTCGGGCGACGCGATGGTGTTCGTCTCGGTACTCAAGCTGCTGCCGTTGTGGTTCTCCGGCTCGCGCATTCCCGTACTAACACAACTGGTAGGAACCTTTGGGCAGGCCGGACAACTGGTCAGCCTCTTTCCTTTTCATCTGATCTTGGTGCAGTTTGGATGGACGCCGGCATTTTCAATTATGTCCGGTCTGGCTTTAGCAAGCTTGCTAATCGCGATATCGCTGATTCGCAATGGTCCGGGCTGGGCGCATCTGAGCGAGAGCGCACCGATGCGTACCCGTGATCGATTAACCACCGCGTGGAAGCAACCCGGAACCCGGCTTGGGTTCTGGACACACTTCACCACCTCCTTTATGCTCAATGTCTTCTTGCTGACCTGGGGGTACCCATTCCTAGTTCAAGGTCAGGGGCTCGAGGGTGGTTTCGCATCCGGGTTGATGTCGATTTTCGTGGCGGTTGCGGTCTTATACGGGCCACTGCTCGGAGCATTGACGGCCAGATATCCGCAAAAGCGCTCGAACTTTGCCCTGGGCGTTATTGGAGCCATGGTGTTCATGTGGGCGGTGGTGTTGTTCTGGCCTGGTGCAGCGCCGTTATGGGTGCTGATCATTTTGCTCGTTGCGGTGGCGGCTGGTGGCCCTTCATCGGTTATCGCGTTCGACTTTGCCCGGACCTTCAACCCACCAAACATCATGGGTACCGCCATTGGGCTGGTCAATACCGGTGGGTTCTTCGGCGGGTTCGTCACCATCTACCTGGTCGGCGTCGTGATGGACTGGCTTTATGTGGCCAATGGGTCGGTGGGCGAGCTCTACAATTTGCCGGCCTTCCGCATTGCGTTGTCGGTGCAATTTGTCATGGCGGCGATCGGGGTGACGTTCATGCTGATCGAACGGCGCAAGGCCAGACGGCAGCCGGCCAACATCCTGTAGGTACACTTCTCCACAGCGCGCGCTGAACTGCAGGCCGGAATGGTTGTTGGGACGCATCGTGGGGTTATGACTACTACACCCGAACGGCAGCCCCTCTCGTTGTCTGATTGCGATGACGTACTCGCCTATATTCCTCATGCCCTTGGCTTTCACCCGCAAAAGTCGATGGTGCTCCTACTGATCGTCGGCCAACGCCTCGAAGCGACGCTTCGTGTTGACCTGCCCAGCGAAATTCATGAAGTTGACCGCCAGCCGTGGGTCGCGCAGGTGCTCAGCTTGCTTCGACGACTTCCGCAGGTGCGCAGTGTTGTCGCAGTGGTATACGCACCGGGAGACATCAAAATCGCAGAGGAGATTCCCTATCAGCAAATGATCTGCGAACTCGAAGAAGCCTTTGACCCGCAGGGCATTCAACTGCGACAAGCCTGGTGCCTTTGCCGCGAAAAAGTCTGGGACTACGACGACGGCGACGTTGGTGTAGCTTTCCCGCGGCCAGACATCGCGCTGGGAGAAACCAACCTGTCGCTGGTCCTTGCCGGTTCTGCTCCGTTGGACCACCCTTGGGACGGAACCGGAATAGCAACGTGGGCTAACGCGGCAGAAGTCCAAGAGCTCACCGGCGCATTTGGCGATGACCTGGTGGACAGCCTCGACGATTGGGCAGAAGTATTGAACCTGAGCGATGAAGAAGCACTAGAACGCATTCATTCGAGTTCGCTGAGCAGCGCACGAATGCTGGCCGGCCTGAGAATTCGTCTCGTACGTGATCTACTACCTTTTCTTGCTGGTGTCGGTGCGGCGCAAACCATAGAAATGTCCAAACAATTGTGCGTTGGCAATGAGGGCGAGCAGGTTAAACCCTTGGCAGATTTTCTCTTGGGACGAGGGTGGCAGAGCCCGGACTGGAAACGATTGGAACGGCTATGGTTGGTTTCTCGCGATCTGCTCGGTGTTGCAATTGACGGTGAACGTCACGCCTTGATGTGTATCCTGGCTTGGATCGAATGGGCTCGCGGGCGAGGCACCATGGCCATCGCTTTGCTCGATCGAGTCCTAAGCGAGCAGGGAGACTACCGGTTAGCCCAGCTCCTTCGAGAGCTGATGAATCGTGGATCGATGCCCGAATGGGCGACGGACGAACTACGTGCCTGGCGTGCCCAGCTGGGTTAGCGGACGCGCGGGTGACCGGGTCAAGTGGTGTCTGTGGGCGAATTAGTGGATAATGAAAAAACAGACCCGGTTAGGTTCGAGTTGTCTAGGTTCCAGAAACGTAGTTTTTGGGAACATTAGACGTGGTTGGTGCGTTGTTATCAATGTACCCGCCGTCGCGTTGAGTCACTGATACAGCGCATTCGGACTTGACAGGGTCATAGTGGTGTTACCGGCAGGTGCATCCGGAACGCATCGTTAGAAAGGTTATTCGTGTCATCTTCTGAGACGAA
Organism: Arthrobacter sp. MYb221; assembly: GCF_002979835.1. Taxonomy (NCBI): domain Bacteria; kingdom Bacillati; phylum Actinomycetota; class Actinomycetes; order Micrococcales; family Micrococcaceae; genus Arthrobacter; species Arthrobacter sp. MYb221. The sequence goes on along the minus strand of NZ_PCPW01000003.1, from coordinate 214,721 downwards.
CGCTAATCGTAAGGTTACTGAGGCTGAGGCCGCAGAGGCCGAGGAAACGGCAGAAACTCCTGTCGCGAAAAAGCGCGCTACCCGTGCGAAGGCTAAGCCTCGCGCAAAGAAGACTGCAACTTCCGAGGAGTCGGACGTCGAGCAGGGTTCTGAAGAGTCCGAAGACGATGCTGAGTCGGGTGCCACTGACGCAGCTGGCGCCAAGGACGGCTCGGCAAAGCCGGAAGAGGAATCCAAGGGATTCACCTTGTCTTCCGCCGATGATGATGCTCCGCAGCAGCAGGTCATGGTTGCAGGTGCAACCGCCGACCCGGTCAAGGACTACCTGAAGCAGATCGGTAAGGTCGCGCTGCTGAACGCAGAGCAGGAAGTCGACTTGGCTCTGCGTATCGAAGCAGGGCTTTTCGCTACCGATAAGCTTTCCAAAGATGACGGCTCTATCGATCAGCGCTTGCGCTGGGACTACGAGCAGATCATCCACGACGGCAAGATCGCAAAGAATCACCTACTTGAGGCGAACCTTCGTCTCGTTGTTTCGCTGGCAAAGCGCTACACCGGGCGTGGGATGCTCTTCTTGGACTTGATTCAGGAAGGTAACCTGGGTCTGATCCGTGCGGTCGAGAAGTTCGACTACACCAAGGGATTCAAGTTCTCCACCTACGCGACCTGGTGGATCCGCCAGGCCATTACCCGCGCCATGGCCGACCAGGCACGTACCATTCGTATCCCGGTCCACATGGTTGAAGTCATCAATAAGCTGGCGCGTGTACAGCGACAGATGCTTCAGGATCTGGGCCGCGAACCGACTCCAGAAGAGTTGGCCAAGGAACTGGACATGACCCCTGAAAAGGTTGTTGAAGTTCAGAAATACGGTCGCGAACCAATCTCGCTACACACCCCGCTGGGTGAAGATGGCGACTCTGAATTCGGTGACTTGATCGAAGACTCCGAAGCGGTCGTTCCGGCCGATGCGGTTTCCTTCACCCTGTTGCAGGAACAGCTGCACTCGGTTCTGGACACGCTGTCCGAACGTGAAGCAGGCGTTGTAGCTATGCGCTTTGGCCTGACCGACGGTCAGCCGAAGACCTTAGACGAAATCGGCAAGGTTTACGGTGTCACCCGTGAGCGTATTCGTCAGATCGAGTCGAAGACCATGTCGAAGCTGCGCCACCCATCGCGTTCACAGGTTCTGCGTGACTACCTAGACTAAATTTTGACGTCATGCGGTCGCAATATCCCAATTGAGGATACTGCGACCGCATTTCTTTTTAAGCTGTAGCGCGGGGAGGAAGCGCTTAAAGCAAGAAGGGTGATCCAGCATCGGCTGGATCACCCTTCTGTTGAAAAGGACCTAGGTCCTAGTTGTTTAGTCGTTGATGTCGACCTTTGGCTTTTCGTAAAGTCGTGCCGACTCGTCCTGCCAGACCGAAGTGATTGGGCGCAGCTTGGGTTCCACGGAGCGTGCGTGGTGGGCACAGAAGAGTAATTCTCCGCTGTTCGAAGCCAGCACAGCCCGTACATAAGCCTGTGCGCCGCATCGGTCGCACCGGTCGAGGGCATTTAGTTCACGACTAGTGGTAGTAGTAGTCATTGCCAGCCTCCTTAAATCGATGTTCAATCTATACAACCAGCTTTGGCCTTGACTTTATCCCCAAATCGAGGTGCTTTCGCTCACCGCGTAGCGTTTGTGGAGAACTTTCGATGACGACTCGGGAGAATTACCGTCCGGGCGATAGCACCAAGTTCGAACACATAAACGAGTAGAATGATATCTAGTTCATTCTTTTCCCGCGTCAGTAGGAGATTGCAGCCCCGTGGCCTCAGCCGATAATTACAATGCACGTCATCTCTCCGTTCTTGAGGGGCTCGAAGCGGTACGCAAGCGGCCTGGCATGTACATCGGGTCTACCGATTCTCGTGGCTTGATGCACTGCCTGTGGGAGATCATTGATAACTCCGTCGACGAGGCGCTAGGCGGTTTCGGGCAATCCATCAATGTCATCTTGCATGCCGATGGTTCGGTCGAGGTGCATGATGATGGGCGTGGCATTCCCGTTGACATCGAGCCGAAAACCGGTCTGAGCGGCATGGAAGTCGTCTTCACCAAACTACATGCCGGCGGTAAATTCGGCGGCGGCTCCTATGGGGCTTCCGGCGGCTTGCACGGGGTAGGCGCTTCGGTGGTCAACGCTCTTTCGGCTCGACTAGATGTCGAAGTTGATCGCGGCGGCAAAACCTATTCGATGCAGTTCCGCCGTGGTGAGCCAGGCAAATTCGCTGATCGTGGCCGACCCAAAGCCGATGCCCCGTTCGCCGCTCATGAAAAAGCAACCGTTCCGGAAATCATCGGCAAAGCAAAGCGCGGGGTGACCGGTACCCGTATCCGTTACTGGGCAGATGACCATATCTTCACGTCGGACGCAAAATTCTCATATGAAGAACTCCAGAATCGCGCCCGCCAGACCTCATTCCTAGTCCCTGGACTGCGGATCACCTTGCGCGACGAACGTGCGCTGGCCGGAACCGCGGGAGCCGAAGGACCCTATGAGGAGGTCTTCCAGCACGACGGCGGCATTAGCGAGTTCGTCGAGTACCTGAGCAGCGATTCGTCGGTCACCGACGTGTGGCGCGTCCATGGCAGTGGTTCATTCCACGAGAAGGTTCCGGTAATCGACGAGAACGGGCGGAGCCATATCGAAGACGTTCAGCGCGTGTGCGAGGTCGACGTCGCGTTGCGTTGGGGGATTGGATATGACACCACCATCCAAAGCTTCGTGAATATCATTGCCACGCCTAAGGGCGGAACGCATATTTCCGGCTTCGAGCAGGCACTGCTGAAGTCTTTCCGCAAGAATGTCGACGCCAATGCTCGCAAACTCAAATTTGGTCAAAAAGACAAAATTGAGAAAGACGATGTGATGGCCGGGCTGACCGCAGTGCTCACGGTGCGCCTTGCCGAGCCCCAATTCGAAGGACAGACCAAGGAAATTCTTGGTACTTCGCAGGTCCGGCAGATTGTCACGAAGGTTGTCGAAAAGGCGCTGAACGAGCGCCTGGCATCCACCAAGCGCAATGAAAAGGCCGAAGCGTCGACGCTTCTTGAAAAAGTCGTCAATGAAATGAAGTCCAGGGTTTCGGCTCGGATGCATAAGGAAACTCAGCGTCGCAAAACCGCGCTCGAGTCTTCCTCGCTTCCAACCAAGCTGCTTGATTGCCGGAGCAAAGAAGTCGGGCGTTCTGAACTCTTCATCGTCGAGGGTGACAGCGCATTGGGTACTGCGCGTGTGGCGCGTTCCAGCGAGTTCCAAGCGCTACTGCCAATTCGAGGCAAGATCCTCAACGTGCAGAAGGCCTCCATTTCGGACATGCTCTCGAACGTGGAATGTGCTGCCATGATTCAGGTGATTGGCGCCGGATCGGGGCGAAGCTTCGATATCGAGCAGGCCAGATACGGCAAGATCATCTTGATGACGGATGCCGACGTTGATGGGGCGCATATTCGAACGCTGCTGTTGACGCTGTTCTATCGGTACATGCGGCCCATGATCGAGCACGGCCGCGTCTATGCAGCAGTTCCGCCATTGCATCGTATTGAGGTGATCAACCCGGGGTCGAAGGCGAACGAGGTAATTTACACTTATTCCGAGGCCGAGATGTCTGCCCTGCTGGCCAAGATTGAAGCCGAAGGTAAACGCTATAAGGAACCGATCCAACGGTACAAGGGTCTTGGCGAGATGGACGCTGACCAGTTGGCCGAGACGACCATGGATCCGCAGCATCGGATGCTTCGGCGCGTGGGCATTGAACACGCTCAGGCGGCCGAGGAAGTCTTCGACTTGCTGATGGGCTCGGACGTCGCTCCGCGCAAGAACTTCATCATTGCTGGCGCCGAGAACCTTGAACGGGACCGCATCGACATGTAGTCGGCCATGATATTTATGCACGAGATGGCCCTCCCGGGATACCTGCCTAATCGCAAGCCCGGGAGGGCTTTGTCGTAGCTTGAGCGCTGTCATGCGCCCGCCTGCGTTGGCTAGTTACCAGGACAGCAAACGCGGGGCGATGAGCAAGACCGTGGGGCATACCAAGAGCAGCACCGTGCAGGAAAGAACCACAAAATTCTGCAATCGATTCAGCGGCGCTACCGGTGACAACAGGCGTTGCAGCCGCCGCGAGGAAACTTCACCTCCGGGCATCCCTACGACTTCGCCGGTTGCGGCGCTTGAGGCATTCTTGGGTGCCCCAACCGAGGCAATAGAGGAAGCCACGCTCACTATGGCGCGAAGCAGAACCGGTCGGTCCACTACCTCGAGTGCTTTGTCATCGGCGAGCATCTCGATTAGTTGCCGCACCGCATCCAGTGCCAAACGCGAGGTAGGCAGCCAGGGTAATGCTTCGTTCCAGGCGGTAAAGGCAAGAATCAGCAGATCGTGTCGCTGGTCGAGATGTGAATTCTCGTGCGAGATGACGGCGCGTTGTTCCTCGGCCGAGAGCTGGGTCAGCAGGCCCTTTGACAGCACCGTGACCGATCCGTTGAAGCCCGGAACGCAATAGGCCACCGGAAGGTCATGATCGAGCACGAGCGTATTGGGCCGGGTCTGCGAGGGGTTGCTCAACAATCGCAAGAGCTGGCGGTGCCGGGCTCTTTGCAGGGTGGTGCGCCACGAAGCTCTCACCAGGGTGAGCACCAGATGAAAAGCGAAGAGCAACGCCGTACTGAGCGCAAATAGGTGAACGACGCCGGGGTACTGAACGCTGGTATCGCCGGTGACCAGAAGCCAACCTGCATGCAGCGCGGAGATGAGGTCGTTGCCGAGCGGGGTCAGCCCCCAGACAAGCATTGAGCCAATCATGGACAGGCCACCGCCCAGAGCGATCGCTTGCCAGAGCAATACCGCCGCCACCGGGGCACGCGCGGTCCATTTTGCTTTAGACAATGCCAACGGCGTCGGCCACGCCAAGACGATAGCCAACGCCGCTAGGAAATATGAGGTGAGAAGCACTCAGTCCCCGAAGTTCATGTTACTCAGACAGTCTTTACAGAATCCAAGATAGCACGCAGGGAGACTGCTTCATCAGCCGAGATTCCTCCGATAAATCGGGCGAGGACGGCTTCGCGATCTTGAGCGGTGCCCAAAGCGTCGTTTAGCAGTCCAACAGTATGGTCCTCGCGAGACGAGGACGCGGTGTAACGATGTGGACGAGTGGAGCGTTCCCGCGCCACAAGTCCCTTCTTCTCCAGTCGTGCCAACACGGTTAGTACCGTGGTAACTGCGAGTTCTTTTGCATCAGTACCGAGTGCCGCTAGGGCATCACGAAGATCGTTAGCGGTAAGCGGTTCTGCAGAATCCCACAGCAGGTCCATGACGGAGCGTTCCAGATCGCCAAGGCTGGCCACCAGGTCTTACCTCACTTGCTTTAGTGCTGATGCAGTGCTGCCAACCTCCATAGTGGGGGAAAGCATTCTGCTTGGAAACTTCATTATATAGGCGTTTCTCCGATATTTCTACGTGGCGTAAAAATATCGAGTGATGACTGGGTTTGCGGATAACCACCTTGGGCCGGTCAACGGGTGGCGCTGCTTCGTGTTGACTTGGGGTTTTTTGTTTCAGAAAGTTCAATCTGTGTCAATGCTAGGAATCTTGGTTTTTGCATCCCCGGGAAACTGTTGCGCTTCCGACGGGCCGTGAGTTCTACAGGCTGTCGAAATTGGTCTATTCTGGCAATACGGTCATTTTCTACGACATGTAGAAAATGAAGTATCGACTTCTCGTGACAGTTGAGGAATCCATGGATGTATTAGAGATTGCCCGGTGGCAATTCGGTATTACCACCGTGTACCACTTCCTGATGGTGCCGCTTACCATTGGCCTCGGGCTGACCGTTGCCGTGATGCAGACGGTTTGGCACCGAACCGGCAACGAACACTGGTTGCGCATGACGAAGTTCTGGGGCAAGCTCTTCCTCATTAACTTCATCATGGGGGTAGCCACGGGCATCGTCCAGGAGTTCCAATTTGGAATGGCGTGGAGCGAATACAGCCGATACGTGGGCGATGTCTTCGGCGCACCCCTGGCCATGGAGGCCTTGCTCGCCTTCTTCGTCGAGTCGACCTTCCTCGGATTGTGGATCTTTGGATGGAAGAAACTACCTCCGCGGATCCACCTAGCCACAATCTGGTGCGCCTCACTGGCGGCGATCCTTTCGGCCTACTTCATTCTGGTTGCCAACTCCTGGATGCAGCATCCGGTAGGCACAGAGCTCATCGACGGGCGCGCGGTGATGACCGATGCTTGGGCGGTATTCACCAACAACACCGCACTGGTGACCTTCCCGCACACAATTTTTGGTGCATTCGCGGTCGCCGGGGGCTTCCTGCTGGGAATCTCCTGGTTCCACCTCTACCGCCGCCGCAAGGAAGGCATCGACAGCGTTGATGCCAATGGACGAGTCGTCGTCGGTGAGGACCCGGCTAAGGGCCGGGTGCGAGATCGAAAGGATCACAAAGTCTGGATCACTTCATTGCGCATCGGCGCAGTGATCGCCGTGGTCTCCTTCGCCGGGGTCGCGCTGTCCGGCCATGAACAAGCAAAGCTCATGTTCGAGCAGCAGCCCATGAAGATGGCAGCCGCCGAAGCAGCATGCCATGACGGAACCGGCTTCTCGGTGCTCACCCTCGGTAACGTGAGCACCGAAGGGGCGACCACTTGTGACGACGTCGTTGCGGTCTTCGAACTGCCGGGGCTTTTGTCCTACCTCGCCAACGGCGATTTTGAGACTCCCGTCAAGGGCGTGAACACGCTGATTCCCGAATATCAGGAAAAGTACGGAAGCCACTACCCAGATGACCCGGCCTTCGGGCAGTACGCAGGCGAAGAGATCAGCTACCTTCCGGTGATGGAAGTAACGTACTGGGGATTCCGGCTGATGATCACCCTCGGCGGGCTTTCGGCGGTCGCTGCAGCCCTGGCGCTGTGGCTCACCCGCAAGGGGACGGTGCCCTACAGCAAATGGCTTTCACGGCTAGCTCTGCTCAGCATTGCAGCGCCCTTCGGCGCGAACTCGGCAGGCTGGATCTTCACCGAAATGGGCAGACAGCCATTCACCGTGGCGCCGAACCCTCAGATGGGCGGAGTGGACCAAGTGTTCATGTACACCGCCGCCTCGGTTTCTCCCACCGTGAGCGCCGGAGAAATGCTCTTCTCATTGATCACGCTGACCTTGGTTTACGGGGTGTTGCTGGTGGTGGAACTGGTGCTGCTCACCCGATACATCCGGGGAGGCACCGGATCGGCCATGCCCGAACTGCTGGATAACGAGCAGCCTTCGGACAAGGACCCTAGCGACGACGAGGGCGACGTACTCGCCTTCGCATATTAGACAGGCGATAGTAATGGATTGGCTTCCTACTCTCTGGTTTATCCTCATCGCCGTGCTCTGGACCGGCTATCTGTTTCTGGAAGGTTTCGACCTTGGCATCGGAATGCAGATCGGTCTGGGCCGCGGCGGCGAAAAGCACAAGCGCGTGCTGCTCAACACCATCGGCCCGGTCTGGGACGGAAACGAGGTCTGGCTGCTGACCGCCGCCGGGGCAACCTTCGCGGCCTTCCCCTACTGGTATGCGTCACTGTTTTCCGCGCTGTACCTCCCGCTGACGCTCGTGCTGGTGGCATTGATCTTCCGTGCGGTAGCCATCGAGTACCGCGGAAAAGCCGAAAGCAGGAGAACTCGCGGACTGTGGGATCTGGCCCTGGGCTGGGGTTCCCTTGTTGCGGCTTTCGGGGTCGGTGCAATGCTCGCGCTGACCACCCTCGGCCTGCCGCTGAACGAAAATGGCGACCGGGTCGGCGGGCCCTTCGCCTGGCTTACCTGGTCGGCAATACTCGGCGGTGTAGCGGTGGTGGCCTTTAGCTGGATCCACTCGATTGCCTTCCTGCGGCTGAAGACCGACGGGCCAATCCGTGCACGTTCGGGCAGGCTCTTTGTCCGTTGGCTCCCGCTGTGCATCGCCCCATTGCTGCTGTGGTCGCTGGTCGTCCTGCTCGGGCAGCGCTCGGCAATTGCCTGGGGACTCCTTGGGCTGGCCCTGATCGCGGTGTGCGGCGCATGGATGAGCGCACGGTCGGGACATGAAGCTCGCTCCTTCATAGCCCTGGGCATCACGCTCTTGGCCGCGGTGGCGGCGATCTTCGTCGCAGCCTTCCCGGTGGTGCTTCCCTCGACCCTTGACGCAGCCTTTGATTTGACCATCGACAACGCGTCGAGCTCGCCCTACACCCTGAAGCTGATGAGCATCGTGGCCGCCTTCGGCGTGCCTCTGGTGCTCGCGTACCAGTCCTGGAGCTACTGGGTATTTCGCAAACGCATCAGCGAAAGGCATATCCCGGAGGATCACCTGGTGACCTCGGTCGTGAAGTAGTTTAGCCAGTTCGAAAGGAACCGCTCATGCCTGCGCCCCGCTTTTTGCCTCGTGACCTGCTGCCCCGCCGACAGGTTGCCCTGTTGGCGGCCTTCTCGGTGCTCAAAACCAGCGGGCTAATCCTCGTGGCCTACACGTTGGCCACGTGGATCGCCCAGATGTCCGTCGGGCAGCCGCACCAGCAGCTGCTGCTCTGGTTGGCGCTGGGCGGGGCGGCATTGCGCACAGCGGGAGTCTGGGGACTCAACGCCGGCTCCCGGCGTATGGGGGCCGGAGCGAAAGAGCGGATGCGCGCAAACCTGATCGAATCCGCCGCTTCGCGCCCGGGGATCGTTGCAGATCAGCAAAATGACCTGTCGCTGGCGGAGACCTCGACGTTGGCAAGCCATGGCATCGAAAAGCTCGATGACTACTTCACCAAATTCATTCCCGCGCTGATCGGCGCCACGGTTGTGCCGTTGCTTCTGGGGATCTACATCTTGCGGATCGATTGGCTCAGCGCCCTGGTGCTGCTGCTGACGATTCCGTTGATCCCGGTATTCATGGCGCTCATCGGGATGCACACCCAAGACACCATCGAGCAGTCGCAAGCCAAGCTCGACGCCCTAGCCAACCAACTCTACGAACTCGCCCAGGGGCTGCCGGCGCTACTCGGACTGGGGCGTGCCCGCCACCAAGGGCACGCCATCGCAAAGGTGAGCGAACGCTACCGGGCCGCGACCATGCAGAACCTGCGGACCGTATTCATGTCCAGCTTCTGGCTGGAACTGATCTCAACGCTCTCGGTTGCCGTGCTCGCCGTACTCATCGGTGTTCGACTCGTTGGCGGAAACATGGATCTGGGCACCGGGCTGACCATCTTGATTCTCGCGCCCGAACTGTTCATCGCCTTGCGTGAGGTCGGTTCGGCCTACCACGCGGCCGATGACGGGCTCGCCGCCTACGAACGCTACAGCAAACAAATACAAGGCACTCCCGCCAGCCCGCTGCGCGCCCCAACCGGCCCGAGGCACAAGGCCAATGTGCTCGAAGTGCGAAAGCTGGCGCTTAGATACCGGGGGCAGGAACCGATCTATAGCGATTTTAATATGGACCTGCGCGCCGGAGACCGCCAGGTGCTGAGCACCGCCAGCGGTAGCGGAAAAACCAGTCTGCTCAAGCTCATCGCCGAGGCGCAAACCAGCAGCAATGAGTTCGCCGCCGAGCTGGTGAGCGGCGAGATCTTTGTGGCCGGTGAATTGGCATGCATCAGCCAGCACCCGCAGTTCAACGCCCAGACGGGAACCGAGCAAATCGCACAAGACGCGCCAGGCGCGCCCAAGGAGCTGGCCGAAAGGCTAGCTGCCGAACTGAACCTAAGCGCCATGTTGCCACGTGCCATAGCGGAGTACTCGCCAGGGGAACTACGCAGGCTCGAGGTGCTGCGCGCGCTATTGCGGCTGCACTCGGTGCCCAGCTGCCGGCTGCTGCTGGCCGATGAGCCCACGGCCCATCTAGACGAACAGAACGCGGACACGGTCCGCCGGCTGCTGGCCGAACTACCTGAAGATTGCGCCATGCTGGTGGCCAGCCACGACCCGCTCATCACCGAAACCGGTCCCGCGCTGAGCGCCCGCCAGCCAGCGCCCAATCACCTGCACGCGGTATCCCCGGTGCCGATGCGCGGCGGGGCCGCGCCCCAGGGGAAACCAGAGGACAAGCCCCGGTGGAACCCACGCAGGGAAGTCATGAGCAACTATCCGGCAGCCCGCAAGGCGCTGTGCTACGGGGTGCTCTCCATCCTGTGCGCCGTTGCGCTCGCCGGGCTCAGCGGTTGGCTCATCGTCGAAGCCAGCTACCAGCCGGCGATCCTGCACCTCACCGTCGCCTTTGTCATGGTGCGCACCTTGGGCATCGGGCGCGCGGTATTCAGGTATCTGGAACAGCTCGCCATCCACGACGCGGTGCTCGGCTATGCCGGGGCCCTGCGTGAAAAGCTGTGGAACGCCATGGTCGCCAACCCGGCACGCTGGGGCATGATGAGCCGCTCCTCGGTGGTGCTGCGGTATTTGCTCGCCGAAGTCGACGAATTACGCGACTCCCTCGCCCGAGTGCTCTTCCCACCCTTGCAAGCACTGATCGTGTGGGCCCTGGCCACTGCGGCGCTTTTCCAGATCCAGCCAGAATTCGGCTACGCGGCGCTTGGCGCCGGGCTCTTCCTGGCCTTCCCGGCGCGCTGGCTGGTGAAGCAAGTCGAAGGGCGGCATCTGGCCCTGGCGCTGAGCCATCGCTTGCAGCTGAACCAATTGGTGCTATCGATTCTGCGCACTAAGGAAGCACTGCGCGCCTACGGCAGCCTCGGCCCGGTGCTGCAGAAGCTAGCCCGGTCCGAAAGCCGGAATACCGCCCGGGCTCGCCGCCATGCCTATGGCCAAGGCACCGCCCCGGCGCTGGCCGCGTTGACCACGGTGCTGCTTGCCACGGCGTTGGTGTCCCTCTCGCAAAGCAGCGCATCGTTCACGGCCCTCGCCGTGCTGCTGGCCTTGTCCCTGGCAGAACCGGCAGCTAGCGCGCTGGGCGCGATCCAGCAGGGGCGAGCCTTGCACGAGCTGACCGATCAGCTCGCCGGCCGCGGGGTAGGGGAGCAACGCACTGCGGGACCAGGCGCAACCGCACCGAAACCTGGCTACACGGTCCACGGCTACCGGCTGGCCGGGCTGGAACTGGGCTACGTGCCCGGAACCCCGGTGATCAGCAACCTGGACGCGCAGATTCGCCCCGGAGAGTGGACCGCGCTGACCGGAGCCTCAGGCTCGGGCAAATCCACGCTGCTCACCGCCTTGCTCGGCGCCCTGCCCGCGAGCGGGGGACGCCTGGAAAGCATCGATGAGCACGGCAACTACCGTGCCCTGGAGCAGGGGGCGATGGACTCGGTGGCCTGGTGCCCGCAAGAGGCGCACCTATTCGATTCCACTCTTCGACGGAACCTGAACCTGGCAGCCAACAGCGCGGCGCCGGCGTCCGACGAAGCGCTCATCGGGATCCTGCACCGGGTGGGGCTCGCCGGCTGGTACGCGGCGCAACCTGCCGGGCTCGATACGCGGATCGGCAGCGGCGGGCACCGGCTCTCCGGCGGGCAACGCTGCAAACTTGCGGTCGCCCGAGCCCTGGTCGGCGGGCAGCAGGTGATCCTGCTCGATGAACCGACCGCGCACCTAGGCGTTGATGAAAGCGCCGAACTAATCCGCACGCTGCGTGCTGCGCTCGCCGGACGGACCGTCGTGCTGATCACCCACGAGACGAAGCTGGCCGAAATGTGTGAGGGTTCGATCTGCTTAGACCGAACTCTCACACCCACCAGCTAGAAGCAGCCGCCCGTTTAGAGCAGCACACCGCCATCGGAGAACGGCAAGGTGTCCTCTCCTGGATGCAGCTCTGGTTTCACCCGGGGCTTGGCGGCCGGGGCGGCGTCGCTCTGCTGTGGCGCAGGCGCGCTCGGCTCACTGCCGGCCACCGCACCGGCAGGTGCTTGGCCCGGCAGGGAACCGCCGAGAATGTTGATCGTCTGCGCCAGCGGGGCGCCGGAACCGTCACGCTTGGCGAATTCGGTTGGCAAGGCGCGCACCACCCCGGCGGCCGAACTGGCGCGGGCCGGCCCGTAACCGGCGTAGCCCAGCGCCAGGTAGTCCTCGCCCTTGGCGAAGCGGTGTGCCCGCACACCGGCCGTCGCGCGTCCCTTCACGGGGAACTCGCTGAAGGAACTGAGCTTCACCGACTGGCCCGAGGTCCCCGGAAGGGTCTGCGATCCGGAAGCTATGGTCGCCACGACCGCGTCCTCATTGGCCTGGCCCACCACGCCGAAATGAATGACCCTGTCTTCTCCGGCCAGCTTGATGCCGGCCATGCCCGAGGCGGTCCGCCCCTGCGAGCGCACGGCGGTGGCGGGGAATCGCAATAGCTGGGCCTGGCGAGTCAGGAAGACCAGCTCATCGGAGTCCTCGGCCGGCGCGGCGGAAACAACGACATCGCCGTCCTTCAAGGTGATCACCTCGAACTCTTCGCGGTTCAACGGATAATCGGGGGTGACGCGTTTGACTACGCCATTTTGCGTGCCCAGGGCGAAGACCCGGTCCAGCGGCAGCAACGCCACCACGCGTTCGCCCTTTTCAAGCTTCAGGAATTCGCCGACCGGGACGCCATTGGCCAGCTGCGGGAAGCCATGAGTTTCGGGCAGCACCGGCACGTCGATCAACGAAATGCGGATCATCCGTCCGGTGGTTGTCAGCGCGCCGATCTCCCCGCGGGCGGTCGAGGGGACCTGGGAGGAGAGCACATCGTGCTTGATGCGTGCGGAGGAAAAGTCCAGCGGGCTCCGGTCATGGGTGCGGGCGATCTGCCCGGTGGCCGAGAGCAGCACGAAGCAGGGCGAATCGGAGACTTCCAGGGCCAGCTTCGCTGTTTTTCCGGTGCCTACCTCTTCGGGCAGCGCGGTGCCCTTCAGCGGTTCGAGGGCGGAGGACTTGTTCAACTTGGTGCGCCGCGGCGTGCCGAAGGTCTCCGCCATCTGGCCGAGCTCCGCGGAAACCAAGGCATGCAGCTTCTGATCGTCGCCCAGGATTTCGCGCAGCTCGGCGATTTCGGCGCGCAGCTGCTCGGCTTCGGCCTCCAACTCGATCCGCGAGTACTTGGTCAACTGGCGCAGGCGCAGTTCCAGAATGTGGCTTGCCTGCGGTTCGCTGAGATCGAAGACCGTCATCAGCCGTTCGCGGGCTTCGGCGGTCTGCTCGGAGGAACGGATGATTGCGATGACGTCATCGATGTCGAGAATCGCGATCAGCAGCCCTTCGACCAGGTGCAACCGGTCTTCGCGCTTGGCCAGACGGTGCGCGGTCCGCCGGCGGACCACATCGATGCGGTGCTCCACATAGACGGTCAGCAGTTCGCGCAGTCCCAAGGTGCGCGGCTGGCCCTCCACCAGGGTCACATTGTTGATCCCGAAGGAGTCTTCCATCGGGGTGTACTTGTACAGCGCGGCCAGCACGGCGTTCGGGTTGAAGCCGTTCTTAAGCTCGATCACAAGCTTCAGACCATGGTGGCGGTCGGTGAGGTCAACGACATCAGAGACACCAACGATCTTCTTGTTGTTGACGCCGTCCTTGATCTTCTCGATGACTTTTTCGGGCCCTACCGTGTAGGGCAGCTCGGTGACCACCAGCGCGGACTTGCGAGCCGAGATCTTTTCCAGGCTCACGGTGGCGCGGGTGCGGAATGCGCCGCGGCCGGAGCGGTAGGCGTCCTTGACGCCGTCAAGTCCCACAATCGTGCCGCCGGAGGGCAGATCCGGACCCGGAACGAACTTCATGAGTTCTTCGACCGGTGCATCCGGATTCGCGATCAAGTGCTGCGCCGCGGCGACTACCTCGTTGAGATTGTGCGGTGCCATATTCGTGGCCATGCCCACCGCGATACCGGTGGTGCCGTTGACCAGCAGATTGGGGAACGCCGCAGGCAGCACCTCGGGCTGCATGAACTGGTTGTCATAGTTGGGGACGAAGTCCACCACGTCTTCGTCGAGGTTTGCGGTCATCGCCACCGCGGAGGCGGCGAGCCGGGCCTCGGTGTAACGCGGGGCGGCCGGTCCGTCATCGAGCGAACCGAAGTTGCCGTGGCCATCGATCAGCGGCAGGCGCAGCGAGAAGCTCTGCGCCAGACGCACCATCGCATCGTAGATCGCCGTGTCCCCGTGCGGGTGGAGCTTACCCATGACTTCGCCGACCACGCGAGCCGACTTCACGTGGCCCTTCTCCGGGCGCAGGCCCATTTGGGCCATCTGGAAGAGGATGCGTCGCTGCACCGGCTTCAGGCCGTCTCGGGCATCCGGTAGCGCACGCGAATAGATCACCGAGTAGGCGTACTCCAAGAAGGAGGATTCCATTTCGCTGGTGACATCGATATCGACGATGTTCTCGACGAAATCCTCGGGAATCTCGGGAGTTTTTTTGCGAGCCATTACTCTGCCTTCGCCCTTCATCTGCTGCTTCACGGCCTAAAATGTCGGATTTCGTGTTGCAGCTGGGCGCAAACGCGAAAGCGCGACTATTCTAAGCCTATGGTGGATCGTAAACTTTCAGCGGCATATCCAGCCCACTGGGAAGCAGATGTTGTTCTTCGCGACGGCACGACCGCGCATCTTCGGCCAATTACGCCCCAAGATGCTCAAGCCTTGCAAGATATGCACAAACAGCAATCTGAAACTTCGGTTTACCTACGCTATTTTACGTACAAGTCGTCGCTGACTCCTAAAGAGCTCGAACGGTTCACCAATGTCGACCATCGCAACCGGGTGGCCTTCACCGTGCTGCGCGGTTCGAAGATCATCGGGGTAGGCCGCTATGACCGGCTGGACGATCCAACGGAAGCCGAGGTCGCGTTCAACGTCTCGGACGAATACCAAGGCACCGGAATCGGTTCAATCCTGCTCGAGCACCTTGCCGCCGCCGGGCGAGAAAACGACATAGTCAAATTCACCGCCGAAATCCTGCCGGAGAACCGCAAGATGCTCACCGTATTCTCGGATGCCGGCTATGCGGTGGCCCGGCACTTCGAGGATGGGGTGATCATGCTGGAATTCCCCATCAGCCCCACCGAGAAATCAAAAGAAGTCACCGAAGCGCGAGAACACCGGGCCGAAGCGAGCAGCGTTGCCGGGGTGCTAGCACCGTCCGCCGTAGCGGTTATCGGTGCCAGCCGCGCCTGGGGGAGCATTGGCCACGACGTGCTGGACCGGCTCGTCGAAGGGGGATTTACCGGCACCGTCTATGCCGTCAACGAGCAGGCCTTCGAGGTCGGCGGGCTGCCGAGCTATGGAAATATTACCGAGGTCCCCGGCCCGGTGGACTTGGCAATTATTTGCGTGCCACGAGAACGGGTTCTGGAAACCATCCAGGACTGTGGCGCGCACGGAGTCAAAAGCCTGATTCTCATGACCGCGGGCTACGAGACCGCCGACGGCCTAGTGGCCCAACGCAAGCTGGTGGCGCTGGCCAGGGCAAATGGCATGCGCGTCATCGGCCCAGCGTCCTTAGGGGTACTCAATACCGATCCGCAGATCCGCCTCAATGCCTCGCTGGCAAGCGAATTGCCGCAGGCAGGACCGGTAGGCCTGTTCAGCCAGTCGGCAGCCATGGGCATTGTTTTGCAAGGCGCAGCGATGCAACGCGCGGTAGGCCAAAGCAGCGCCATCTCAGCCGGGCTGCGCGCAGATGTGTCCGGCAATGACGCGATGCAATATTTCGAGGATGACAAGCGCACCGGCGTTGTGGCGATGCATTTGGAATCCTTCGGCAATCCACGTAAGTTCTCCCGCATCGCCCGTCGCCTGGCACGCAGCAAACCGGTGATCGTGGCCAAATCCGACCTGATGGGCCGACGGATACCACCGGGACACTCGGTGCGCTTGGGCGAAGCCCCTCCGGCGGCGTTGAATGCGATGTTGCGGCAATCCGGGGTGATCCGGGTGAGATCCATCGAGGAGCTCATGGATGTCGCCTCGCTGCTCTCGGTATTTCCGGCCCCTGCCGGACCGCAGGTAGCGGTGCTCTCGAATTCTTTGGCCCTGGCCGAAATCGTCTGTGATGTCACGGTGGGACGCAACCTGTTCGCCACCGCGCAGGGTGAAGAATTGGATTACTCGCTCGGAGAATCACGATCGATCTCGAAATTGCGTGCGCGGGTGACCGAACTTGTGCAAGATCCGCAAGTGCACTCGGTGATCGTGGCGCATCTTCCGGCCATCGGGATAAACGCTCAATCGGTGATCAAGGTGCTGACCGAATTCAAGGGGCAGGACAAGCCCGTCATTGCCCTCATGCCAGGCATCACGGATCCGAAATTCCGTGAGGGTGTGCATCAAGGCATTCCGGTGTTTACCTCGCCTAGCGAGGCCGTTGGCGCGCTGTCCAAAGCCTACGGCTACAGCCAGTGGATGAACGTCCCGTTTCAAGCCCTGCCGGAACCCACAGATGTGGATGTTGCCGGCGCGCATGAGTATCTTGAGCAGCTGGTCGGCGACATCGTCGGTACCGAACTGAAAGAGCTGAACCACGAACAGTCCAGTAAACTCCTTGGCTACTATGGCATCAAGGTATTCGATTCGACGGTGGTCAAGTCCGCCGAGCAAGCCCTGGATGCCGCCAACCGGCTCGGTTGGCCGGTCGCGCTGAAAGCCAACGATCCGGATATGCGCCAACGCCTCGATCTGGGCGGCGTTCGATTGAACATTCCAGATGCGCAGAGCCTAGAGGCAAACTTCAATCATATGAGTTCGCTCATGGCCTCGTACGACGTGACCTCGCTCGAAGTGCAATCCATGGCACCGGCAGGTCAAGCCTGCGTGATCAAGGCGGTGGAAGACCCGTTGCTCGGGCCGGTGATCTCCTTTGGACTGAGCGGCGATCCGGTGAACCTGCTCGACGATTGGGCCCACGGGGTGGCGCCACTGACCACAGAAGACCTCGACAACCTGATTCGACGCCCGCGCAGCAGCGTTCGGCTCCGTGGCTATCAGGGTCTGCCGGCGGTGGACCTGGAATCCCTGAAAGACTTCATCACGCGCGTCTCGATGCTCAAGGATCATCACCCAGCGGTGACGATTATGAACTTTGCGCCGATTAGCGTGGCTCAGGATTCGCTGAGTGTCCTGGGGGTCAGCATGAAGATCGGCAATACCGAACAGCGTACCGATAGCGTGCGGCGGGCCCTGCGAAGTTGAGCTGAGGGGTGGCTTGGATGATTTGGTCCGTTGCACTCGGTAGAATTAGGTTATGAACTCACCAACGTATTCCACTACCGCTGGTGCTGAATTGCAGCACGACCTGGTCAGGGCCGGCTTCTACCCGCAGATGGTGCAGGACGTCTTAGCCGAGGCAATGATGTCCCAACCGGTGCTTGACCACTACGTTCATCTGGAGACGCACTTCGACCACACCGAAGTTCACCGCCACATCACGGTTTTGGTGCTCAGCGAAAATGTCTTGTTCATCATCCACGTAGACGATCAGCAGCTCGATGACCACGGCAATAATGTCGTGGCTCAGGTCTCGACCGAAATGATCTCCTTGCGACGTATCGCCTCGGTCGCTACCAATTATGTCTATCACCAGCCACAGCATTACCGCACAGGCGATGAGGTGCGTGAGCTGACCTTCGGCATGTCATGGAACGGGACGAGCCGAATCGACCTCGCCCCTGCTCCCTGCACCGATCCGCCGTGCGATGCAGATCATGGGCTGAACGGAACCGCGCAACCCGAGGACTTGGTGATTCGGGTCAGCGCCGAGGCCGACGGGCAGCGCGCGGTCAACAAGGCACGCGAGTTCGCGGTGCGTTTGCGACAAGAAACTATCTGATTGCGTATGAGCCAAATTTTGAGCGATCCCGCGTTGCCAACGCCGCCTCAGGCGCTGCCTGCGGCCCCTGCCTACGGGAAAACGACACTGTCGGAAATTCTCCCTTCCGCCGCCCACGCACTCGGCGTTCCCGGCTACCGCAATCCGCTGGGGCTAAAAGCCACTAAACGGGTCAGCCTGATCATGGTTGATGGGTTGGGTTGGAATCAGTTCAAATCCCATGCGGCGCACGCCCCATTCCTACGTTCGCTCTTTGAGCGAGCACAGAAGCTGGGCACCGGTTTTCCTTCGACGACTGCGACGAGCCTGACCAGCCTGGCCACAGGTGTGGCACCTGGCGAGCATGGCATGCTCGGCTATGACGTGATCGATCCCGAGCGTCGGCGAGTAGTTAACCAACTTGGCGGCTGGCCCGCGGATCTGAAGCCAGAATCCTGGCAGACCGTTCCCACGGTATTTGAGCGAGTCCATGAACACGGCATCCATGTGGCTTCGGTTTCATTGCCCCTCTTTGCGAATTCTGCATTGACCCGCGCCGCCTTGCGCGGGCCGAAATTTGTGGCGGCCAAACAAATTACCGCACGCGCCCGGGCCACTCAAGAAATTTTTGCCAGCCACCGCAACGCACTGGTGTACACCTACTTTAATGAACTAGATAAAGTCGGCCACAAATTCGGTGTGGATTCCAGCCAATGGCGCGACACCCTCGAGGAAATTGACTACGTCATCAAATCGCTGGTCTCCCGATTGCCGGAGGAGACCACCGTGCTGATCACCGGTGACCACGGAATGGTCGATGTCCCTGAATCACAGCGCATCGATTTCAGCCTCGAACCAGAACTCATCGAGGGAGTCGAGCTCACCAGCGGGGAACCGCGCGGCGTGCATTTATCTTTTGCCGCGAAGACCAGCGACGCGCAACGCCACCAGGTACGCGAAGCATGGCGACGTGCTTACGGCTCGAAGGCCTGGGTGCTCAGCCGCGAGGAAGCGATCGATCTGGGGTACTTCGGCGATATCTCTGAAGCCCATGCCGCTCGCATGGGTGATTTGATCATCATGGCCGCCGAAGCAATCGCTTTCTACGATGGTCGGCGGGTGGCTCCGATGGCCTTTGACATGATTGGCCAGCATGGCTCGCTGACCGCCGGCGAGCGATTCGTTCCGCTATTTACGCATCACACCAAGTAATTCGCGGATAAGTCGCTTTCAGACCGGTAAAACAAGAGGCACTGCACAAAGTTGAAAACATTTGTGCAGTGCCTCTAGTTTTGCGCGGAAGCGGCTCGTTTAGGAGTCGGTGTCCTTCTTGCGCTTTCCAAACATGATGTCATCCCAGCTTGGAACCGAAGAACGCTTCGGCTTGCGCGGGGAGGAATCCTCGGCGGAAAGTTCGGGTTCCTGACTTGCGTCGTTGGAATCTTCCTTGTCCGTGACTACCATCAACTGCGAAGTCCGAGATGAGATGCCTTGTGACAGATGGGGGAATGACTCCTCATCGTCGTTCTCATACTTGCTCATGCTGCGTTCAATGATCTCGTTCAACCGGTCATCCTTCGCAGGATCCTCCGGGGCACGCTGGCCACGACGGGAATTGAGCAGGCTGACCAATTCCTCGGAATCGTTATTGTCTGCGCTGGCACTTGGTGCGGCCGGCTGCTCGGCCTGGCCTACGGCTGCGATGGGACGAAAATACTCTGGTGCCTGCTGCTCGCTTAACGTTTGCGCCCAACGATTTAGGTTCTTCAAGGACTTGCGCGCCGGGGTGAAAGCCCACTTGGCGACATTTTCCTTGCCGTCCGCCGAACCGTTGTCCAGCGACTCAACGTTTTCAGATGGCAGCGGAGAATCAAACTCCACCGTTACGATCCACTGGCCCTCAGGATCCTTCCAAGAGTTCCAGCGTGCGTGTTCGGCGTCGATATTGAGCTGGTGCAAACGATGCGTCACCATTGAACCAAGGTCCGCCGGTTCTTCGCCGAAAATCTCGCGGTACTCGGCATCGGTTTGAGGCCCGGAAACCTCTACCCGACGAGCCAATTCAGCGATGTGCTCACGTTCTGCTAACACTGGGCCTTCATACTTGACGATCTGTTCAACCGGAACATTCCATTCCAAGGACAGATCGTAAGCGGAAGCTCCAGCACGTACTCGTGCCTGGATCTCACGCGGCGAATGAACCGAAGACTCATCGCGGTTTCGCGGCGCCCGAGCTCGGGCGATTTCGGCCATTGCACTGCGCAGCGCATCGTCGACGGAAAGCTCAAAGCTCATCCCATCGTCGCTGCTGACCTGCAGGCTGGAACCATTTTCATGAATTCCTACCAGTCTCAGCTGACGCATTACTACCCTCCACACGGTCTATTTCCTGAGTAAAACTCTGCCACCTATGACCCTGATTTCCTATTACCGCCCCGGGTGTGGCGCAAGAATACTCGCAAGTTCATATCACTTTGTGGCTGATGTGTCACTGGCGGGAATGTTCGGCGCAGTTCAACGTTATACTTTTAGGCCGGTACTGGTGTTTACCAACAAGTGCCAAGTATCGAGATTATCGCCAGCGGAAAAGAGTGAAATACGATCATGGCCAATGAAAATGTTGCCTCACGTGAGACCAGCCAAGACCAGTCCCGCGCCGAGCAGCTGGCCGCAGCGAAAAAATTGGGCACCGCCGCGTCCGCGAACCTGGTCGATGAAAGCGAAGCTGAGCTTGCCGAAGCCTATGTTTTGCCCGGGGGAGAAGCCGGCCAAGACGAAGCAAATGTGGATATCATTCCGGAGCAAGCCGACGAATTCACCTGTGCCTCGTGCTTCATGGTGCGCCACCGTTCCCAGCTTGCCCGCGAAGATCAAGGGCAAAAATATTGCACCGAGTGCGAGGGCTAAGCCCCAACACTCGATGCAAGAAACAGACTTTCGGGGCTAAGGGCTAGCCCTGTTCTTCGGTAGATTCCGGAGCGCGGAACTGGATAGCCTCTTTGGCTTCCTGTTCTGAGGAATCACGCTGAGCCTCCTCGGTGAATTCATACATCACACCGCCCAGAGCCGCGGTGAGCTCTTCGGGGCGGCGCGTGGAAGTGATCCAATAAGGGGTCTCATCGCGCGGATCGGTGACTTCCATGCGAACTACCGCATCGAGCCAGCCGCGCAAGTTCATGAATGCTAGTCCATGCAGCTTCTGGCCACGCTGCTTGAATGCTTCTTCGCCGCGATAGCCGATGGCCTCGCCGACGAATTTTCGCTCAATGGTAGCGCGGCCCACGGTGAGACTTTCTTCGGTGACTTCCAGGGTAGGGACCTTAAGCAAGAAGATCACCGCGATGCCGACCAGGACAATGAGTCCGATTGCGATACCCCAAGGGATACTGATCGGGGCGACCGCTACGCCTGCGGTGATCGCGATTAGTAAAGGCCAAATCCATGTGCCGACCGAAGGCCATAGCTTTTCACGGAATAGAACATTTGAAGCCTCTGGGCTGGGAGTACTCATACCAACCAGTTTAGGCAATTTTTCGGAGTTGAATAACCGCTCGGATTCACTGGCGCAACCCTTTGGCGGCGCGCGATAGAGTTGGACAGGTAGAAAACGACCAATCGATTTACCGGGAGATTAGAAAAACTCATGAATGAGCCCACGATTTCAGTCAAAATCAAGATGCTCGATCCGCAGCTCCCGGCCCCCAGCTACGCCCACCCGTCCGATGCAGGTGCTGATCTGCATGCCCGGGGTGACGTAGTGCTCAAGCCGGGGGAACGCGCATTGATCCCTACCGGGCTCGCCTTGGCACTCCCGCACGGATATGTCGGCCTCGTTCACCCGCGAAGTGGTCTGGCCGCGAAGCACGGTATTACCGTCGTCAACGCACCGGGTACTGTTGATGCCGGATACCGTGGCGAGATCATGGTCACACTGTTGAACACGGACAACTCCAACGACTTTGAAGTACGTCGTGGCGATCGTATTGCACAGCTGGTTATCCAAAAAGTCGAACTAGCCCATTTTGAGCAGGTCGAGTCCCTCGACGACACGGCTCGCGGTACCGGTGGTTTTGGTTCAACAGGCGGATTCAACGCTAACTAAGTACCCTTGGTGTAAGAGCGCAAAACTTTAAGGACATCATGTTTTTCAAGCGTAAGAAGTCGGTAGAGCAGCCGGTCGAAGAGCCAACCGTCGAGGAAAGCACTCCGGAGCCCACCCCTACCAGCGGCCCATTCGACATCAGCGACGTGCCCGAAACCGATAGCTACCTCGACTTCGGTTCGATTCTCGTCAAGCCGATCCCTGGCATGAAGGTGCGCATGGATATCGAACAGGCGAATCAGCGGGTTGTGGCGGTTTCGCTGGAGATCGCCGAATCGCGCGTCCAACTGATGGCTTTCGCTTCTTCGAAGTCGGCATCCCTATGGCCCGGTATCCGTGAAAAAATTACCGGCGATATCCATGGGCAGAAGGGTGAGATCTTCACCCGCGAAGGAGAATATGGCGAAGAGCTTCTCGCCAAGGTTCCGCAGCAGCTGCCTGATGGCCGTGCCGGACACGTCGCGCTGCGTTTCGTGGGCGTCGACGGGCCGCGTTGGTTCCTGCGCGCGGTCGTTGGCGGTGCCGCAATCGCCGATGAGGAAGCTACCCAGATCGTTGACGAACTGCTGCGTAGCGTCGTGATCAACCGCGGCGATAAGCCACTGCCGCCGGCTGAGCTACTTCCATTGAACGTACCGAGCAATGCCAGTACCCGCGTCGAGACACCCGAACCGGAAATCACCCGTCCGGAACGCGGCCCTGAAATCACCCAGATCGGCTAATGGCATGTCCTGCGAGCCCGGCCCTTTAGAGGCCCATCTTGGCAGCAGGGAAATCAGGCCGGCACACCTGCGCCTGGAGTCCTTGTCCGAGTTGCCGGTAAAGGGGCGAGTTGAGCACCTCGGGTACATTCAGTCGGTCAGCTACTCGGCCCCCAACACGCCACCGCGTCTGACCGCCGTAGTGGTGGACCGGTTGGCTGGAGTTGGTGGGCGCCGTGGCACCGTTCCGCATGTAAAGCTGCTGTTCATGGGCCAAAAGCAGGTACCCGGGATTAAACCCGGAGTAAAAATCAGATATGCGGGCATGGTTGCGCAGGTCGATCATGTGCCCAGCATCTTCAACCCGCGCTACCTGATCGTTCCGGTCAACCGCCGCTAAGTTTTGGGTTCTATAGTTGCCGTATAAGCAGGTCTCGCACCGCGACCGAGGCAGAAGTGAGAAGCATGAACAACGAAGAACAGCCAAACGAGCCGCAACGCCACAAGGAGCACTCGTTGGCTTCGAGCCTCGGACAGAATGCAAAGCTGGCGCAGAATGCCGACGGCGGGATCGATGTCATCGCCAGCGTTGGCGGTACCCGCGGCATCGTTGAGACGGTGCTCCCGGGTTTCGTGTTCGTCATGGTGTACGCGCTCAGCCTAGAGCTTTCGTGGGCGTTGATCGCCTCGATCGGGCTCGGGGTGCTGTTCATGATCGTGCGGCTAGTGAAGAAGTCATCGCTGATGCAGGCCGCCAGCGGTCTCATCGGGATTCTGATCTGCGCCTTCGCGGCTCGTGCCACAGGTGAAGCCAAGGACTACTATGTTCCAGGCTTCTTTATCGGCGCCGGCTATCTGCTCGCGATGCTGATTTCGATTATCGTCAAGTGGCCGCTGGCCGGGGTGCTCTTCGGATTCATCCGCAACGAGGGAACCGCTTGGCGTTCCCAGCCGGCAAGGCTACGCCGCTACAGCGTCGCGACGTGGATCATTATCGGGGTATTCATTGCACGTCTCGCGGTGCAGTTGCCGATGTACTTCGCCGACAATGTGGTGGCCCTGGGCCTTGCCCGCGCGTTGATGGGCGCCCCGCTGTATGCCGCTGGGCTCTGGTTCGCCTGGCTGGTATCCCGTCCGGCCAAGGACATCCAGCCGGAGCAGACTCGGCAGTAAAACTAGCGGGCCGCTCCGCGCAGAGTGCGTCGCAACGGGCTTTCAGCCTCGGGAGTGGTGATGAAGAAGATTTCGTCTCCACCCTCGATCACGTCATCATCGCTGGGCGGGAACGGCGCCTTATCGCGCACCACCGCCACGATGGTGGTGTCTTGAGGCCAGGTGACACGGCCCAGGGTACGTCCAATCAGCGCCGAATCGTGCGGCACGGTGAATTCGACCATATGCACCTCACCGCTTTTGAGCGTCAGCAGGCGTACCAGGTCTCCAACTTCTACTGCCTCTTCGACTAAGGCAGTCATCAGCCGCGGGGTGCTCACCGCCACATCCACGCCCCAGGCGTCGTCGAACATCCATTCATTCTTTGGGTGGTTTACCCGTCCCACGGTTCGACGCACACCAAATTCGCTTTTGGCCAGCAGCGAGACCACCAGGTTAACTTTGTCATCTCCGGTGGCCGAGACGACCACATCGTATTCTTCGAGCTTGGCTCGCTGCAGGACCGCCAGTTCGCAGGCGTCTCCGATGAGCCACTGGACGTTTTCCAGATCTTCTCGGTCAGCCATTTCGGCTTTCGGATCGACAATGAGCACCTGATGGGAATTTAATACAAGCTCGCGGGCGATAGATGATCCAACTGATCCGGCCCCGGCAATCATTACTTTCACGTGTTTAGCTCTCTCCTTCAGTCGCTGACTGGAATCGGCGCATTGGCAAGGACTTTTTCCACATCTTTGCTTTTTTCAAGGCGCATCATGACATGGACCAAGTCGCCGCCTTGGAGGCGTGTGCGGCTTTCTGGGATGGTTCCTTCACCGAAACGGGTCAAGTAGGCGACCCGAACACCGGCAGCTTCTTCGAGCTCCTTGACCAGGTGTCCGTACCAGCCTCGATGCAAGGCGACTTCGGTTAACATCAGTCGGCCCGAGGGCTCGCGGTAATCGCCACGGATGGAATACTCGGGAAGGATGCGCCGCAGGACTTGATCTGTGCTCCAACGAACCGCTGCAACCGTGGGGATTCCCAAGCGTTGATAGATTTCGGCGCGTCCCGGGTCGTAGATTCGCGCCACCACATGCGGCACGTTGTAGCTTTCCCGGGCCACGCGGGTGGCGAGAATGTTGGAATTATCACCGCTGGAAACGGCCGCAAAGGCGTAGGCCTCGGCAATTTTCGCCTCCACCAGGGTATCCCGGTCAAAGCCCAAGCCGACGACCTTGGTTCCCGAAAATTCTTGTCCCAGCCGGCGGAAAGCCTCAGGATTTTGGTCGATTATCGCCACCGAATGTCCGGCTTCGTCTAGCGTATGGGCCAGCGCAACGCCTACGCGTCCGCAACCCATGATCACAAAGTGCGCCACCGCCAACTCCTTGTTTTCTTGCCACCAGTGCAACTTCTGTGTGCTGCGCAGTTCACAGCCACGCAAGTAACAATAGCGCGCCGCGAACCACGCGCCTGAGACGAGGGTACTGCCTATGGCGCGCCCTGCGATAACGTTATCTCGTGCCTGCTTTATTTGATGGTCTTAAAAGGATCCTCGTGGGCCGGCCGTTTAGCACCGAACAGCTCAAACGCAAGCCGCTCCCACCTAAGATCGCTCTGCCGATCTTCTCTTCCAGCGCGCTATCGTCTTTGGCCTATGCGCCGGACGAAATTCTGCTGACCCTAGCCATGGCGGGCATTGCCGCGACAATGCTCTCGCCGGCGGTAGGTGTGGCGGTACTTGTCGTGCTGCTAGTGCTCGTGCTGTCCTACCGTCAATCGGTGGAGGCCTACCCCTCGGGCGGCGGCGACTATGAGATCGTCCGGAAAAATCTCGGGCCGCGCTCCGGAACCACCGTGGCCTCGGCTCTCCTGGTTGACTTCGTGCTCACCGTTGCGGTGTCCAGTTCTTCGGCCGCGCAGTACCTCTCGGGCGTTTTCCCCGCCTTGGAAGAGCACCGGGCCTGGGTGGCCTCGGCGATTGTGGCATTCTTGGTCGTCGCGAACCTCCGCGGCCGCGGACAGGGGCGTTGGTCCCTGGCCATTCCGGTGTACCTGTTCGCCGCCGGAATGCTGGCAATGATCGCCATCGGCGGGGTCCTGGCGCTGACCGGAAATCTGGGGCTGGCGCCGAGCGCCGAGTTCAACATTATTCCGGAACAGGAATTTGAGACCGGCATGCACGGCGTCTTTGGCGCCTTGCTGATCCTGCGCGCCTTCTCCACCGGTTCGGCGGCGCTGACCGGTATCGAAGTGCCCATTTCAAATGTGCATCACCTGCGCAAGCCCCGGGCCCGAAACGCCGGGCGCATTCTGCTGGTGCTGGGTCTGCTCTCCGGGGTGCTCACGCTCGGAACGCTGATGCTCGCCCGAGCCACGGGAATCAAGGTCGTGGCCGATCCGCAGGCCTCGTTGATGCTCGCCGGCCAGCCAATCGCGCAAGATTATGTGCAAGTCCCGGTCTTGGGGCAGTTGGCTCAAGCCGTCTTCGGAGACTTCTTCCTCGGCACCGTGGTGGTGTCCCTGCTGACCATCGCAGTCTTGCTGCTCGCAGGCAACCAGGCATTTAATTCATTCCCCAACCTCGCCAGCCATTTGGCTGGGGATGGCTACCTGCCGCGTCAGCTACGCACCCGTGGCGACCGCTTGGGCTTCTCCAACGGCATCCTTTCCCTCGGCGCCGCGGCGATCGTGCTGATCTTGCTGTTCAGCGGTGATGTGACGATTCTGGTGCAGCTCTACGTGGTTGGCGTGTTCGTTTCCTTCACGCTCAGCCAGCTCGGGATGCTCAAGCACTGGTCCCGCGTGTTGATCACCGTCACCGATCGCAAGGTGCGCGCCGCCAAGCAACGCAAGCGCCTGCTGAACCTGATTGGGTTGATTCTTTCGCTGCTGGTGCTGGTGATTGTGCTCGCCACCCGATTCGTTCACGGCGCCTGGCTTGCGGTGCTTGGCATTGTGGCGTTGACCTTGATCATGGAGTCCTTGCAGCGTCACTATCAGCAGGTTGACGACGAACTGGCGATCTCCGACGAGCATTCGGCGACCGCGTTGCCAGCCCGTGTCCATGCCTTGGTGCTGGTGTCCACGGTGCGTAAACCGGTGTTGCGTGCGCTCGCTTTCGCGCGAGCCTCACGCCCCTCCAAATTAGAAGCGATCATCGTGGACATCGAAGCGGAGAAGACCGAGCAAACGTTGGCCGCCTGGGATCGATTGCGCATTCCCGTGCCGATTACCGCGCTTGCTTCGCCCTATCGCGAAATTGCCGGACCGCTCATCGAACATATTCGCTCGATTAAGCGTGAATCTCCCCGCGACCTCATCGTTGTTTACATTCCCGAATATGTGGTCGGGCACTGGTGGGAACAGCTGGTGCATAACCAGACCGCGCAGCGAGTGAAGAACCGCCTGCACTACGAACCTGGAGTGCTCATCGCCTCGGTGCCTTGGCGCCTGCTGAGCTCATCCGAAGCACTGATCGGTGGCCCGACCGAGGAATCCTCGGCACACCGCCATACAACACCTCACGAAGGATAACTTTTATGAACGCCACCGAAACCCTGCAGCTGCGGTTAGGTTCGATAGCCCACGGTGGACACACCGTAGCTCGCCATGAAGGACGGGTAATTTTCGTCCGCCACGGCATCCCCGGCGAACTGGTCAATGTGCGCCTGACCGATGCGGGCGAGAGCGCCAAGTTCTGGCGCGCCGATGTCGTTGAGGTCCTTGAAGCGAGCGAGCACCGCGTAGCGCACGTCTGGGAACAGGCTGACGCGTTGAAGCACCGCGATCCGGTTGGGGGAGCGGAATTCGGCCATATGTCCCTGGACTACCAGCGCGAGCTAAAAGCCCAGGTGGCTGCCGAGCAGCTGACGCGCTTAGGCGGCTTGAAGGCCGAAGACTATAATTTCCCGGCGGTACAGGCCGTGGCGGGCGACTCCACCGGTCTGGGCTGGCGTACCCGGATGTCCTACTCGGTCACCGAGGACGGCCGGCTGGCGATGAGCGGATTCCGCAGCAACGAACTCACCGCAATCGACAACATGCCCTTGGCGCATCCGGGTATCGAGGCCATCGGCCTGTATTCCGTGGATTTCACCGGGATCGACCGGGTGGAGGCTGCGGTCTCCAGCGAGGATGACTCAACCGTTCTGGTCTTGCTCTCGGAACTGCGTCCGGGCGCGGCCAAGCGGGTGGCGCAGCAGCTGTCCGAAGGGGTGAACGTTGCGGCGTTCAGCCAGATCGGTGGTTCTGCCGCCGATGGCAAGGGGGAGCTGCAGACCATCGTGGGCAACAGCTGGTTGACCGAAAAGGTGCTCGGCAAGACTTTCCGGATCACCGGCGAGGGATTCTGGCAGGTGCACCGTCAGGCAGCCACGTTGTTGACCGAACGGGTGCTGGACCTGACTCAGCCGGAACCGGGCGAGGTCATTGCCGACCTCTACGCCGGTGCAGGCTTGTTCTCGCTGCCCCTGGCAGAAGCTGTGGGGCAGCACGGACGAGTGTTCAGCATCGAAGGTGCGCCGGGAACCCATGCGGATGCGAAGAAGAACCTGGCCGAGGTGCGCCAGGTGACAGTGACCCGCGGACGCGTGGAACGGCTGATGCGCCAGCTGGCCCGCGAAGCAGACCTGGGTGCGGTCGTCCTCGATCCGCCGCGCACCGGATTGGACAAGCAGTCCGCCGCGGAATTGGCGGAAAGCGGCGTTCCACGCATTTGTTACGTCTCCTGCGACCCGGCTGCTTTTGCCCGTGATACGGCTCGTTTGATGGCACGTGGCTACGAATTAGATCACATGGAGATTCACGATTTGTACCCGCATACCCACCATATGGAGTCAATTGGCTTGTTCGTGCGCCGCTAAACGATGGTTTGCGTCCGTTGGAACACGAATTTGCGGGATTGTTTCTGCTGATCCGGCATTTTCTTTCAGTAACGGATAGACTGTTTTTAGCACTGCAGCGATACAAGCATGACAATCTCAGTTAGGAACGCCTAACTGGAATAATGTTTGCACATGCATGAAGAATGAGTGTCTGGCGAGAGGAGTCCCAATGAGTAAAGTGGACAGTTTCGGTGCCAAGGGCGTACTTGACGTCAAGGGAACCGAATACGAAATTTACCGACTGAACAAGGTCGAAGGCTCGGACAGCCTTCCCTACAGCTTGAAGGTTCTTTTGGAGAACCTGCTTCGCACCGAAGATGGCGCGAACATCACCGCAGATCACGTCAAGGCCCTGGGCCAGTGGGATGCATCGGCTCAGCCGAATACCGAAATCCAGTTCACCCCGGCGCGCGTCCTGATGCAGGACTTCACCGGTGTGCCTTGCATCGTTGACCTTGCCACGATGCGTGAAGCCGTGCAGGAACTCGGCGGCGATCCTACCCGTGTGAACCCGCTGGCACCTGCCGAAATGGTCATCGACCACTCCGTGCAGATCGACACCTTCGGTTTCGCCGGAGCGGTCGAGCGCAACATGGAAATCGAATACCAGCGCAATGGCGAGCGTTACCAGTTCCTGCGTTGGGGCCAGACCGCATTTGACGACTTCAAGGTCGTCCCACCGGGCACCGGTATTGTGCACCAGGTCAACATCGAGTTCCTGGCTCGCACCGTGATGACCCGCGAGGTCAACGGCGTGCTTCGTGCCTACCCGGACACCTGCGTCGGCACCGACTCGCACACCACCATGGTCAACGGCATGGGCGTACTTGGCTGGGGCGTTGGCGGCATCGAGGCCGAGGCAGCAATGCTCGGCCAGCCAGTGTCCATGCTGATCCCACGCGTTGTCGGCTTCAAGCTCGCTGGCTCGATCCCAGCCGGCGCAACCGCAACCGACGTGGTGCTGACCATCACCGAAATGCTGCGTAAGCACGGCGTGGTTGGCAAGTTCGTTGAGTTCTACGGCGAAGGCGTGGCAGCAGTGCCGCTGGCTAACCGTGCAACCATCGGCAACATGTCCCCAGAGTTCGGCTCGACCGCCGCAATGTTCCCAATCGACGATGTCACCTTGGACTACCTGCGCCTGACCGGCCGCAGCCAGGAGAACGTGGACCTGGTCGAGGCATACGCCAAGGAACAGGGCATGTGGCACGATCCAAACCGCGAGATTCGCTTCAGCGAATACCTCGAGCTGGATCTGTCCACCGTGGTGCCATCGATCGCCGGCCCGAAGCGTCCACAGGACCGCATCGAGCTATCGGGCTCGAAGGAACAGTTCCGCAAGGACATCCACAACTACGTTTCGAACTCGGAAGACACCCAGGGCGTTGGCCGTCCATCGACCGCAGTTGAGGTGACCAAGGAAGATGGCGAGAAGTTCACCATCGACCACGGTCTGGTTTCGATCGCTTCGATCACCTCGTGCACCAACACCTCGAACCCTTCGGTCATGCTGGCCGCAGCGGTGCTTGCACGCAACGCCGCCGAAAAGGGCCTTGCCTCCAAGCCATGGGTCAAGACCTCGGTCGCCCCAGGCTCGAAGGTCGTCACCGAGTACTACGAGAAGTCCGGCCTCATGCCGTACCTGGAGAAGCTCGGCTTCTTCGTCGTAGGCTACGGCTGCGCAACCTGCATCGGTAACTCCGGCCCGCTGGATGCCGAGATCTCCGAGGCCATCAACGCCAACGACCTCGCAGCCACCGCGGTGCTCTCGGGCAACCGAAACTTCGAAGGCCGCATCAACCCAGATGTGAAGATGAACTATTTGGCTTCCCCGCCATTGGTCATCGCCTACGCACTGGCCGGCACCATGGACTTCGACTTCGAAACCGATTCCCTGGGCAAGGACAACGAGGGCAACGACGTCTTCCTGAAGGACATCTGGCCATCGCCAGTCGAGGTTCAGGAAATCATCGATTCCTCGATCGACGAAGGCATGTTCGCCAAGGGCTACGAAGGCGTCTTCGAGGGCGACGACCGCTGGAAGGCGCTCGACACCCCAGAGGGTTCAACCTTCAAGTGGGACGAGAAGTCGACCTACGCGCGCAAGGCTCCGTACTTCGATGGCATGACCGCCGAACCACAGCCGGTTTCCGACATCGACGGCGCTCGCGTGCTGTTGAAGCTGGGCGACTCGGTCACCACCGACCACATCTCGCCTGCAGGTTCGTTCAAGTCGGAAACCCCGGCCGGACAGTACCTGATCGAGAACGGTGTGGATCGCAAGGACTTCAACTCCTACGGCTCACGCCGTGGCAACCACGAGGTCATGATCCGCGGTACCTTCGCGAACATCCGCATCAAGAACCAGCTGCTGGACGGCGTCGAGGGTGGCTTCACCCGCGACTTCACTCAGGACGGCGCTCCGCAGGCTTACGTCTACGACGCTGCCGAGAACTACAAGAGCGCTGGCACCCCGCTGGTCGTGCTTGGCGGCAAGGAATACGGTTCGGGCTCCTCGCGTGACTGGGCTGCCAAGGGCACCGCACTGCTGGGTGTCAAGGCCGTCATCACCGAGTCCTTCGAGCGTATCCACCGCTCGAACCTGATCGGCATGGGCGTTCTGCCACTGCAGTTCCCACAGGGCGAGTCCGCTGATTCGCTGGGTCTGACCGGTACCGAGAGCTTCTCGATTGCCGGCGTGACCGAGCTGAACAACGGCACCACCCCGAAGACGCTGAAGGTGACCGCTACCGCCGAAGACGGCAAGGTCACCGAGTTCGACGCCGACCTGCGCATCGACACCCCAGGCGAAGCAGATTACTACCGCAACGGTGGCATCCTGCAGTACGTCCTGCGCCAGATTGCCGCTGCTAACTAAGGTTTCCACCTGAAGTTGGTTCCGGTTTCTGGAACAACGCCGAAGGCCCCAAAGCAATTGCTATGGGGCCTTCGGGCATTTAATGCCCTCCGGCAAGGAACTAAGCTGAAGCCATGAGCGCTAACTGGCATCGTGGCCTGCTCGCCGACCCGCAGGCGGCATTGGTGCAGCAGTGGCTGAGTTCTCCGCTGCTGGTTGAAGATCTCTCGTGGGGTCTGACCGACACCCGAGTGCTGCGCCTGCGTTCACTCGGACGGGAATGCATCCTCAAGACGGCCGGATCGGCGAATCTTCATCTCGGCCGAGAGTTCAAGGCCCACGCAGGCTACACCGCCCCGTTGCTGGCACACGGGCTGACCGCTGCATTGCGTCATGAAGATCGGGCGCTGCGTCTGCTGCTCCTGGATTATTTGCCCGGTGTCTTATGCGAACGGACTTCCAGCGCCGATGACCCGGAGGTACACGAGCAGGCGGGTCGGGCATTGCAGCTCCTGCACGGGCAGTACGCCAAGGTGGACGAGGGATATGAAAAGAACTTCATAGCCAATGGCCTGAAATGGCTGGACGCAGAGCACCGGATTGAACCGAGTTTTGTGGCCGCCGCGCGCAAGATCTTCGCAGATTATCGTCCTGAACCGGTCCTCGTGGTGCCCACGCACGGTGATTGGCAACCGCGTAACTGGTTGATAGATCAAGGGAAACTGCGGGTGATCGACTTCGGCCGTTTCGCCTTCCGGCCCGCCGAAAGCGACCTGGCCAGGCTCTCGGCCCAGCAGTGGCGCGAGCATCCTGAACTAGCTACCGCGTTCTTTCGAGGGTATGGCCAGGACCCGCGGGAATTGCGCAGCTGGCCCATCGTGCAGCTGCGCGAGGCGATCGGCACCGCGGCCTGGGCCTACCAGGTCGGCGACACGGCCTTTGAAATCCAAGGACACCGTATGCTGCGCGACGCGTTGGAACTATTCTGAAAATACCGGCGGCGGCCCCAGGCTTGCGGGCTGCCGCCTAACAGTAGTCAAGGTCATTGCGGGTAAATTCGCACCTCACCGCAAGGTGACGGATAATGGAAATAGTCCTGCGAAAGCTACACTAAGAGTTTCGGATGGATCGACCGGTCCGTAGTGGGCGAACAAGTAAAGGGGATGACAGTGTCTTTGTTGGAGACCATCAACAAGCCTAGCGATCTGCGGGCACTTACCCTGGAACAATTAGAGGACCTCGCGGGGGAAATTCGCGCATTCCTCATCGCCAACGTGGCCCGTACCGGCGGCCACCTCGGACCGAACCTCGGGGTGGTCGAACTGACCTTGGGCATTCACCGTGTCTTTGACTCACCCACCGACTCCATCGTCTTCGATACCGGTCACCAGTCCTACGTGCATAAGCTCGTCACCGGACGCCAAAACTTCACCACCCTGCGTCAGCAAGGTGGACTTGCCGGTTATCCGGACCGCGGAGAGTCCGAACACGACATCGTCGAATCATCCCACGCCTCCTCCTCCCTCTCTTGGGTCGATGGCATCTCGCGGGCCAACAAGCTGCGCAAAAACACCGAGCGCTACGCGATTGCGCTGGTCGGTGACGGCGCGCTGACCGGTGGCATGGCCTGGGAAGCGGTCAACAATATTGCCGCCGACAAGGATCGCAAGGCCATCATCGTGGTCAACGACAATGGACGCTCTTATGCGCCGACCATCGGCGGACTCGCCAACCAGCTCTCGGGCCTGCGCCAGCAGCTGGATAAGTTCCGCACCCACCCGTACTACGAAGATGCCATGAGCAAGCTCAAGGGCAGGCTCAAGGACTCGGGGGCGGTAGGAAACTTTGCCTACAAGTCCCTGCATGCCACCAAGAAGGGCATCAAGGACTGGTGGGCTCCGCAGGGCCTGTTCGAGGATCTGGGGCTGAAATATATCGGACCCATCGATGGGCACAACCAGGGCGCCGTAGAAGAAGCATTGCTCCAGGCCAAGCAGTTCGGCGGCCCGGTGCTGGTGCATGCGATGACCGAAAAGGGCCACGGCTATGCGCCGGCCATTGCCGACGTGGCGGATCAGTTCCACGCCGTGGGCGTGATCGACCCGGAGACCGGCACCCCGGTGTCCAGCGGGGGAGCGCAGAGCTGGACCAGCGTCTTCGGCGAGGAAATCGCCGTAGTGGCGGATGAACGCGAGGATATTGTCGCAATCACCGGGGCCATGCTGCAGCCGGTGGGCCTGAAGAAGATGGCCGACAAGTACCCCGAGCGCGTCATCGACGTGGGAATCGCCGAGCAGCATGCCATGACGGCCGCCGCGGGACTGGCCTTTGGCGGCCTGCACCCGGTAGTTTGCGTCTACGCGACCTTCCTGAACCGGGCCTTCGACCAGCTGCTGATGGATGTGGCACTGCACAAGGCCGGGGTCACCATCGTGCTGGACCGGGCCGGAGTCACCGGCCCCGACGGCCCAAGCCATCACGGCATGTGGGATATGGCGCTGACCCAGATCATTCCAAATCTGCACCTAGCCGCCCCTCGTGATGCCTCGCGGCTGCGCGAAGAACTCCGCGAAGCGCTGGCCATCGACGACGCGCCGAGCGTGGTGCGGTTCTCCAAGGGCTCGGTGGGCGAGGAAGTCGAGGCGATCGACCGGCTGCCAGATGGGGTGGACGTGCTGGCACGGCTCGGCGACCGGGCGGCCCCGGATGTGCTGATCGTCTCGGTGGGCGCGATGAGCGAGCTCTCCCTGGACGTCGCACACCGGCTGAACAGCCAAGGCATTTCGGTCTCCGTCGTTGACCCGCGCTGGGTGCTGCCGGTACCGGCTTCGGTGGTTTCCTTGGCCGCCCGCCACCGCATCGTGGTCTGCATCGAAGATGGCGTGCGCGCCGGGGGCGTCGGTTCCCGGCTGCGTACCGAAATGCGCGCTGCAGGGGTCGACACGGCCTTGAACGAGGTCGGTCTGCCCACCGAGTTCCTGGCTCACGGCAGCCGCGCCCAGGTGCTTGAACGCGTGGGGTTGACCGCCAAGCAGGTAGCCCGCGACACGCTGGCCCAGGTGCTCGGCACGAAGGTGCCCTTCGCCCGGCCGCTTCCTGGCCAGGAACTTCCCACCGGGCAGATTCCCAAGCTGTGAGCGGACCGATGCCATTGCCAACCGGGTTAACGCGGAACCCGGAGCCGATGAAATTCGGCTCGCTGATTGTCAGCCGCGCCTGGAAATACGACGGTAGCCCCCACTGGGTGGTCCCCGGTTTTTACCTGGGCTCCGATGAACACGGCCATTGGCTGCACCAGCCGGCCGGTTCCTTGGTCGCCAGGCCCGGAACCGCGCATCTGGCGGCTACCGACGCGCTGTGCCTGGTTCCGCACCGGGGCTTCTGGGTAGCGACCCTGTATTCAGATGCGGCCGATGACTTCGATGTCTACATCGATCTGGCTACTTCCATCGGCTGGCAGCCGCTGCGCCGCGGCGGGTGGGAAGTGAATTCCGTGGACATGGACCTCGACGTCATCCGTTCGCGCACCCGAGGCACGTTCCTGGACGACGAAGACGAATTCGCGGAGCATGCGCTCAGCATGAAATATCCCGAGGAACTGCAGCGCCAGATGCGCGAAACCAGCGCCACGCTATTGCACGACGTCGCCGAGAACCTGCCGCCCTTCACCCACGCACACCGACAGATCTGGCTGGCCAAGGTCGCGGAACTCCCGCACTGAGCCCGGCACCCAAACCTACCTAGAGGAAAAAACTATGGCGATCATCCGCACCTACCGTCTTGACGAGAAGAACGAACTGCAGTTCCGCGAAGCCTGGTACCAGCAGTTTGACGACGAGGAACTCGGACAGTTCGTGATCAACCACGGTACCGTCGGCCACATGTCAAAGACCAACGAAGTCCAAGATGTGAAGGCCGAACGCGCCGACGAGCTCTTCGCCGGATTCCTGGCCACCTGCGCGGAGGACGGCTTCGCGGAGATCCCTACCGAGGAACAGAGCTGGGTGATCGTGCAGTACGCGCTGAAGACGGTGGAAGGCACCGAACGCGACCGCTACATGGAGAAGAAGGCGACCGAAGCGCTGACCGGACACCTCGCCTGGCGGGGACTTGGCACCGTGGAGTCTAGCGACTTCGCGCCGCGCAAGTTGAACATCCGGGTGCTCTCACCGGCTCCAAAGCTTGCCGTCGCGGCGGTTAAGGTGTGCATCCGTGACGCCAAGCTGGACTTCACCAAGATGAGCGTGGGCACCGCGCCCTATGACAACCTGGAGGCCGTCAAGATGGCTCACCCGATGCCGGCGAAACCATTCTCACTGAGCTAGAAGCGACGGGGCAGCACGCTGACCCGCAGTAGCTGCGCCCGAAAGTGATGCTGAAGCCAGGCTTCTCCGCCATCGGCCGCACGAAGCACAAAGGACAAAGGACAAATGATTCCACAAGAGGATCGGGACGAATCCCCGGGAGCCACGCGTAAAACATCACAGATCGGGGCCACCCGAACACCACTTCACCTGGTGTTCCAAGCCTGCCTCGGTGTGATTGTTGGAATTGGCATTACCTCGCTGCTCGGCGACGTGCCCGGCGCCCAGCTGGCTCTGGGCGGCGTCTTCGTGGTGCTTGCCGCGTGGATCGTTGAGCAAGGTTTCCGGCTGCCGGCCCCGACCACGAAGACCGGATCGCGGATCCGCCTGGTCTTGCGCCTGGTTTCGCTGATCGGATTCACAATCGCCGTCAGCCCGCTGCTGGCCCTGATCGAAGCATGAGCGATTCACCACCAGCCAGCTAATCGCTAAGCGGTAACCGGAGCAAGCCCCTGCTCTTGGCCAGCCGATCGCCCGCGTGGTGCTGGGCTTCGGCTTGGCCTTGCAGCCGCTTTTGGTGCTCAACGGCTGGAGCGCAGCCAGCTAGCCGACCAGCAAGTTTTGGCATGCAGCGCAAAGCGCAAGAGCCGGCCGGAACAATCCCGCAAGGGAAAAGTTCCGGCCGGCTCTTTTGGCTTGCCGCGACGCTTAGTCGGTGCCGGAGTCGAACGCTGCGGACTCGATGGCGCGGTCCTGCGCCCGTCCGGAATCATCCACAGGCGAAGCGTCAACGATATCGTTGGCGCCGCCGTTCTCCAACGAGCCAACGAGCTTTGCGGTGGATCCACCGACAAGGCCCATGCCGGCGTACTGTTCCAGGCGACCGCGCGAATCGGCGATGTCCAGGTTGCGCATGGTCAGCTGGCCGATGCGATCCAGTGGGCCGAAGGCTGCGTCGCCTACGCGCTCCATGGACAGCTTATCCGGGTGGTAGCTCAGGTTCTCGCCTTCGGTGTTCAAGATGGTGTAGTCGTCGCCGCGGCGCAGACGTACCGTCACGGTACCGGAGATGGCCGAGCCGACCCAACGCTGCAGCGCCTCGCGCAGCATCAGCGCCTGCGGGTCCAACCAGCGGCCTTCGTACATCAGGCGGCCCAGGCGGCGGCCTTCGTTGTGGTAGCTGGCCACGGTGTCTTCGTTGTGGATGGCGTTGACCAGACGCTCGTAGGCGATGTGCAGCAGCGCCATGGCCGGAGCCTCGTAGATGCCGCGCGACTTCGCCTCGATGATGCGGTTTTCGATCTGGTCGCTCATGCCCAGTCCGTGACGACCGCCGATGATGTTTGCCTCGTTGACCAGGGCCACCGGATCGGTGTATTCCTTGCCATTGATGGCAACCGGGCGGCCGGCGGAGAAGGTGACCGAAACATCCTCGGCCTTGACCTCGACGGATTCGTCCCAGTACTTCACGCCCATGATCGGCTCGACAGCCTCGAGGGAGGTGTCCAGCAGTTCCAGGGTCTTCGCCTCGTGGGTTGCGCCCCAGATGTTGGCGTCGGTCGAGTAGGCCTTTTCGGCCGAGTCGCGGTAAGGGAAACCGTGTTCCTGCAGCCATTCGCTCATCTCCGAGCGTCCGCCGAGCTGAGCGACGAATGCCGGGTCAAGCCATGGCTTGTAGATGCGCAGCTTCGGGTTGGCCATCAGGCCGTAACGGTAGAAGCGCTCGATGTCGTTGCCCTTGTAGGTCGAACCATCGCCCCACACGTCAACACCGTCTTCGCGCATGGCGCGCACCAGCAGGGTGCCGGTGACCGCGCGGCCCAGCGGGGTGGTGTTGAAGTAGGCTTTTCCGCCCGAGCGAATGTGGAAGGCACCGCAGGAAAGCGCGGCCAGACCTTCTTCGACCAGGGCTGGCTTGCAATCGACCAGTCGCGAGGCTTCGGCGCCGTATTCCAGGGCGCGGTCCGGAACTGCATCGATATCTGGCTCGTCGTACTGGCCGAGATCGCCGGTGTAGGTGTACGGGATGGCGCCCTTGTCGCGCATCCAGGCAACTGCGACCGAAGTATCAAGGCCGCCGGAGAACGCGATACCTACGCGTTCGCCTACAGGGAGAGAGGTGAGGACTTTAGACATGTTTCCATCCTAATGGATAAATATGCAACACAGTGAATTGAGGCGTGAAATGTTCCGCACACCGTCCTACCCGATAGCCTATGGGTAAGTAGCCGTTGCGTGAAGCGGCCCCACGAAAACAATCAAAGAGGTGCTTATGGAATTTCGTCAGCTTGGCCGCAGTGGTCTGAGTGTTTCCGTCGTCGGACTCGGTTGCAACAACCTGGGGCGCCCCGGAACCGCCACGGAATCTCAAGAGGGAACCGACGCGGTGATCCACGCCGCCCTCGATTCAGGAATCACCCTCTTCGATGTTGCCGACACCTATGGGCGCGAACCCGGATTGTCCGAAGAGCGCCTGGGCAAGGCGTTGGGCGCCGCCCGCAAGGACGTGGTCCTAGCGACAAAATTCGGCATGGATATGAAAGGCGTCAACGGGCCCGACTTTGCGGCTCGCGGCTCGCGGCGTTATATCGTCAACGCCGTGGAAGCCTCGCTGCGCCGACTTGGTACCGACCATATCGACCTGTATCAGTTCCACACCCCTGATGCGAACACTCCCATTGACGAAACCTTGCGTGCCCTGGATGACCTGGTCACCAGCGGCAAGGTGCGCTACCTCGGCCATTCCAATCGGTCCGGCTGGCAGATCGCCCAGGCGGAATATGTGGCCCGCGAGCTGGGAACGGAGCGATTCATCTCGGCGCAGAACCACTACAACCTAATCGACCGCCGGGCCGAACTGGAAGTGCTGCCCGCAGCCAAGGAGTTCGGGCTCGGGGTCCTTCCCTACTTCCCGCTGGCCAATGGATTGCTCACCGGAAAGTACGCCAAGGGCTCGGCGCCCCAGGGCAGCCGGTTGACCCATGCCCGCCAGCAACTACTGGAAACCAGCGATTTCGAACAGCTGGAGAAGTTCTCCGCCTTTGCCGCCTACCGCGATCTGGCACCGGCCGAGCTGGCCTTCTGCTGGCTGGCTGCACAAGAGCCGGTGGCTTCGGTGATCGCCGGTTCCACGCGCCCAGAGCAGGTCAAGGCCAATGCGCACGCGATTCGGTGGGTGCCCACCACGGAGGAAAGCGCTGAAATCGACGCGATCTTCCCTAGCCCGCAAAAGGTTGCCCTGTTTTAGCGGAACACCGCCAAAGACGCGGAGCTAAGGTGCGCCAGCCCAAGAAGGGGTCGGCGCACCTTAGCTCCGTGAACTGTCAGCTGTCCGTGGTTCAGGAATCCTGCGGCGGGAAGACGAGGATGTTCTCGCCCTCGATGGCCGCCGCGTAGCGAACCAGCGGTCGCGGGGCCGG
Source organism: Arthrobacter sp. MYb221 (assembly GCF_002979835.1). Lineage (NCBI taxonomy): Bacteria > Bacillati > Actinomycetota > Actinomycetes > Micrococcales > Micrococcaceae > Arthrobacter > Arthrobacter sp. MYb221. The sequence continues at coordinate 175,513 of NZ_PCPW01000003.1, read as the reverse complement.
CCCACCGAGCACAGTACCGTCCTGGTAGGCATAGCGTGATCCGTGGCAGGGGCAATAGAAGTTCGCCTCATCGGTGTCCGTGCCGACCGCGCAACCTTGGTGGGTGCAAATATTCGAGTATGCCAGCACCGTGCCCGCGTCGGCGCGATAGAGTAAGACTCCTAGGTCCTTGCCGCTTGCTGGACCGCGCACGATCACTTCGGCCTTGCCGTTCTCGGGCAATTCTGCCGTGCCGAGCACAATTTGCCCTTCCCCGCTGGGGCTGGGCGCCTCGCTCGCCGGGATAGCTGGCTCGGAGGAGGATCCGCCGCTACAGGCGGTGAGCGCAACGATGGTTCCTGCGGCACCGGCCGCCCCGAGCAAGTTGCGGCGCGTTGGTGGGATAGATCCATTCATAGGCCAATTGTTGCAGACGATGCCCGGGCTGGCACTAGCCCAAGGGCATTTATTCCTCCGCCGCCCGTCGCTAGGCCTGGCCCAGATACACCACGATCTGCTCATCTTCGATGGTGCAGGCATAGCGAGGCAGGGCGGCAATGGCCGGACCGGCGGACACCGCACCGTCGGCGGGTTGGAAACGCGAGCCGTGGCAGGCGCAGTAGAAATCATCTTTGGAAGATTTCGTAGTCACCGCACATCCTTGATGAGTGCAGATATTCGAGTAGGCATGCACGGTCTTCGCATCCTGGCGGAAAAGCAAGACGCCTATTTCTTCACCGGTAGCCGGGTCCTTCGCCACGACCTGTGCGCGGGACTTCTCGGGAAGGTCCGCCAACGGCAAGACGTTCTGCGCTTCGCCGGCTGGTTCGGGCACTTGCCCGGGCGTCGGATTCGGGGCGGCAGATTCTCCGTTGCCGCAGGCGGCGAGCAGGGCGCTGGATCCTAGAAGCGCGGAGGCGCACATCACCGTGCGGCGGGCTGGGCGTGCAAATTCGGTCATACCGGGATTCTCTCAGATGAACCTGTGCCATAGCTAAGTTGAAGATTACTCTCGTCTCTAGTCAACGCCGATTGTGTCCGGCATGGACAACGCCCCGTGCTGCCAACGACTCCGTGGGGGAGTTGGCAACACGGGGCGTGAACTGCCGGGGTGTTAGGAATTGAATTTCTTCCCGTTCACCCGCTCGGAGGCTCCGACCTGATCCAGATACGGGGTGATCCCGCCCAGATGCATTGGCCAACCCGCACCGGTGATCATGCACAGATCAACGTCGGCGGCCTCGGCGACCACCCCTTCGGAAAGCAGCAGGCCGATTTCTTCGGCCAGCGCATTCTGCACCCGGGTGAGGATCTCATCCTTGGTCGACGGCTTGCCGCCGAAGCTCAGCAACGCTTGGGCCGCGGGATCCAGCATCGGCTGGCCGTTGCCGTCCTTGGCCCATAAGCTGGTGATCTTCGCGTCGACCAATTTGCCGAGGTTCTCGGACACCGCGAACCGATCCCCGAAGGACGCGTTGAGCGACTCGTTGACGTGCTGCGCGACGGGCAGACCCACCATGGCCAGGAGCGTGAACGGCGTCATCGGCAGGCCCATGGGAGTCAGCGCGGTATCCGCCGTCTGCGCGTCGGTGCCTTCGTCGAACGCGGCCTGAACTTCGCTCATCAGCCGCAAGAGCACGCGGTTCACCACAAATGCCGTGGCGTCCTTGGTGCGCACCGTCGTCTTGCGCAGGTTCTTGCCCAGGGCGAAGGCGGTGGCTACGGTGGTTTCATTCGTCCACTGCGTCGCAGCGATTTCCAGCAGTGGCATCACCGCTACCGGGTTGAAGAAGTGGAAGCCGACAAGGCGTTCGGGATGCAACAGGTCCCGTCCCATCTCGGTGACCGAGAGCGAGGAGGTGTTCGTGGCCAGGATGCATTCGGGGGAGACGACGGCTTCCACCTCGGCGAAGACCTGCTTCTTGACGTTGAGTTCCTCGAAGACCGCCTCGATGACGAAGTCGGCATCGGCGAACACCTCCTTGGTGACCGAACCGGAGACCAGCGCCTTGGCGCGGTTGACCGCGTCCTGGCTCATCCGGCCTTTGCCGTGCAACTTGTCGATCTCACCGTGGATGTAGGCCAAGCCCTTGTCGATGCGTGACTGATCCAGATCGGTGATGATCACCGGAACGTTCAACTTGCGCACGAAGAGCAAGGCCAGCTGGCTGGCCATGAGGCCCGCGCCGACCACGCCGACCTTGGTAACCGGTCGGGCGAGCTTGGCATTGGGCGCTCCGGCCGGGCGCTTGCCGCGCTTTTGCACCAGCTCGAGGAAGGCATACACGGTATTTTTGAACTGGTTGGTGGCCATCAGCTCGGTGAGCGCCTGGATTTCCAGTTCGGCCGATTCCTTTTGGGTGAGCTTCAACCCCCGGCGGAAGACTTCGAGCACCTTGTAAGGCGCGGGGGCTGCTCCGGAAAGTTTCGCGTCGACAAACTGTTCGGCCTTGTCTGCCGCCTGCAGCCAGCGTCGGGCTACCTCTGGATCGCTGGGGTCTACCGAATTTTCTCGTTTGACCTCGATGTCGCCGCTGAGCACGCCGTCTGCGAACGCGACCGAGCTCTCGATGAAGTCGGCGGGCTCGAATAGCGCATCGGCCACACCGAGCTTGTAGGCCGCCGGGCCGGAGAGCGTGCGGTTGTTGTTCAGCGGGTTCTCCACCATGACCTGCAACGCGTTTTCTGGTCCGATGAGCCGCGGCAGTCGGTAGACGCCGGCCCATCCCGGGATCAGGCCCAGGAAGGCTTCGGGCAGCCCCAGGGCTCCGGCTGCGGTGCTCACCGTGCGGTAGGTGCAGGCCAGCGCGATTTCCAGGCCGCCACCTAGGGCAAGCCCGTTGGTGAACGCAAAGGTCGGCACCCCTAGATCTGCGAGCAATGCGTAGGCTCGGTGCCCGAGGGTGGCCATCGCGGTCGCCTGCTCCGGTGCGGAGAGCCGGGTGACCGCCGAGAGGTCGGCGCCGGCGATGAGGAAGTAGGGCTTGCCGGTGATGGCCAGTCCGTGGATTTCGCCGGCCTTGGCGCGGGCCGCCTGCTTTTCGAGCGCGGCGTGCAGCTCCAGCAGGCCGTTGGGGCCCAGCGTGGTGGGCTTCTTATGGTCCAACCCGTTGTCCAGGGTGAGCAGTACCAGGGTTTTGCCGCTCGGTAGGGCTACATCCTTGGTGAACGAGTGGGTGATCGTTTCATCGTGCATGAGTTCGGCTACGGCCGAAAAGTCCTGAGTCATTTCTTGCTCCCTAAGCCTTTGCGCCAAATTCTGCGTGGTTTGGATTCTCCCAAATCACCGTGCCACCCATGCCGAGGCCGATGCACATGGTGGTAATTCCGTAACGCACCGTGTGGTCCTCTTCGAACTGGCGGGCCAGCTGAGTCATCAGGCGCACGCCCGAGGAAGCCAGCGGGTGGCCAACGGCGATCGCCCCGCCGTAGCGGTTCACTCGCTCATCGTCTTGTGCGATGTTGTAGAAGTCGAGGAAGGAGAGCACCTGCACGGCGAAGGCCTCGTTGATTTCGAACAGTCCGATATCGGTGATGCTGAGGCCGGCCTTGGACAGCGCCTTTTCGGTGGCCGGAACGGGGCCGTATCCCATGACATCGGGCTCCACCCCGGCGAAGGCGAAGGAAACCATGCGCATCTTCGGGGTCAGACCCAGCTCACGCACCGCTGCGCCGCTGGCGAGCATAGCTGCGGTGGCCCCGTCGTTCAGTCCCGCCGCGTTGCCGGCGGTCACCCGGCCGTGGGCACGGAATGGGGTGCGCAGTTCGGCCAGCGATTCCAAGCTGGTGCCCGGCCGCGGTGGCTCGTCAACGGTGTTGACCGCCCAGCCTTCGCCCGGACGCTGCGCGGCGACCGCCACGAGATCCGGCTGGATCTGGTTGTTCTCATAGGCGCGAGCCAGTTTGTTTTGCGAGGCTACCGCGTAGCTGTCGGCGCGTTCCTTGGTGATTTCCGGAAAGCGGTCGTGCAGGTTCTCCGCGGTGTTGCCCATGTTCAGGGCCTGCGGGTCAACGATCTTCTCGGAGAGGAAGCGCGGGTTCGGATCCGCGCCCTCACCCATGGGGTGGTTCCCCATATGCTCGACGCCGCCGGCGATGGCCACGTCGTAGGAGCCGAAGGCGATGCCGCCGGCCAGCGAGGTCACCGCGGTCATGGCGCCCGCGCACATCCGGTCGATGGCGAATCCGGGCACCGACTTTGGGATTCCGGAGAGCAGGCCCACGGTGCGTCCGATGGTCAGTCCCTGGTCGCCGGTCTGGGTGGTGGCAGCCATGGCGATCTCATCGATCTTCTCGGCGGGTATTTCTGGGTTGCGGCGAAGGAGGCCACGTACGGCCTTGACCGCGAGGTCATCGGCGCGGGTGCCGTGGTAGATTCCCTTCTCGCCTGCCTTGCCGAAGGGGGTGCGTACCCCGTCGATGAAGACGACATCGCGGTCGTCGAGCGAGGTGTGCGCGTTTCCGGGCACGGTCGAGGTGTTGACACTCACCGTCGGGCTCCTTGGGGTAGTTTCAGGCTGCCCCGAGAGCCGGGGCAGTGGCCAGCATCACTGTGACCTGAACCATACGTTACTCATGAGTAACTTCAAGTGCAAGTGCTGGTTCCACCCTCCGGGCCCGGCTAGCGCTATTTTGCTCTAGCCGCGCAGCGCCTGGGCGAGTTTTGCGCTGAGCAGATCACGTTGCCAGGGGCGCGCACCGAGTTCTTCCAAAGCGGCATCGATCGATCCGGCGCTGTATATGGCCGGGGGATTCCAGCACAGCGCACGCAAGAACTTCGGGGTCAGAAGATTTTCTCCCGGAATGTTCCATTCTTCGCTGACTTCCGCAAGCACCTCTCGGGCAGCCGTCAGCCGGACCGCGGCCTGCGGGTTCTTCTCGCTCCACAGGCGCGCGTTCGGCAGTTCCGAACCGCCGGTTCGCAGGTCTGGGAGGTCCGTGGAATTTCGCCCGCGCTGCATCGCATCCAGCCAGCGCGGAGCGTCGCGCTTGGCGCTGCGTCCGTGGAAGCCGGAAATCTGCAGCAATGCGGGGACGCTGTTCGGCCGGTGGTCGACGGCGGCCATAATCGCAGAGTCTGGCAGCAAGCGGCCCGGAGCCACATCGCGGGACTGGGCCAGGGTCTCGCGGGACTGCCAGAGCTCACGCGCCACCGCGAGATTGCGCCGGTTTTTGATCTTATGGATTCCGGAGAGTTTGCGCCAGGCTTCCGGTGGGGCCACCGGGTCCGGCAGCTGGCGGACGTACTCGAATTCTTGGGCGGCGAATTCCAGCTTGCCCTGCTCCTCAAGCACCTCGGAAATCTTTTCGCGCAGTTCGAAGAGCACCTCGACGTCCAGCGCCGCGTAATTCAGCCAGGACTCCGGCAGCGGCCGGGTGGACCAGTCCACCGCCGAGTGTTCCTTGGCCAGCTGCAGTCCAAGCAGTTCGCCGACCATGGTGCCCAGGGCCACGCGGGGGAAACCCGCCAAGCGTCCGGCCAGTTCGGTATCGAACAGGCCGGTGGGGGAGAGTCCCGCGTCGTGCAGGCAGGGTAGATCTTGGGTGGCCGCGTGGAGGATCCACGGCAGCTCGTTCATGAGTTCCAGCAGCGGGTCCAGCGAGTCGAGGCTCTCCGGGTCGATCAGCCAGGTGCTTGCGCCTTCGCGGCGGATCTGGATGAGGAAGGCGCGTCGTCCATAGCGGAATCCACTGGAGCGTTCGGTATCGACGGCCAGGTCCCCGGTGCCGGCGCGTAGTGCGCGCACCGCTCGATTCAGCGCCGCCGCGGTGTTGATGACTTCCGGAATGCCGTCTCTTGGGGCGGTCAGTGGGGTCAGGGTTGGCTGGTCTGCGGCTGGCTCTGAAGTAGTCATGGTCCCTCTATTCTAGGACCGATGGCGCGAAGTTTTAGCTTAGGCGGCGATGCGGCAGCTGCTGCACGCCCTCGGGAAGCGGCGGCATGCCGGCAAAAGTGCACACCATATCGGCCCAGGCGCTCAGATGTGCCCCGAGCTCCTCGCTCTGCTGCGGGGTCCAAGAAGCGCGCAGTTCGATGTCGATATGGTCTTGCTCGCCTTCCAAATTGCCAAAGGACTCTGAGATGACCCGGGTGGCGGTGCCACCGGCAGAATGGTAGGAGGCCTGGCGTTCGCGCAAGGCATCTTCAAGCCAGCTCCAGGCAACCGAGGCAAGCATCGAGTCCTGGCCCATTTCGTGATCCAGGCGCGCCCGGATGTAGCTCACGACGCGGAACTGGCCGCCCCATAATTCCTGGCCTGCCGGGTCGAAGAGCAACACGAAGCGTCCGGTCGCCAGCGGGGCTTCGGGCTGCAAAAACGGGGTGCGCGAGTACTCCTGGCCGTGCTCTCCGTGGCCGGGCCCAGAGCCTTCCAGCACATCACCGCTGAGCGCCAAGGCGAACGGCGCCAGCCGCGCCGGAGCAGGGATTTCGGTGATCTTCAATTCCTTGCGAACGGCGGCATGCGAAAGTTCGCCCAGGGCCTTGGAAAACGCCGGTGGGATAGCTGCAGAAGCACGATCGTTGGTCACAGGTCGAGTCTAAAACGCGCCGCACCGCGGTAGCGGTACGGCGCGCCGAGACGGCTCAAGCTGCGCGGTAGGCAGCCAGCAGCTCGCGAAGTTTTGCGGTGAATGCGCTGACATCTTCCTCGGTGGTGTCGAAGGAGCACATCCAACGCACGTGACCTGCTGCGCGGTCCCAATCGTAGAAGCGGAAGTGCTCACGCAGCTGATCGGATACCTCGGTAGGCAACTGCGCGAAAACCCCGTTGGCCTGGGCCGGGTAAACCAGCTCTACGCCGTCGAGCTCTTCCACGGCGGAAGCCAACTTCGCAGCCATCGCATTCGAATGCCCGGCCAATTCGCGCCACAGCCCGGTCCCGTAGAGTTCGAGCAATTGCGCTGAGATGAAACGCATCTTGCTGCCGAGCTGCATGTTCATCTTGCGCAGGTACTTGAGATCTTGGGCCAACGCGGGATCAAGGGTCAAGATCCCTTCGCCAAGCAGCAACCCGTTCTTGGTGCCGCCGAGCGAGACGATGTCGACCCCGACGTCGGTGGTCAGCTCCCGCAACTCCACACCGAGCGCGGCGGCGGCATTGCCCAAGCGTGAACCGTCCAGGTGAACCTTCATGCCCAGTTTGTGGGCGTGCTCGGTGATGGCTCGAATTTCATCCGGGGTGTAGATCGTGCCTAATTCGGTGCCCTGGGTGATCGACACCGCCAGCGGCTGTGCCCGGTGCTCATCGCCCCAACCCCAGGCCTCCTGATCGATCAGTTCGGCGGTGAGCTTGCCATCGGCCGAGTCGACCTGCAACAGCTTAAAACCGCCGATGCGTTCCGGCGCGCCATTCTCGTCGACATTGATATGCGCGGTGCTCGCGCAGATCACCGCACCCCAGCGGGGCAGCAAGGACTGCAGGGCGGTGACATTTGCGCCGGTGCCGTTGAAGACCGGGAAGATCGCGGCCTGCGCACCGAACAGTTCTCCCGCCATCGCGTCCAGCGCGGCGGTGTATTCGTCATCGCCGTAGGCGCTCTGGTGCCCGCCATTGGCGCGGGCAATTGCCTGGAGGATGCGTGGGTGCACGCCGGAGTAGTTATCGGAGGCGAATCCGCGCACCGCAGGGTCGTGGCTAAAAGTCATGAGATTTTTGGTCCTTCGTAATGGTGCTGAGCAGGTGATGTGCCCAGTGGAAAACGCTACACCAGCAGCGCCAAATCGCGCTTAGGCCTGGGCCAGCGGTAGTCGCTGTCCGTTGTGCTCGAGCGCCGCGGCGTCCAGAAGCTGCACCGCTGCCTGCGCGACGGTGTCGACGGAGGTATGCCCTGTCGGAATCTCACCGGCAGACTTGTCGCTCAGTGCCTTGACAACCCAACTCACGGCGGCTGCCTGCGGGGCCTGCTTGCTAAATAGCCGGGCGATCGCATTGATCCAGTGCTCGGCGGCGGCCTTCACCGCGCCGTAGTTCGCGTTCGACGGGGTCGGATTCGTCACCGCCTGGGCGCTGATGATGGCCAGCCGGCCGGCCTCCGAAGCCACCAGGTCATCAACGAAGGCGCGGGTGGTGTTGCGCAGCGTGGTCAACACGTTGGTGTGCAAGAAGTCCCAGTCGGAGTCTGTCTGCCCGGTGATCGACTTGCCGCCGCGCCAGCCGCCGACCAGATGCAGCAGCACATCGATCTGGCCGTGCTGCGCATGGACCTTCTCGGCCAGGTCATCGACGGCTTGGCGGTCGGCCAGGTCGCATTCGTAGCGTGCGGTGGCGAAGCCAAGGCGTTCGTCCAGGCGTGCGGCGTTGCTGCCGACCACCAGCACGCGCGCCCCGGCGTTGAGGAGTTGGCGGGCCGTTGCGACCCCGGCGGCCGAGGTGGCCCCGGCGATCAGCACCAGCTGATTGTTCTGTACTTTGCTCACGGTATCGATCCTAGATGCTGGTGGCGCCGGTCATGCCGCGGGTGGACTCGATCACCGCCGCCATTTTCTTGTTCAACGCCTCGTAGAACATCGACAGGGGGAACTCATCGTCCAGCACCTGGTCGGTGATTTCGCGCAGTGGCGCGGTCAGCGGCAAGGCTTCGGGACCCTTGGCCCACGCCGAGGCCGGGTTCGGGGTGACGGTGGCAGAGACCAGCTCATAGGCCGCCAGCCAATGGGCGAGCTTCGGGCGGTCGATGGACTTCCAGTACAGTTCGTCGATCGCTTCCCCCAAGGCCGCAACCACCTCGGGCACCTGATCCCAGTCGATGCTCAGCTTGGTGTCGGTCCAGTGCAGGACGTGGTGCTGGTGCATCCAGGCGAAGAGCAGCTGCCCGCCCAGCCCGTCGTAGTTGCGCACCCGCGAGCCGGTAATCGCGAAGCGGAAGATCCGGTCGAAGATGACCGCGTACTGCACCAGCTTCGCGGTCTGTGCTGCCTTCGGATCGCTTGCCGGGTCCGCGGCGATCTTCATGGATTCGCGGAAAGCCGTCAGGTCGCAGCGCAGCTCTTCGAGCGAGTAGAGGAAGAACGGCATGCGCTGCTTGATCATGAATGGGTCGAAGGGCAGGTCCCCGCGCATGTGCGTGCGATCGTGGATCAGGTCCCACATGATGAAGGTTTCTTCGGTCAGCTGCTGGTCGGTGAGCAACTGCGCCGCATCGGCGGGCAGCTGCAGGTTGGTGATCGCCGCGGCTTCCTTGAGCACCTTGCGGAAGCGGGCCGCCTCGCGGTCCTGGAAGATGGCGCCCCAGGTGAAGGAGGGAGTTTCGCGGATGGCGACCGATTCGGGGAAGAGCACCGCGGAATTGGTATCGTAGCCGGCGGTGAAATCGATGAAGCGCAGCGGCACGAACAGCGCGTTGGAGTAGCTGCCCGCCTCCAGCTGCGCGATGAAGTCAGGCCACATGACCTGCACCAGCACGGCTTCGAGGTGCCGGTTGGTCGAACCGTTCTGCGTGTACATCGGGAAGAGCACCAGGTGCAGGAGCCCGTCTTCACGCTGGGTCTGCGGCTGGAATTCGAGCAGCGCATCCAAGAAGTCCGGCGCGCCGAAGCCGCTGGCCTCCCACTTTTTCAGATCTGCGACCAGCGCCTGCAGGTAGTTCGCGTCATGGGCGAAATGCGGCAGCAGGTCATCGATGGCCTCGACGATGGTGCCGATCAGTTCGCCCGCGCGTGGCTGCATCGCGGCCTCGGCGAGGGAGCCGTCCTTGGACTGCAGCGTCTGGAATTCACTGGCAGACGCCTTCAGTGCCAGCCATGCCTCGTGGGTGGCGAGCATCTGTGCGGTTGCCTGTGGGCTGTGGGAGATCTGGGTCATCGTGGGGCACCTCTTCAAGTTCTTTGGTCGTTTGCGTTGCTTAGCTATCACGCTACGCCCAAAGAACAGAATTAGTGTTGCTCAGCCAATCATGACTAAGCATTCCTAATGCTTAGTGTGAGGTGCGACCCACGACGGTCAGAGCTTTTAGCCCTCCGTTTCCCGCAGGGTCAGGCTCAACGAATTCATGCAGAAGCGCAGGTCCGTCGGCGTCTTGAAGCCTTCCCCCTCGAACACGTGGCCCATATGCGAATCGCAATTCGCGCAACGCACCTCAACGCGTTTCATGCCCATCGACTCGTCGGTTATGTAGCGCACCCGATCCTCGGCCAGCGGCGCATAAAATGAGGGCCACCCGCAGCTGGCATCGAACTTCGTGCTGCTGGCGAACAGCTCCGCCCCGCAGGCGCGGCAGGCATACACGCCCTCGGTCGTGGTATCCCAGTATTCACCCGTAAAGGGTCGTTCGGTTCCGGCCTGGCGCAAGACATGGAACTCCTGCGGGGAGAGGATCTGCTGCCAGTCGATTTCGGTCTTCTTCGATTCTTCGCTCATACTGATGCAAACGAATTGCGTCGCGAGATGATTCCCGAGACCGCATTTGAGAGTATGGAATCATGGCCCGGAACATTGTTGAAACCTTAGAACCGCGCAAAACGGTGCCCGCGACGCTGATCGGCGTGGGCCTAGGCGTTGCCGCCGGCTCGTTGCTGGCCGCGAGCGTTTCCGCGCTGGCCGGGTATTTTGCCCGGCGCGTGGTCACTCCCGAAGAACGCCGCACCGGCAACGCGGTGATCCGCGAGATCGTGACCGACGCGGAAGGCCAGCTTTGGCTGCACTTCCTGAAGGATGCCGACACCGCCGATCCCGGCGGGTGCACGCTGATCTCCGAAGCCGATACCTGTGCCGCCCGGCTCTCGGCACCCCGCGCGGTGCCCGGCAAACCGCGGCTGATCGCCCGCAAGCTGGAGCATATCTACCGCGGGAGCCTGGACGGGGTGCGCCGCGGCTACCTCTCCGGGGCGATCTACGAACATCCCGAAGACCTCGGCATCGCCGCGCAAGATATCGAACTGGCGCTGGAAGGCGGCCCGGGACCGGCCTGGCTGGTGCCGGGCACCAGCCACAAGAACCTCTGGGTGATCGGGGTGCACGGGCGCGGGGCACGGCGCAACGAAACCATCCGCGCGCTGCCGGTGCTCACCGAGATCGGCGCCACGGTCCTGCTGATGAGCTACCGCAATGACGGGCTCGCCCCGAATGCGGCCGATGGCCGCTATGGGCTGGGGGATACCGAATGGCACGACGTGCAAACCGCCGTGCATTACGCCCGCGAGCACGGGGCCACGCAGATCGTCTTGCTCGGCTGGTCCATGGGCGGGGCGATCAGCCTGCAAACCGCGGACCGCTCCGAGCTGGCCCAGTGCATCGATTCGCTGATGCTCGTCGGCCCGGTGATCAACTGGGTGGACGTGATCTCCCACCAGGCGCGGCTCAATAAGATCCCGCAGACGGTGGGGCTCTTTGCCGGCTGGCTGCTGACCAACCGGGCCGGGCGCTGGGTCACCGGGCTCGCGGCGCCGGTGAACCTCAAGCGGCTGAATTGGGTGGAGCGGGCCAGCGAACTGAAGCACCCGACGCTGATCATGCACAGCCAGGACGACCAATTCGTCCCCTACGGACCTAGCCTGAAACTGGCTGCGCTGCGCCCGGACCTGGTCACCCTGCGGGTCTTCTCCGGGGCCGGGCATACCCGCGAGCCCAATAGCGACCCACAGGGATTTGCCGCCGCGATCCGCGAATTCCTCACCGAACGCCTGGCCGCTCAGCGCTGAGTGGAGATCGGCGCCAGCAGCGCGCCGAGGACCTTCACCGCATCCTGCGGGCGCAGCTGCAGGCTGAAGCCGCGCCGCCCGCCGGAAATGAAGATGCTCTCGAACCGCTGCGCACCGGCATCGAGCACGGTCGGCGAGCTCTGCCGCTGGCCGAAGGGGGAAATCCCGCCGAGCACATAGCCCGAACGGCGCTGCGCGGCCGCCTTATCGGCCATCTGCGCCTTCTTCTTGCCCAGCGCCGCGCCGACCGCCTTCAGATCCAAGGCCGCATCCACCGGCACGATCGCCACCGCCAACTCCAAGCTGGCATTCGCGCCGGTGGAGACCATCAGCGTTTTGAACACCCGATCCCCGCCGACGCCCAGCGCCGCGGCGGCCTGCGCGCCATAGCCCTCGGCCGAATCGCCCGGGCTGTAGCTGTGCGCCACATAGCTGATGCCCGCCGCGTCCAGCGCGAGCGTTGCCGGGGTGGAGGCCCCCTTCGATTTCTTCGCCATTTTCCTGTCTTTCGCTGCGCGCCGAGCCCCGCGCGGCTACGCGGCCAGCTGCTCGGAGACCTGGCGCTTGATCCGGGCGAGCATCGCGGTCATCCCACGCATCCGCAACGGCGACAACGCCCGGGACAGGCCCAGCAGCGCCGGCATATCCTCGGGAACCGCCAGGATCTCGGCGGCCGGGCAGCCATCCAGGCCGGCGGCCAGCACCGAGGCGAACCCGCGGGTGGTCGGCGCCTCCGGCGGCGCGGAGAAGAACAGGTTCACCACCCGGTCGGCGTCCACCTCGACGATCAGGAACAGCGGCGACTGGCACTCCACCACCTGCTCGAACAGTTCCGGGTGCTCGGCCAGACGCGTTGGCAGCTCGGGCAGCTCGCGGGAGAAGTCCAGCAGCAGTTCCAGCCGATCGGCCTCCGGGACCTCGGTGAACTCCTCGACGATCTCGGCCAGCGCCGGAGTCAGCGCGCTCATGCGCGGGCCCCGCGCTTGGCAGGTAGTGCGCCGCCAGCTTCGCCGCGAACGATCGGCACGCCCACCGCGTTGCCCCACTCGGTCCACGAACCGTCATAGTTGCGCACGGTCTCAAAGCCCAGCAGGTGCTTGAGCACGAACCAGGTGTGGCTCGAACGCTCACCGATGCGGCAGTACGCAACCACCTCATCGCCCGGCTTCAAGCCGGCCTCGTCCAGGTAGATGGCTTCCAGCTCCGCGCGCGGCTTGAAGGTGCCATCGGCCGCCGCGGCCCTGCCCCAAGGCACCGAGGCGGCGGTCGGGATATGCCCGCCACGCATTGCGCCCTCTTCGGGGTAGTTGGGCATGTGGGTGCGTTCGCCGGTGTATTCCTCCGGGGAGCGCACGTCGATCAGCGGGTTGCCCAGGTGCTCCAGGACCTGCGGCAGGTAGGCGCGAATCACCGAATCGTCGCGTTCGACCACCGGGTAGTCGGTGGCCACCACCGCGGGCTTGCCGGTGGAAAGCTCCCGGCCCTCGGCGATCCACTTATCGCGGCCGCCATCGAGCAGGCGCACGTCTTCGTGGCCGAAGAGGGTGAAGACCCACAAGGCGTAGGCAGCCCACCAGTTGGACTTGTCGCCGTAGAGCACCACCGTGGTCTCGCGGCCAATGCCCTTCGCCGACATCAGCGCGGCAAAGTCCTCGCCTTCGACGTAGTCGCGGGTGACCTCATCGTTCAGCTCGGTGAACCAATCGATCTTCAGGGCGCCGGGGATATGGCCGGTGGAGTACAGCAAGATGTCTTCGTTGGATTCGAGCACCACCAGGTTCTCGGCCCCCAGATTCTCGGCCAGCCAACCGGTGGAGACCAGCCGTTCGGGGTGGGCATACTGTGCGTAACTTGGGTTGTGCTCAACAGGCAGCGACATGCGCGATCACGTTCCTCATAGTTCGGTTTCCGGCCGACGCGCGAAGCGGCGGCCGCATTCTCACCTTCTAGCCTAGTCCCCGTGGCTGCGCATTCGTGTGGGGTGCGACATTCTTCTCCATTTTCGCGCCCCCGCCAAGGTAAACTGGCCGATGGGCCAAGGCAGCGGCCCCGCATCATCACCCGCACGCCAACCTAAAGGACACCTTCGAACGCATGGCCAAGATCATCCACCTGACACAGACCACACCGAACCTTTCGGTCGATGAACTGCTGGCCGGCTTCCACCCGTCCTACCGTTTCGGCGAGGTGTCCTTCGATACCTACCGCCCGGACCCGAACCAGCCCTCGCAGGCCGAAGCGGTCACCAAGTTGAGCAACTTCGCCCAAACCGTGGGCAAGAACAACGGCGGCGGCCTGTTCTCCAAGCTCTTCGGCAAGAAAACGGCCACCAAGAACGGCTACTACCTCGACGGCGGCTTCGGGGTGGGCAAAACCCACCTGCTCGCCTCGCTCTGGCATGCCAGCCCCGGCCCGAAGGCCTTCGGCACCTTCGTGGAATACACCAACCTGGTCGGCGCGCTTTCCTTCCGCCGCACCGTCGACGTGCTCAGCGAGTACAAGCTGGTGTGCATCGATGAATTCGAGCTCGACGACCCGGGGGACACCGTGCTGATGTCCCGGCTGATGCGCGAGCTCTCCGATGCCGGAGTGAAGCTCGCCGCCACCTCCAACACCCTGCCCGGGGCGCTGGGCGAGGGCCGCTTCGCCGCGGTCGACTTCCAGCGCGAAATAAAGACCCTCTCCGAGCAGTTCGACGTGCACCGCGTGGACGGGGTGGATTTCCGCCACCGTGGCCTGCCCGATGCGCCGGCGCCGTTGGAAGACGAGACCATCGAGGACTTCGCGGCCGAACGCTATGCGGATCAGACCCTCGCGGTTGATGACTTCGCCGAGCTGGTCGCCCACCTGCACAAGGTCCACCCCTCGCGCTACCGCCAGCTGCTGGCGGAAACCGACGCGCTGGTGCTGCACAATGTGGACACCATCACCGATCAGTCGGTGGCGCTGCGCTTCGTGGTGCTCGCGGACCGGCTGTATGACAAGGACGTGCCGATCATCGCCTCGGGCAAGCCGTTCAGCGAGCTGTTCACCGACGAAATGATGTCCGGCGGCTACCAGAAGAAGTACTACCGCGCGGTCTCCCGGCTGACCGCCCTGGCCCGCGAGGGGCAGGCCGGCGAGCCGGCCCTCTAGGCCTAGCGCAGCGCCAGCAACTTCATCGTCGAGCCTCGCGCTCGACGATGAAGTGCGTTAACAGCCCGGCCACCAGCGCCCAAAATGCGCCGCCGATTCCGAAGAGCGTGAGATTGCCGGCAGCCACCAGGACGGTGACCAGTGCGCTCAGCCGCCAGGACGGATCGGCCACCGCCCCGAGGAGCGAATTGCCCAGCGTGGCCAGCAGGGCCAAGCCCGCCGCCGCCTGGAACAGCCCCTCCGGAGAGGCGCTGGCCACGGAGACGATCAGCGCGCTGAGCGCCGCGAAAATGAGATAGAACACCCCGGAACTGGTGGCCGCCCGCCAGCGCCGCGAGGCGTCCGCTCCGGCCTGCTCGCCCGCCGCGAGCGCCGCGGTAATCGCCGCCAGATTAATTGCATGCCCGCCAAAGAAGGCGCCGAGCGAGGAACCTGCCCCGGTGACCAGCATCGAGGAGCGCCACGGCAACGCATAGCCGAAGGACCCGAGCACCGCGACCCCCGGAATATTCTGCGAGGCCATGGTCACGATGAACAGCGGCACGCTGATGCTCGCGATCGCCTGCCAGGAGAATTCGGGGGAGACCCACTGCAGGTGCGGCAGCAGCTCAAGCTGGCCCCACAAGCCGGTGCGTGCGATATGCCACAGCCCGAAGCCGAGCGCGGCCAGCATGCTCAGCGCGACGGCGAACTTGGGCAGCAGCCGCAGCCCGAGGAAAAACACCAGCAGGATTCCCAGCGCCGGGACCGGAATCGTGCCCAGGGCGGTAAAAGGCGTCAGGCACAGCGGAATCAGCACGCCGGCGAGCATGCCTTGCGCGATCGGCACCGGAATGCGCGTGAGCAGCCGATGCAGCACCGGAACCAGCCCGGAGAGCATGATCATCACGCCGCCGACGATGAACGCGCCCACCGCCTGGGCAAAGCCGAAGGCCCCGGGAGCCAGCGCCGCGAGCATCGCCGCACCGGGGGTGGACCACGCAACGCTGATCGGCACGCGGTGGCGCAAGGACAGCACGATGGTGCTCAGGCCCACGCACAGGCAGAGGATCAGCAAACCGGAGGCCGCCTGCCCAACGGTTGCGCCTACCTGGAATAACCCCGCCAGCACCACCGCGAAGGATGCAACAAATCCCACCATGGTGGTGATCAAACCGGCGATGATCGCCTGGGCTATGCCATCGGCCTGAGTCGCAGTGCTTCGAGTCATACTCATTTTCTACAGGCTGCGGCTACCCCTGCGGTAATCGCCGCACGTCACGGCCCGAAGATGACGTTAAAACAAGAAAGGCACCGACCAGCGGTCGGTGCCTTTCCAAGATGCTCGGGCAAGGCCAAAGCACAATCACAAGGGGATTAGCCCTGGTTGTTCTCGCCTTCGTTTTCCTCGGCGTTGCCACCGAGTCCACCTAGGAAGTCTCCGGCGCCCTGCTGGACCCCGTCAACCTGATCAGCGAACTTGCCACCGGTCTTGTCGTCGACAAAGTCGCCGGCCTTTTCGATGCCTTCTGAAACCTGATCCGGGTTCTGCTTCGCGAATTCCTCTGCCTTGCCACGCAGATCATCAAATCCTGCCATGCTGCACCTCCATTCGACGGTGGGAACCCCTTTTAGCTCCACAACTGCTCTCCACACTAAAGCGAAACGGCCGCGCAGGGAAGTGTTGGAGCAATCCCGGGCGTGTTGTTCATCTGGAAGTTAAACAAAAATGGGAATCACTTGGAGTGATTCCCATTTTTTATGGAGCGGTCAACGAGGTTCGAACTCGCGACCTCAACCTTGGCAAGGTTGCGCTCTACCAGCTGAGCTATGACCGCATGAATACCAGTAAAAACCAATATCCAGTGCGCGATACTGGGATCGAACCAGTGACCTCTTCCGTGTCAGGGAAGCGCGCTACCGCTGCGCCAATCGCGCCGAAGGATTCCGAAGAATCTCGACAGAAAACAAAGTAAAACTCTGATTTCTCAGAGCGGACAACGAGGTTCGAACTCGCGACCTCAACCTTGGCAAGGTTGCGCTCTACCAGCTGAGCTATGTCCGCATATTTGAGTCTTGATCCGAAAACCAAAACTCCGTGCGCGATACTGGGATCGAACCAGTGACCTCTTCCGTGTCAGGGAAGCGCGCTACCGCTGCGCCAATCGCGCAAAAAGATTTTTACCTCTTTGCGAGGTGGGGACGGGATTCGAACCCGCGTAAACGGCTTTGCAGGCCGCTGCCTCGCCTCTCGGCCACCCCACCATACTCGGCCGAAGCCGAGCTGACTAATGTTACTTAGTCGATGAATCTTTCTGCGAGCGGACAACGAGGTTCGAACTCGCGACCTCAACCTTGGCAAGGTTGCGCTCTACCAGCTGAGCTATGTCCGCAAAAAGTGCTTGTTTTCGCGCCGTTTCCGTTCGCTCCAACGAGTAAAAACTCTATACGAGTTTCCGCAAGCTGCCAAATCGAGAGCGTGAGATCTGGTTCACAAGCCCGGAAACCCGCGGAACTACGCGGAAAATTAGTTATTCTCGTGCGGACTAGGAGCAAAGCGTCCGCGGCCCGTGCCATGATCGTGTGCATGACGTCACCAAAACTTGCGATTCAAACCGATCTAGGACGAATGTACAGCCGTCAGGTGGGAGGAGAAGCCACGGTCCCGTCGATCACCACGGTGATCGGGATGGACAAGATGGATCTTTCTGGCTGGGCCGGATATATGGCCGCCAAGTCCCTATCCGAAGATCAGCGTTTGTCCGATGCGTTGTCGCAACCGGGCAAGATGCGTTCGCTGGTGCGCGACTCCGCGGCCGCCGCAGAACGCTACCGCGATGCCGCCGCCGAACGCGGGGACCGCGTGCATAACTACGCAGAGCACTTTGCGTTGCGCGCGCTGGGCAAGCCCGATGAACTAGCTGCCGTGCGCTCGGCCCTCGAGGCCAACGACGAGCTGGGCTTCGCGACGCACTTCGAAAAATGGTGGGAACAGTACCAGGTGGAACCGCTGGCAACCGAGGTGACCGTCTGGAACGAAAGCGTAGGTTATGCCGGAACCATCGACCTGGTCGCCCGCATCGGAGGGAAGGTGTGCCTGCTGGACTACAAGACGAAGGGCAGCGATCGCGAGGGATTGGTGAAAACCCCGGACGACAAGGTCATCATGCAGCTCGCTGCCGCGGCCAAAGCCGAAGAGCGTGTAGCGGACGCCGAGACGGGCAGCTGGGAGCCGTGGCCCTACGGCACCGATTCGATGCTGCTCGCGGTGGCCCTCGGGCAGAGCGGTACCCGGACTTTCATGGCGCCACCGGCCGCCTTGCCCGATTATTGGTCCAAGTTCTATGCGCTGCGCCGCAATTGGGAGGCGCAGTTCAAAATCTCCAAGGCACGAGCCGCGCTGGTCGAGATCACCCCGCCACCTCATGCCTCGGGGCCCGTGGCACCGTAGACTGGTGTGGTTAGTGTCGGTCCGCCCGAGACTGAGCGATAGTTGACCAACCGAGAGGGAGCCACACGTACCATGGCGATTTTGGGAATTCGGATCATCGGCGATCCCGTTCTACGCACACCAGCGCAGGAGGTGACCGAGTTTGGACCGGAAATTCAAAAACTGGTCGACGACATGGAGCAGACCATGGAAAACGTTGACGGTGCAGGCCTCGCCGCGCCCCAGGTCGGGGTCTCGCTGCGCGTGTTCACCTACCAAATTGGCAAGGAACGCGGACATATCATCAACCCGGTGCTCGAACTGAGCGAGGACTTCCAGCCCGACGAAATCGAAGGGTGCCTCTCGATCCCGGGTATTTCCGCTCCGGTGCCGCGCCGCCGCCAGGTGGTTGCCAGCGGCGTGGACAAGTTCGGAAAACCGGTCCGCATCGCCGGCGAAGGGATGCTGGCGCGCTGCGTGCAGCATGAGACCGATCACCTCGACGGCATCCTCTTCCTGGATCGCTTGGCCCCCGAGGAGAAGAAGGCCGCCTGGCGCACCTTGCGTGCCGGCAACTACGAACAGACCGCCACCGCCACCGTGGCGCAACGCGCAGGATTCCTCGGATCCAGCTTCGGCGCCGGAATGGGGAACTAACCCATGCGCATCCTCTTCGCCGGCACCCCGCAGGTCGCCGTCACCTCGCTGGACCACCTGCACGCCGCCGGTTTTGACATCGCCGCCGTGCTGACCCGCCCCGACGCCCCGCTGGGACGCAAACGCGTGCTCACCGCCTCGCCGGTCGCCGCCCGCGCCGAGCAGCTGGGCCTGCGCACCATCAAGTCGAATAAGATCGACGCCGAGGTCACCGGGCAGCTGGCCGAGCTCAACCTGGACGCCGCCGCCATCGTCGCCTTCGGCGGGCTGGTTCCGGCCGCCGCGCTGAACGTGCCCAAACACGGTTGGATCAACCTGCACTTCTCGCTGTTGCCCGATTGGCGTGGCGCCGCCCCGGTGCAGCACTCGATCATCCACGGCGATGACATCACCGGCGCGGTGACCTTCCAACTGGAAACCGGGCTGGATACCGGCCCGGTGTTCGGGCAGGTCACCGAGCGGATCGGCGAGCTGGACACCGCCGGGATCATGCTCGATCGGCTCAGCGAATCCGGTTCCACCTTGCTGGTGCAGACCCTGCAGGCGCTTGATGCGGGTCAAGCGGTGGCGATACCGCAAAGCGGATCGCACACCTATGCGCCGAAAATTACCGACGTCGACGCGCAGTTGGACTTCACCCGCACGGCCACCGAAATCCGTCGCCGCGCCCATGGCACCAGCCCCTTTCCGGGCGCCTGGGCCACCGCGGATGAGGCACGCTACAAATTCGGCCCGCTGCGTGAGCGGCGCGAGATGGCCGAGCTGGCACCCGGCGAGGTGCACATCGAACCGGGCAAGCACCCGGTGGTTTATGTGGGCACCAGCACCTGGGCGCTGGAACTTTCAACCATCCAGCCGCCAGGCAAAAAAATGATGAACGCCTCCGACTGGGCTCGCGGCGTATTGACCCAGGGAACGAAAGTGAGCTTCGCATGAGCGGGCACGAACCAGTAAACGAACCACGACGCAATGAATCCGGCCGCACCCGCAACCGCGGCCAGGGCGACCGCCCGCGCAAGTACAGCCAGTCCGCCCCCGGCCAGCGCAAGCGTGCGGCCGATCCGGCCCGGCTGGTGGCTTTCAAGGTATTGCGCGAGGTCTCCGCCAAGGACGCCTACGCCAACCTGGTCCTGCCCAAGCTGATCCGCGAGCACCAGCTGGAAAAGCGCGATGCGGGATTCGCCACCGAACTTGCCTACGGCGCACTGCGCTCCCAGGGCTTCTACGACGCAATCCTCACCACCTTGGTGGACCGGCCGCTGGCCGAGCTGGACCCGGCGATCCTCGACGCCCTGCGCCTGGGCGCCCACCAGCTGCTGGCCATGCGCGTGCCCAAGCACGCCGCGCTCGATGAGACCGTCTCGCTGGCCCGCGCGCAGATCGGCGCCGGGCCCTCCGGGCTGATCAACGCGGTGCTGCGCAAGGTGAGCGTGAAGGAACCCGAAGAGTGGATCGCGCTGCTGACCGCCGCAGCTGGCAGCGCGTCCGAAAAGCTGTCGATCGAGCATTCCCACCCGGACTGGATCGTCCGCGCCCTGCGCGGCGCGCTCATCGCCGACGGACGGGATGCCGCGGAGCTGCCCGAGCTGCTCCAAGCAGATAACCTGGCTCCGGTGGTCAACCTGGTCGCGCTGCCCGGGCTGGGCACCCTGGAATCGGCCCTCGAAGCCGGCGCCGAGCCGGGCACCGTGGTCGAGGCCTCGGCCACCTACAAGCACGGGGACGTGGCCCGGGTGCCCGGAGTGCGCGAAGGGACCGTGCGCGTGCAGGATGCCGGAAGCCAGCTCATGGCCCGCGCGCTGGCCGCGGTGGAACTCCCGGTGGACGGCGAAGACAAGTACTGGCTGGATCTGTGCGCCGGCCCCGGCGGCAAGGCCGCGCTGCTCGGCGCGCTCGCGGTGCAACGCGACGCGCGGCTCACGGCGAACGAACCCACCGAACACCGTGCACGGCTGGTCGAGCAGTCGATGTCCGCGGTCCCCGCGGACTACTGGATGGTCACCACCAAGGACGGCCGCGAGTTCGGCACCGCCGACTTCGCCGGGGACTACGACCGGATCATGGTCGATGCCCCCTGCTCCGGGCTCGGTGCGCTGCGCCGCCGCCCGGAATCGCGCTGGCGCAAGCAGCCACGGGACATCCCGGAGCTGACCAGCCTGCAGGGCGAACTGCTTGCCGCCGCCTTCAACGCGGTCCGCGTCGGCGGGGTCATCGGATTTGTGACCTGCTCGCCGCATATGGCCGAAACCCGGCTGGTGGTCGAAGATTTCCTGAAGTCGAACCCCGCCGCCACGCTGCTGGACACCGGGGCCGCGGTGTCCGCCGTGGCCCTGGATGGCACTCCCGCCGCCGGGCACGAGCTGGCCGGCGGCAGCACCGCCCAGCTGTGGCCGCATATCCACGGCACCGACGCCATGTTCATGGCGATCATCACCAAAAGCGCGTAGCCCGCGCGCCGGAATCCAGCGCCCACCCCCAAGGAGCACCGATGAGCAACCCGCGTATTAATCCGTCGATCTTGTCCGCCGACTTCGCGAACCTGGCCAGCGAACTGGCGCGCATCCACACCGCCGACGCGGTGCACGTGGACGTGATGGACAATCACTTCGTGCCGAACCTGACCCTCGGGCTGCCCGTGGTCGATGCGCTTGAAAAGGTCAGCGACCTGCCCATCGACGTGCACCTGATGATCGAAGACGCCGATCGCTGGGCCCCGGAATACGCCCAGCTGGGGGTGGACTCGGTCACCTTCCACGCCGAGGCCTCCGCGGCGCCGATCCGCCTGGCCCGCGAACTGCGCGCGGCTGGTTCGAAGGCGGCGATGGCCCTGCGCCCGGCCACCGCCATCGAACCGTACCTGGATATGCTCGGCGAGCTGGACATGGTGCTGCTGATGACCGTGGAGCCGGGCTTCGGCGGGCAGAAGTTCCTCGACCTGGTGCTGCCCAAGATCAAGCGCACCCGTGCGGCCATCGCCGGAACCGGCAAGCCGATCGCGCTCCAGGTGGATGGGGGCATCTCGCGGGATACGATTCTGCGCGCCGCCGAAGCCGGAGCGGACGTGTTTGTCGCCGGTTCGGCCGTCTACTCCGCGCCGGAACCGGCGGCGGAAATCGACGCATTAAGAAATCTTGCACGCATCGCGCATTAAAATATGCCAAACTAGTCACTAGTAAACACGAATACGTGCTCCGGGGTCGGTGTAAGTCCGAACCGGCGGTTATAGTCCGCGACCCGCAACCAAGGCCACAAGCCAAGGAAGCGGTTGAGCCGGTGAAATTCCGGTACCGACAGTTAAAGTCTGGATGGGAGAAGCACGGGTTTGATTTGCCATGGCCTAGCCAACCGTTCCGCTCGAGCGAGCCGAACGAACGCCTGGCCATAGGCCCATCAACTGCACACCCCCGGAGCCGCCGCTTCGAGAAGGGTGAATGATGGATATTCTGCGGTGGCTCATTGAAGCTTTTAACTCACAAATTGCGATCGGCTCCTCGGCACTTCTGGTGCGCGAAGTCGTCGGCAATATCTTTGGCCTA
This sequence comes from Arthrobacter sp. MYb221, assembly GCF_002979835.1. Lineage (NCBI taxonomy): Bacteria > Bacillati > Actinomycetota > Actinomycetes > Micrococcales > Micrococcaceae > Arthrobacter > Arthrobacter sp. MYb221. Next base: position 153,159 of record NZ_PCPW01000003.1, on the reverse strand, counting down.
GCCAGTGCGCTAGGCGGCATGCGCCGCAAGGTCTGGGCCTGGCCCGTCGGCATTGTCGGCAACCTGCTGCTCCTGACGGTCTTTTTGGGCAGCATCTTCGACACCGGCTACACCGCCAACCTATGGGGCCAAGCCGGACGCCAGATCATGTTCATCGCCGTGTCATTCTATGGCTGGGTGCGCTGGAAGCAGGCCCGCGACGGGGTTGACGGCGGCCACGCGGTCACCCCGAAATGGGCCACGACCAATGAACGCATTGGCTTGATCGCCGTGCTCATCGTCGGCACCATCGCGGTGACCCCGCTGTTCCGGATGCTCGGATCCTACGATCCGGTGTGGGCCGACGCGTGGACCTTCGTCGGTTCGCTGCTGGCCACCTATGGCATGGCCAAGGGCTGGGTCGAATTCTGGCTCATCTGGGTGGCCGTGGACGCGGTCGGCGTGCCGCTGCTCTTCTCCGCCGGCTACTACGCCAGCGCCTTCATGTACCTGTTCTACGGCGGCTTCACCATCGTCGGCTTCTTCGTCTGGATGAAGGCGAAAAAGGGCGAAAAGCCGCAGATCGAAACCGAAATGCTAGATCCTACGATCAAAGGAAAGCAGCCATGATCGGGCAGAGCGAATTGGACCAGGCGCTGCGCACCGCGCTGGAAGCGGCGCAACGCGGAGCCCGCGGCGCAAATCCGCTGGTCGGCGCGTGTGTGCTCGACGGGGCCGGGCGCGTGATCGCCACCGGATTCCACCTGGGCGCCGGCAACCCGCACGCGGAGATCGATGCGCTGCGCCGGCTGGGCCGCATGGACCGCAGCCAGGCGGCGGAGCTGACCATGGTGGTCACCCTGGAGCCATGCAACCACCGCGGGCGCACCGGCCCCTGCGCGCAGGCCATCGCCAACGCCGGCATCGGGCAGGTGCATTACGCGATGAGCGATGAAACCGCCACCGCCAGCGGGGGAGCGGACTACCTGCGCTCGCGCGGGGTCGCCGTCAGCCAGAGCGAGCAGCATCTGGCCGCCTGGGAGTTGAATCACCGCTGGTTCCGCGCCAAGGCGCAGGGCCGTCCGTTCATCACCGTGAAAACCGCGCAGTCCCTGGACGGGCGGATCAACGCCCCCGACGGCAGCAGCCAGTGGATCACCGGAGACGCCTCGCGCAACCACGCCCATGGGCTGCGCTCCCGGGTGGACGCGATCGTCGTGGGCACGAATACCGTGATCGCCGACGACCCGCGGCTGACCGCGCGCACCGCCGCCGGGGGACTGCACGAGCACCAGCCCTACCGATTTGTGCTGGGCCACCGGGCGCTGCCCGAGGACCTGGCGCTGGCCTACGATGATCGTTGGGAGCAGCTGCGCACCCACGAGGTCAACGACCTGGTCAACCGCGCCACCGAACTGGGCTTCAACCACCTGCTCATCGAGGGAGGTTCGATCATCGCCTCGGCATTTATCGAGGCCGACCTGGCCGATGAGATCTACTGCTACCAGGCACCGGTGATCATCGGCGCCGGCGGCACCTCGGTGAATATCGGCTCGGTGACCACCCTGTCCCAGGCCCGCCAGTTCAGGCTCGACGCCCACCAACCCGACGCGCTCACCCGCCTCGGCGCGGACGTGCTGATGCATCTGGAACCGTTGCCCGAGCGCACATCCCACACACTTTAAAGGACCCCAAAAAATGTTTACCGGAATTATCACCGGCACCGGCACGGTGCTGGGCATCGAGAACCACCCGAACGAAGATCTTGCCGTGCTCACCTTGAAGGCACCGGGCCATACCGAGGCGCTGGGCCTCGGCGGCTCGCTGGCGGTCAACGGCGTCTGCCTGACCGCCACCGAACTGGAGGGCGAAACCCTGAGCGTGGACGTGATGGGCGAGACCCTGCGCCGCACCAGCACCGGGGAGCTGCGCGCCGGCTCGATCGTGAACCTGGAGCGCTGCACCCCGGCCGGCGGCCGGCTCGACGGCCACGTCGTCCAGGGCCACGTTGATACCGTCGGCACGGTGCTGGCCCGCGAAGATCACGGCCAGTGGACCACCTTCCGCATCGGGCTGCCCGATGAATACGCCCCGCTCACCGCGGAAAAGGGCTCCATCGCGCTGGACGGCATCTCGCTGACCATCACCGCGGTCTCCGCGGCAACCGCCACCGGAGCCCACTGGGTGGAGGTCGGCATCATCCCGATCACGCTGGAGGAGACGACCATGGGTTCCCGCCAGGTCGGCGACGCCATCAATATCGAGGTGGACGTGCTCGCAAAATACGTGGCCCGGCTGAACGCGTTTGGAGGCGGCAAGTAATGGCCCGCAAGGAACTGGACTCGATCCCCACCGCCCTGGCCGCCCTGGCCGCGGGCAAGGCTGTGGTCGTGGTGGACGATGAAGACCGCGAAAACGAGGGCGACATCATCTTCGCCGCGCAATTCGCCACCGCCGAGCTGATGGGCTTCACCATCCGCTACACCTCAGGGGTCATCTGCGTGCCGCTGGAGGCCCAGCGCGCCGACGAGCTGGGCCTGGCCCCGATGGTCGGCATCAACCAGGATTCCAAGGGCACCGCGTTCACCGTCTCCTGCGACGCGGTCAGCGGAATCAGCACCGGAATTTCCGCCGCCGACCGGGCCGTCACCTCCCGGCTGCTGGCGGACCCCGCCGCCGAGGCGGCACAGCTCAGCCGCCCGGGGCACATCTTCCCGCTGCGTGCCGCCGCCGGAGGCGTGCTGGAGCGCCGCGGACACACCGAAGCCGCGGTGGATCTCTGCCGCGGTGCGGGCCTGGAGCCGGTGGGCGTGATCGGCGAGATCGTCAACGACGACGGCTCGATGATGCGCCTCGATGATCTGCGTGACTTCGCCGCGGCCCACGATCTGCCGCTGGTCAGCATCGAGGACCTCGCCCGTTGGCGCCGGGTCAACGACGAAATCTCGCTGACCGAAGCCGTTTCGCTGCCCACCCCCTTTGGCACCTTCAGCGCCCGGGCCGCCAGCGTGGAGGGCCACGAGCACATCGTGCTCAGCCACCCGGCGCCCACGCTGGAGGGGGCCACGAATCTGGTGCGCATCCACTCCGAATGCCTCACCGGCGACGTTTTCGGGTCCTACCGTTGCGATTGCGGCGAACAGCTGCATGCGGCGCTGGAGCAGATCGCCGCCGAGGGCGGGCACCTGGTGTACGTGCGCGGCCACGAGGGCCGCGGCATCGGCTTGTTCAACAAGCTGCGCACCTACGCGCTGCAGGAAACCGGCGTGGACACCCTCGACGCGAACCTCCACCTGGGCTTCCCCGCCGACGCGCGCGAGTACTTCGCGGTCGCCGCGATCCTGAAGCACCTGGGGATCGATGAGATCCGCCTGTTGAGCAACAACCCGGACAAGCAGGCCAAGCTCGCCCAGGCCGGGGTGGCGGTGACCGAATTGGTGCCCAGCCGAATCGCACCACGCAGCGAAAACGAAAGCTACCTGCGCACCAAGCAGGCCCGGTTCGGCCATGACCTGCAACTGCCGAACACCAAAACTAGCTTCTAGAACAGCAACGCAAACCTTAAGGAATATCACATGAGCAAGCATGGAGCCCCGACAAATGTCGCCGATGAGCTCAAGGCGCTGAACTTGTCGGGACTGAAAGTCGCGATCGTTGCCGCCAGCTGGCACGAGATCATCATGAACGGCCTCATCGACGGCGCGCAGCGAGCCGCGCGCGACGCGGGGATCGAGAATCCGAGCCTGATCCGCGTGCCCGGCACCTTCGAACTCCCGGTGGCCGCAAGCGCGCTGGCTAAGTCCTACGATGCGATCATCGCCCTCGGCGTGGTGATTCGCGGCGGGACCCCGCACTTCGACTATGTCTGCCTGGCCGCCACGAACGGGCTGACCGACGTTTCGGTGAACACCGGCGTACCTGTCGGATTCGGCGTGCTCACCTGCGACGACGAGCAGCAGGCGCTGGACCGCGCAGGCCTGGAAGGTTCCAGCGAGGATAAGGGCTACGAAGCCTTCTCGGCCGCTGTGATGACCGTCGCAGCGCTACGCCAATGGCCGCTTGGGACGTCACAATAGGCATGGAAAATTCGGGCACCAGCCGGAAAAACGCTAGTCTTGTAGACGTGAAAACTTTTGACGAGCTCTTCAGCGAACTGTCGCTCAAGGCCCAAACCCGCCCGGAAGGCTCTCGTACCATCACCGAACTTGATTCCGGTGTCCACGGCATCGGCAAGAAAGTTGTCGAGGAGGCCGCCGAAGTTTGGATGGCCGCCGAGTACGAAAGTGACGAGGAAACAGCCGAGGAGATCTCCCAGCTGCTCTACCACTTGCAGGTTTTGATGATTGCCAAGGGTCTGTCCTTGGCCGACGTTTACAAGCATCTATAGCCGTCGCGCTGCTGCGACCGGGTCATCGCACCCGGTCGCAGGCACCGCTCGGCGGCAGTAACAACGGCCAATTAAATCCTTGGCGCTTGTTTTTGGCTTATCGCCCGGCGCCACACTCATGAAACGAGTAAATAAATGCTTCGCGTAGCCCTGCCCAACAAAGGCGCCCTCTCCGAAATCGCCTCCACCATGTTCAAGGAAGCCGGCTATCTCCAGCGCCGCGACACCCGCGAACTGGTTCTGGTCGATGAAGAGAACAACGTTGAATTCTTCTACCTGCGTCCGCGCGATATCGCCGTCTATGTAGGCCGCGGCATCCTTGACGTCGGAATCACCGGTCGTGACCTGTACCTCGATGCAGATGTCGACGACGATGTCGAGGAGCAGCTATCCCTTGGCATCGGCAAGTCCGCTTTCCGCTTTGCTGCCCCGGTCGGAGCGTTCAACTCCGTCGAAGAGCTCAACGGCAAGCGCATCGCCACCAGCTATGACATTCTTCTGGACCACTACCTGAAGAAGCAGGGGATCGATGCGAGCGTCGTCCGCCTGGATGGTGCGGTTGAGTCCTCTGTGCGTCTCGGTGTGGCCGATGCGATCGCCGATGTGGTCGAAACCGGAAACACCATCAAGGCCGCCGGCATGGAAATCTTCGGCGATGTGCTGCTCCAGTCGGAAGCGGTGCTCATCGGACGAGTCGGCCACAAGCCGGCCGGTCTTGACCTGCTGATCCGCCGCTTGTCCGGCGTGCTGGTCGCCCGCCAGTACGTCATGCTCGACTATGACATTCGCCGCGTTCAGGTCGAAGAGGCCTGCGCGCTGACTCCCGGGCTGGAATCGCCGACCGTTTCCGACCTGGCGAACTCGGACTGGTGCGCCGTGCGCGCCATGGTGAAGAAGTCGCAAACCAACAACATCATGGATGAGCTGTACGACGTTGGCGCTCGCGCGATTCTGGTCAGCCAGATCCACGCCTGCCGCATCTAGTTACGCCACCCTAGGAGATTCAGCTCATGAGCGTAGCAATCCGTGTTATTCCATGCCTCGACGTCGATGCCGGACGCGTCGTCAAGGGAGTTAATTTCGAAGGCCTTCGCGATGCCGGGGACCCGGTGGAACTTGCCCGGCGTTACAACTTGGCCGGTGCCGATGAACTCACCTTCCTCGACGTGACCGCTTCCAGCTCGGACCGGGAGACGACCTTCGAGGTCGTTCGCCATACGGCCGAAGAGGTTTTCATCCCATTGACCGTTGGCGGCGGCGTGCGCGCGGCGGAGGATGTCGATCGCCTGCTGCGCAATGGCGCAGACAAGGCATCGATCAACACCGCGGCGGTGGCTCGGCCAGACGTGATCAACGAGATTACCGAACGCTTCGGTTCGCAGGTCTTGGTGCTTTCCCTGGACGCCCGTCGGACCAACGATCCGTCGATCGCCTCGGGCTATGAGGTCACCACCCATGGTGGCCGCACGGGCACCGGCATGTGCGCGGTTGCGTGGGCCAAGGATGCAGCCGAACGTGGCGTGGGCGAGATCCTGCTGAACTCGATCGATGCCGACGGCACCAAGGACGGGTTCGATCTGGAAATGATTCGCGCCGTCCGCGCGGCCGTGAAGGTTCCGCTAATCGCCTCCGGCGGTGCAGGAAAGCCGGAGGACTTCCCGCCGGCAATCGAAGCCGGAGCCGATGCGGTGTTGGCTGCTTCGATCTTCCACTTCGGTCCCACCGACATGATCGCTAAGGTCAAGGAGAAGATCCGCGAAGCGGGCTATCCGGTACGCTAGGTATTAAACAACTAATGGGTCAGTTCATTTTGAACTGGCCCATTTTTGTGTCCGCAAGATCGCAGCCTCGGCAAATGCTAATCCGTGGCGATGAGTTGCTTCTTGGTTCGCCAGACATCAATTTCGATAGGCTCGCTGGGCACGGCGGCTTGTCCCGGGATTGCCTGCCACGGGCCGCCATCGACGCTGAATTCTCCGCGGAACAACGTGGTGAGCCCGACACCGTAGGTGCCCGTTTCTGTGTAGGAATGGCTCGTCGGTGTTTCATCTCGAAGGGTATGCTCCGGTGCTGGCTCGCCTGGGAAATCCAGGTTCCGGGTGTTTCCATCACCATAATTCCAATTCCAGCCGATGGGAATCGCCCGGATTCGTACAGGAGTTTCTAGAATATTCGAGTTGAACGTCTGGCTCTGTCCTTCAGCCCAAAAATGAGAGTGCCCGTTTCGAAGTGAAAAATTTTCTGGATTGCTTAGCATCTGTGAGGCTGTAATTGGAAATGACCTGAATTGCTCGGGTGTAATCATAATTTCAACTATAAAATCTTCACTTGGAATATCTGGATCGAAAGGATCGCCCGGACAAAGCCTATATGTTCGGATAACGAGTCCGGATTCAATACCCTCGACACCGATAATTTGTCTTAGTATTGGGAAAGATCCATCTGGACAGGCAGTCTGATCCGGGTTTGAATCGCATCCTCTAACGGTTTCGAGTCCAGGAATGCAGGTGTCGAAATCTCGGATTTTATATTTGGGGGCATTGCGTTTTTCAATTAACTCAGGATCGGTTGGTCTGTACCATCCCTCGTCGTCGGATGTCTCCTGATTATTGTCATTTTCAGGACATTTCCAGTAGTGTGTGATTTTCTGTTTGTCAATTTTGTTGACCTTTATGCAATTTCCCAAATTGTCCGCTGCAAATTCATTGCTGTCCAACGAAATTAAGGAAGTTGGACTTATAAGGATTGCAATGGCGGCCGCAGATGTACCAGCGCGACTGGTAATACTCATGATTCGTCGTCCGCGACGAGAAGTTTCAATACGACCCAACCATTGTCGAATTTGAGTTGCAATGTGGCTAGCGAAGGCGTAGTTGCTTCGTAATGCGCGATTGGATCATCGGGAATAGTGTAAGTTTTTGACTCATTTATATGGAAATTGAGAGTTACAATGGCCAAATTATCTGCGGACTTGTATGAATCAATCACCATAAAATCATAAGTTCCCCCAACTTGCCACTGGTCTATTGCTTTACTTTTATCTGCTGGATCAATTATTCCCTCGCCGCAGAGTTGGCACTGACGTGAAGTTACCTTTTTCAACTGATCTGCGTTGTTAGTTTCGCCGACGTAGTTCATTAGCTGAAAGTAGTATTCAGCGAATGCTTTTGCCCCTTTTTCGGTGTTTTTATGAGCTAATGCCGAATATTCCGGGAGGACTACATTTTTCGCGGGCCCTGTTGCGGTTGCCGGCTCGTATTTCGGCTTCGCCGGGGACGGGCTTGGCATGGTGGTTTTCGATTCTTGCACCACCGGGTTAGATGACTCCGTGGTGTCCGGCGGGGAGGCGCCACCCGCGCAGGCCGTAACCGTCAATGCACAAGCCAAAACGACAGATTGTGCCACTGCAATTTTCCGAGTGTTCATGTGAACTCTCCGAGCATGTCGAGGATCGCGTTTGAGCGATATCCTAGACCCCTCGCGCAGTTATTGGGAGAGCATGCGAGAAATGTGTGGATAACTCGAGGCCGTCAGGCCGAGCCAGGAATTAGTGACGAGCGCTAGATCGAGGGATGGTAGCCGCGGATAATCTGCAGCGCGCTTTGACCGGCCTCGAAGGTCACCAGGGCTTCATCGGTGCGTCCCGAGGCGTACATCATCAGCTCGGTGACCGGGCCGTTGATGGATACGGCGTTGGGAGCCTTCTTCGCTACGTGGCGTTGCCCATCCGGACGGCACAGGATGATGCCCACGGGCGCCTTGCGGAAGAACAAGCGCGAGGTCTTGATGAGCGATTGCCACAGCAGCTCCGTGTACTCCTTGTCCAGTACCCGGGGAGCCCACTGGGTGCGCGCACGGCGCACGTCTTCGGTGTGGATGAAGAATTCGTTGAGGTTCAGCGCCTTGTCCAGCTTTTCGAAGGAAAAGGGGGAGTAGCCCTTGGGCCCGGCACGGAAACGGCGCACCAGGGCCGCATACCGTTCGGGGGTTTGCGCGTCGTCGGCGAGTTCTTGCAGGCGCACATCGAGTTTCGTGGCGAGCGGCTTCAGCACGACGCCGGCGCTGAGCAGAGAATTTTCGCGGAGGACTAAGTGCGCGGCGAGGTGGCGGGTCTGCCAACCGGCGCACAGAGTGTCGGCGCTGGGGCCCGCTGCTAGCAGGGTCTCGGCCAACGCCAATCTGGAAGCTTGTACTAGGTGCATCACTTCTGAAACTAGCACGGGTCGGCGATTGATGGGCGTAATCATCCGCGGGTGTCGCCAAGCGGTTGCGATTGGCTCTAAGCGGTGCGTCACGCTCGGGAGCTGAACGCGGGAGACCCAGTATGCTAATGGGGATGTCTACTTCTCAGAGCGGCTCGAATCCGAGCCCCGAACCAGAAAACCTCGACCCGCAGATCGCGCAGCGCCTGAAGCGCGATGCGAACGGGTTATTCGCCGCGATCGTGCAGCAGCATGACACCGGGCTGGTGCTCATGCTTGGCTGGATGGACGACGAAGCGCTGCGCCGCACGCTGTCCACCGGGCGAGTCACGTTCTACTCGCGCTCGCGCCAGGAATACTGGCGCAAGGGAGATACCTCGGGGCATGGGCAGTACCTGAAGTCCGCCGCCCTGGACTGCGACGGCGACGCGTTGCTGCTGATGGTCGACCAGGTGGGAGCCGCCTGCCATACCGGCACCGAGTCCTGCTTTACCGACCGCCAGCTGCCCGCCACCGTCGGCCACCGCCCCGAATAGTCCGGGCTTGCAGCCCACGAGCGCCCCGGCAAGCATCGGGCGTCCGCAAAGTTTACGCGTTTGAAAAGAAGCTGAATGAAAACCCTAGGCAAGATTTCCCCTTCCCGCGAGGCCTTTTTGGCCATGGCACCCAACCGCCGCGTCATTCCGATCACCATCTCGGTGCTCGCCGATTCGCTGACCCCGATCGGCTTGTACCGCTCGCTGGCCGGTGGACGGCCCGGCACCTTCCTGATGGAGTCCGCCGCCCCCGGCGGGGTGTGGAGCCGGTACTCGTTCGTGGGGGTGAACTCGCCCGCGACGCTGAGCACCCGCGGCGGAGAGGCCTACTGGCAGGGGCATGTGCCCGAGGGGCTGCCCACCGGCGGGGTGAGCGTGGACGTCCTGCGCGACACCGTGCGCGCGCTGCATACCGAACCGGTCCCGGGCATGCCGCCGCTAACCGGCGGCATGGTCGGCTTCATCGGCTGGGAGTGCGTGCGGCACTGGGAGCGCCTGCCCAATCCGCCGGTTGATGACCTGAACATCCCCGAACTGAGCATGAACCTGGTCGCCGACATGGCCGCGCACGACGCCACCGAGGGCACCGTGACGCTGATCGCCAATGCGATCAACTTCGATGGCCGCGAAGAGCACGCCGAGGCGGCCTACGATGCCGCGGTGGCGCGGCTGCAGAAGATGCTCGACCAGCTCGGCACCCCGCTGGACTCCACGGCCATCACCCTGCAGGGCACCGACGTGCCGCGCGAAACGCTGATGGAAGCGGTCAGCCACTCCTGGGCCGAAAACGAGTATTTGGAGGCGCTGGCGAAGGCGAAGGTGGCCATCGTCGACGGCGAGGTGTTCCAGATTGTCGTCTCGCGGCGCTTCGAGCTGGAGACCAAGGCGGACGCGCTGGACGTCTACCGGGTGCTGCGCGCGACCAACCCGAGCCCCTACATGTACCTGTTCAACTTCGAGAACGAGGACGGCGAACCCTTCCAGATCGTCGGCTCCTCCCCGGAGGCGCTGGTCACGGTCAACGACGCGCATGTGGTCACCCACCCGATCGCCGGATCCCGCCCGCGCGGGGCGAACTACGAGGAAGACCAGCTGCACGAGAAGTCGCTGCTGGCCGACGAGAAGGAACGCGCCGAGCACCTGATGCTGGTGGACCTCTCGCGCAACGACCTCTCGCGCGTCTGCCAGGCCGGCACCGTGGAGGTCACCCAGTTCATGGAGGTGGAGCGCTTCAGCCACATCATGCACCTGGTCTCCAACGTGGTCGGCAAGGCCCGGGAGGACGTGGACGCCTACGACGTGCTCGCCTCCACCTTCCCGGCCGGCACGCTCTCCGGGGCGCCCAAACCCCGGGCGCTGCAGCTGCTCGACGAGTACGAGCCCTACCGCCGCGGAGTGTACGGCGGCGTGGTGGGCTACCTGGACTTCGCCGGCGACATGGACATGGCCATCGCGATCCGCTCCGCGCTGCTCAAGGATCACCGCGCCTACGTGCAGGCCGGCGGCGGCATCGTGAACGATTCGAAATTCGCCGACGAAGCGTTGGAAACCGTCAACAAGGCCGCCGCCCCGCTGCGTGCGGTGTGGGCCGCCGGCTCGATGCGCCCAGCCAATACCGAAACTGGTGGAACCAAGTGAAAAAACATCTCACCGCCCGCAATACCGCCCTGCTTGGCATCCTCGGAGCGCTGGCCGGACTGTGGACCGCCACCCGCACCTGGGTGGTGGTCCAGGTCGAATCCGGCACCGTGCAGGTCCCGGAGATCGTCGTCGACGGGTCCACCGCCGCCGCCTCCGTCACCGCCCTGTGCGTCGCGGTGCTCGCCGGTGCGCTTGCGCTGCTGATCGCCGGGAAGATCGCCCGCTACCTGATCGGGCTGATCACCCTCTTGGCCGGCATCGCGGTGATCGCCGCCGGAGTCCAAGCGGTCACCAACCCGCAGGCGGCGGCCGCCGGCGCGGTGGCCGAGGCCACCGGGCTGACCAGCGGCGCCGGGCAGTACACCGTTTCGCTTTGGCCGTCGCTGACCGTGGTGGCCGGGGCGATCATCGTGCTGCAGGGAATTCTGGTGCTGATCTATTGCGGCGGGTGGAAGAAGAGCTCGAAGTACGACCGGGAGGTTTCCGCGGCCCCCGCGGCCAAGGACGCGCAATCGCGCGGGATCTCCGACTGGGAGCAGCTCTCCAAGGGCGAGGATCCCACCAGCGGCAACCAGTAGGTGATTCGGCCCACCGGGACGCAACGAAGCGCCGTGGAATAGGCCATCATCAAGTCCAAGTGGCAGAATAGTAAGCGAAGTCCATCGCGCCGACCGGTCCACCGGGGCGGCGCGCAACCTGAAGAGCAAAAGGGAGACATCCAGCAATGTCGCAGAACACCGAGATTGACCCGGTCTACAACGAAGAAATCGGCCACGGCAACTCGATCGCAGCCTGGGCCTGCGTCGGCACCATGATCGTCGGTTCGATCGTCGGCGGCGTCGCCTTCGCGTTCCACAACTCGGCCATCGTCTACGCGGGCGCGGGCATTATGGTGCTCGGCCTGATCGTCGGCTGGATCATGAAGAAGGCCGGTTTCGGCGTGGGCGGTTCGCGCAGCGGAGCAGCGCACTAAATTGACTGTTCTTGATGACATCATCGCGGGCGTCCGGGAAGACCTGGGCGCCCGTCGCGCCATCACCAGCCTCGCGCAGGTGAAGGCCGCCGCGGCCGCCATGCCGGCGGCCCGCGACGGCTTCGCGGCCCTCGGCGGCCAGGCCGGTCCCGCCGCGCGCGACACCATCCTGCGGGTGATCTCCGAGGTGAAGCGCAAGTCCCCGTCCAAGGGCGCGCTGGCGCAGATCCCCGAACCGGCGGAGCTCGCCGCGGCGTATGCCGCCGGCGGCGCCTCGGTGATCTCCGTGCTCACCGAACAGCGGCGCTTCGGCGGTTCGCTGGCCGATTTGGACGCGGTCCGCGAGGCGGTCTCGATTCCGCTGCTGCGCAAGGATTTCACCGTCGACGAGTACCAGATCTACGAGGCCCGGGCGCACGGCGCGGACCTCGTATTGCTCATTGTTGCGGCGCTGGATGATCAAACGCTCTCCAGTTTCCTAGAATTGACCCACGAGCTGGGAATGAACGCACTGGTGGAGACGCACACCGAGGAGGAAATCGCGCGGGCCGTAAAGGCCGGGGCGAAGATCATCGGCGTGAACGTGCGCAACCTGAAGACCCTCGAGGTCAACGTGGACACCTTCGGCGCGTTGGCCCCGTTGCTGCCAAGCGACGCGGTGCTCATCGCCGAGTCGGGTGTCGAATCGGCCGAACAGGTGGAAATCTACGCTGCGGCCGGGGCGGACGGAATCCTCGTCGGGGAGGCGCTGGTCAAGCACGCGGACCCGCAATCCACCGTCGCGGAGTTCATCGCGGCGGGTACCGCAGCCAAGCCGGCGCGCTAGGCGAGCCGAACCCAGATCTTCGGTGCCCGGCCAGGGCCTGCTTCCTGGCCGGGCACCGCTAAAAAATTCAAGAGAAGAGGGAATCGATGAACGCATCGGATGACTCGCTGAAACATGCCAGCGGACCGTATTTTGGGCAGTACGGCGGACGCTGGATGCCCGAATCGCTTATGGCGGCCATGGATGAGCTGAACGAGACGTTCGAGGCGGCCAAGGCCGACCCGGCGTTCATCGAAGAGGTCAAGGAGCTGAACCGCAGCTACTCGGGCCGCCCCTCGCTGCTGACCGAGGCGAAGCGCTTCTCCACCGAGGCCTGCGGCGGCGTGCGCGTATTCCTCAAGCGCGAGGACCTGAACCACACCGGCAGCCACAAGATCAACAACGTGCTCGGCCAGGCGCTGCTGGCCAAGCGCATGGGCAAGACCCGCATCATCGCGGAGACCGGAGCCGGCCAGCACGGCGTCGCCTCGGCCACCGCAGCGGCCCTGATGGGCCTGGAATGCGTGGTCTACATGGGCGCCGAGGACACCCGCCGGCAGGCGTTGAACGTCGCGCGCATGCAGCTGCTCGGCGCCACGGTGATCCCGGTGACCGTCGGCTCCCAGACGCTGAAGGACGCGATCAACGAGGCGCTGCGCGACTGGGTCGCCAACGTGGGCACCACCCACTACCTGCTGGGCACCGCCGCCGGCGGGGCCCCGTTCCCGGCCATGGTCCGCTACTTCCACGAGGTCATCGGCGAAGAAGCCCGCGAGCAGATCATCGCGCAGGCCGGCCGCCTGCCCGATGCGGTCACCGCCTGCATCGGCGGCGGATCGAACGCCATCGGCATCTTCCACGGCTTCCTCGACGACAAGGAGGTGGAACTCTACGGTTTCGAGGCCGGCGGCGACGGCGTGGACACCGACCGCCACGCCGCGACCATCACCCTGGGCAAGCCCGGCGTGCTGCACGGGGCGAAGAGCTACCTGATGCAGGACGACGACGGGCAGACCATCGAGTCGCACTCGATCTCCGCGGGCCTGGACTACCCGGGCGTCGGCCCGGAGCACGCCTACCTGGCGGATATCGGCCGCGTGCACTACGAACCGGTCACCGACACCGAGGCGATGGACGCGTTCAAGATCCTCTGCCGCACCGAGGGCATCCTGCCGGCGATCGAATCCGCGCACGCGCTGGCCGGCACCATCCGGCTGGCGGCCCGCAAGATCGCCGAGGGCGCGCAGCCCGAGGAGACCATCATCATCGCAAACCTGTCCGGCCGTGGGGACAAGGACGTGTCCACTGCCGCGCAATGGTTCGGCATGCTCGATTCCGAGGCCGCCGAGAACACCCCGGAGGGCAACTAAATGTCGCGTGTCACTAGTGCAGAAAAGATCGCCGCGGCGCGTGCCGAAGGCCGCCCGGCGCTGATCGGCTACCTGCCCGCGGGCTTCCCGGACGTGGAAACCAGCATCGAGGCGGCCGTCGCGCTGGCCGAGAACGGGGTGGACGTCATCGAGATGGGCATCCCCTACTCGGACCCGGTGATGGACGGGCTGGTCATCCAGGAGGCGACCAACCACGCGCTGGCCAATGGCTTCCGCGTGGCACAGATCTTCGACATCGTGCGCGGGATCACCGAGCGCACCGACGCCGCGGTGATGGTGATGACCTACTGGAACCCGGTGCTGCGCCTGGGCGTGGACGAATTCGCCCGGCGCTTCGCCGAAGCCGGCGGGGCCGGGCTGATCACCCCCGACCTGGTGCCCGACGAGGCCGCCGAATGGCAGGCCGCAAGCGAGAAGTACGACCTGGAACGGGTGTTCCTGATCGCTCCGAGCTCCACCGAGGCGCGCGTGAAGCAGACCGTCGCGGCCTCCTCCGGGTTCGTCTACTGCGTTTCGCTGATGGGTGTCACCGGGGCGCGCAGCGAGGTTTCCTCCGCCGCGCAGGCCGTGGTGGACGCCGCCCATGCCGCCGGCGCCGCGAACGCCTGCGTCGGGCTCGGCGTTTCACGCCGCGAACACGTCACCGAGATCGGCGGCTACGCCGACGGGGTGATCGTGGGCACCGCGCTGGTCGCCGCGCTGCGCGACGGGGGAGTGCCCGCCGTGGGCCGCCTCGCCGCGGAGCTGAGCGGACGGGCCTAGGCATGCTCCCGGTCTCCATCCCGTCTCCGCCGGAGGAATTCTCCAAGCTCTCCCTGGGCCCGCTGACCATCCACGCCTACGCGCTGTGCATCTTGCTGGGCATCGTGCTGGCGCTGTGGCTGACCGGGCGGCGGATGCGTGCCCGCGGCGGCGACTCGGACCTGCTCTGGGACATCGTCATCTGGGCGATCCCCTTCGGCATCGTCGGCGGCCGGCTCTACCACGTGCTGATCACCGACCCGATGTACTACTTCGGGCTCGGCGGGCAGCAAGCGCACTGGGCCGAGATCCCGCAGCTCTGGCTGGGCGGACTGGGCATCATGGGCGCGGTCTCGCTGGGCATCGTCGGCGCCTGGATCGGCTGCCGGCGGAGCGGGGTGCGGCTCTCGGCCTTCATCGACGCCGTCGCCCCCGGCGTGCTGCTGGCCCAAGCCGTGGGCCGTTGGGGGAACTGGTTCAACCAGGAACTCTTCGGCGCGCCGACCACCCTGCCCTGGGGACTTGAAATCGACCCGGAGCACTATAACTTCCCGGCCTCGCTGCCGCCCGAGACGCTCTTCCACCCGACCTTCCTCTACGAATCATTGTGGAACCTGCTGGGCGTGGTGGTGCTGCTGGCGCTGGACAAGAAGTTCGCGCTGCGCCGCACAGCGTTGTTCTGCTGCTACGTGATTTGGTACGGCATCGGCCGGACCTTCACCGAGTCGCTGCGCCTGGACGCGGCGGAGATCATCAGCATCGGCCCGCTGTCCCTGCGCATCCACCAGTGGCTGGCCATCGCCCTGGTCGTCTTCGGCTCGCTGGCGCTGGCCTACGTGCTGGCGAAGCTGCGCGGGGAAGGCAAGGATTCGCTCTTCCTGCCCGGGCGCGAGCCGGCGGCCCGCGCCGCGGCGGCGGGCACCGACGCTCCGTCGAGCAACACCGAGCGGCAGATCATGAAGGACGACGAGCAGCCGCCGGGCTGATCGCGGAGCTGCCTCCGCACCTCCAACGGGGATCGAAAAACACCAGCGCGTGTTTTTTCGGTCCCCGTTTCGGCGTTAACGCGGGACTTTTTTGCCCCTCGGGTGGGCGGTACGCAATCTGCGCGAAACATTTAAAAATCGGCTCAACCCCGGGCGAAACAATGGAAAAGGCCAGCATCACCGCGAATAAACCTGCTTTTTAGCTGGCGCTGTGCGTGACCGTTTTAACATTTTCGAAACAAAACCGCGCGAAAGCGGGAAACATAGGGGGCGTAAGGTAAATCTACGCACCTCTCCGGGAGTCCACACCCCATGACCCGGGCGAGGCGCAGGAACCACAACGCGGTGGATCCTTCAACCTTCGAAGCAGCGCACCCGCTCGGCCCCACCCCGCCGGCGGCGCAGCTGGCCACGAGGTTAAGGCGACCGGTGGCTGACGCACCTTCGAGAATCCCCAAGGTGGGACCCGGTTCGCCTTTTCCGCCGCATGAACCACGAAAGGCACGCTCATGAGCATGACCGGAGTCCAGTTGAACGCCTCGCCCGGATTTGGCGAGGCCGCCCCCTCGCCCTATACCCGATTCGCGGCAATTCCGCCGGCGCAGGGTTTATACGACCCGAGCGCCGAAAAGGATGCCTGCGGACTGGCGATGATTGCATCGCTGAAGAACCACCCAACTCATGAGATCGTCAGCCACGCGCTGACCGCGCTGCGCCGCCTGGAACACCGCGGGGCCATCGGCGCCGACGAGGGGACCGGCGACGGAGCGGGCATCCTGCTGCACCTGCCCGATGCCTTCCTGCGCGCCGTCACCGAATTCGAGCTGCCCGCCCCCGGGAGCTACGCGGTCGGCATGGGCTT
Source organism: Arthrobacter sp. MYb221 (assembly GCF_002979835.1). Lineage (NCBI taxonomy): Bacteria > Bacillati > Actinomycetota > Actinomycetes > Micrococcales > Micrococcaceae > Arthrobacter > Arthrobacter sp. MYb221. Next base: position 136,656 of record NZ_PCPW01000003.1, on the reverse strand, counting down.
CCTGCCCGCGGCGCAGAACGAACTGGAGTTCGCCAAGGCCGAACTCGAAGAGCTCGCCGCCGAAGAGTCGCTGACCGTGCTCGGCTGGCGCACCGTCCCGGTGGATCCGGAAGTACTTGGCGCCTCCGCCCGTGCGGTCATGCCGCATATCACCCAATTCTTCGTCGCCTCCAGCGCGGCCTCCGGCGAGCTCGACTCCCGGGCCCTGGACGCGGCAGCCTGGCGCATCCGCCGGCGCGCGCACAATAAGATCGGCGTCTACTTCGCCTCCTTCTCCGCGCAGTCCATCGTCTACAAGGGCATGGTCTCCACCGCCCAGCTCGAGCCGTTCTTCCCGGATCTGTCCGACGAGCGCTTCACCAGCCGCTGCGCGATCGTGCACTCGCGCTTCTCCACCAATACCTTCCCGTCGTGGCCGCTGGCCCAGCCGTTCCGCACCATCGCGCACAACGGCGAGATCAACACCGTCAAGGGCAACCGCAACTGGATGCGCGCCCGCCAGTCGACCCTGGAATCCGAGCTGCTCGGCGAGGTGCCCGAGGAGCTCTTCCCGATCTGCACCCCCGGCGCCTCGGACTCCGCGAGCTTCGACGAGGTCGCCGAGATGCTGATGCTCTCGGGGCGCAAGGTCACCGAGGCGATCATGATGATGATCCCGCAGCCCTGGGAAAACGACACCCAGATGGACGCCGACCTGCGCGCCTTCTACCAGTACCACTCGATGCTCATCGAACCGTGGGACGGCCCGGCGGCGGTCTGCTTCACCGACGGCCAGCTGGCCGGCGCGGTGCTGGACCGCAACGGACTGCGCCCGGCGCGCTGGTGGGTCACCGACGACGACCTGGTGGTGCTCGCCAGCGAGGTCGGCGTCATCGACATCGCCGAGGAGCATATCGTCTCCAAGGGCCGCGTGGCCCCGGGCAAGATGTTCGCGCTGGACCTGAATGCCGGACGCATCGTGGATGACGCCGAGATCAAGGCCGAGGTCGCCGCCGCGAAGCCGTGGCGCGAATGGGTCGGGACGAATATCAAGTCCCTGGAGGAGTTCCCGGACCTGGAGCATGTGCGCCACAATTCGGCCTCCGTGCTGCAGCGCCAGCTGACCTTCGGCTACACGGCGGAGGAGCTGCGCATGCTGCTGGCCCCGATGGCCAGCACCGGAGCCGAGCCGCTGGGCGCCATGGGCACCGACAGCCCGATCGCCGCGCTCTCGCAGCGCCCGCGGCTGCTCTTCGACTACTTCACGCAGTCCTTCGCCCAGGTCACCAACCCGCCGCTGGATGCGATCCGCGAGGAGCTGGTCACCTCGATGCGCACCTCCATCGGACCCGACGGCAACCTGCTCTCCCTGGACCGCGTGGCGCAGACGCAGATCGATCTGGACTACCCGGTGCTGACCAACGACCAGGTCGCGAAGATCGTGAACCTGCGCGACGCGTCGGGCGCCAAGTACTCGCTGAAGGTCCGCGGGCTCTACCGCCCGGCCGGCGGCGAATCCGAACTGCGGGCCCGGCTGCAGGAAATCTGCGAAAAGGTCTCCGCCGCGGTGAACCGCGGGGTGCGCTACATCGTGCTCTCGGACCGCGACTCCTCCGCGGCCTGGGCTCCGATCCCGTCGCTGCTGCTGACCTCCGCGGTGCACCACCACCTGCTCAAGAGCTCGACCCGCACCCGCGTGTCGCTGATCATCGAGTCCGGCGACGCCCGCGAGGTCCACCACATCGCGCTGCTCATCGGCTACGGCGCCAGCGCCATCAACCCGTACCTCGCGCTGGAAAGCGTCGAGCAGCTGGCCGAGGAAGGCTCGCTGCCGGGCATCACCGGGCAGGTGGCCGCCGCGAACCTGATCAAGTCCCTGGGCAAGGGGGTGCTGAAGATCATGAGCAAGATGGGCATCTCCACGGTGTCCTCCTACTGCGGGGCGCAGACCTTCGAGGCCGTGGGGCTCTCCCAGCGCGTGGTCGACCAGTACTTCACCGGCACCGCCACCAAGCTCTCGGGCATCGAGCTCGACGTCGTCGCCGCCGAGGCCGCGGCCCGGCACGCCCGGGCCTACCCGGAGCATTCCGGGGCGAGCCAGCCCAACGAGCTGGAGGTGGGCGGGGAGTACCAGTGGCGCCGCGAAGGGCCGCCGCACCTGTTCGACCCGCAGACCGTATTCCGCCTGCAGCACTCCACCCGGACCCGCCGCTACGACGTGTTCAAGGAGTACACCAAGGCCGTCGACGACCAGGCCTCGGAGCTGAAAACCCTGCGCGGGCTGCTGAAGTTCAACACCGAGTCCATCACCCCGATCCCCATCGACGAGGTCGAACCGGTCAGCTCGATCGTGAAGCGCTTCGCCACCGGGGCGATGAGCTACGGCTCGATCTCCGCCGAGGCGCACGAGACCCTGGCCATCGCGATGAACCGGCTGGGCGGCAAGTCCAACACCGGCGAGGGCGGCGAGGATCCCGAGCGGCTGCTCGACCCGGTGCGCCGCAGCGCCGTGAAGCAGATCGCCTCGGGCCGCTTCGGGGTGACCAGCCTGTACCTGACCAACGCCGATGACATCCAGATCAAGATGGCCCAGGGCGCGAAGCCCGGCGAGGGCGGCCAGCTGATGAGCCAGAAGCTCTACCCGTGGATCGCCAAGACCCGCCACTCCACCCCGGGCGTGGGACTCATCTCCCCGCCGCCGCACCACGACATCTACTCGATCGAGGACCTGGCCCAGCTGATCCACGATGCGAAGTGCTCCAATCCGGCGGCGCGCGTGCACGTGAAGCTGGTCTCCGAGTCCGGCATCGGCACCGTCGCGGCCGGCGTGGCCAAGGCGAAGGCCGACGTCGTGCTGATCTCCGGGCACGATGGCGGCACCGGCGCTTCGCCGATGAATTCGCTCAAGCATGCGGGTACCCCGTGGGAGATCGGCCTGGCCGAGGCGCAGCAGACGCTGATCCTCAACGGGTTGCGCGACCGCGTCACCGTGCAGGTGGACGGCCAGCTGAAAACCGGGCGCGACGTGCTCATCGGCGCGCTGCTCGGCGCCGAGGAATTCGGCTTCGCCACCGCCCCGCTGGTGGTTTCGGGCTGCATCATGATGCGCGTGTGCCACCTGGACACCTGCCCGGTGGGCGTGGCCACGCAGAACCCCGCGCTGCGCGAACGCTTCAGCGGCAAGGCCGAATTCGTGGTGAACTTCTTCGAGTTCATCGCGCAAGAGGTCCGCGAACTGCTCGCCAGCCTGGGTGCGCGCACCCTGGAGGAGGTCATCGGCCGGGTGGAGCTGCTCAGCGGCGCGCAGGCCGGCGCCCACGACAAGGTCCAGTCCCTGGCCCTGGGCGCGATCACCCACGTGCCCGACGTGGAACTCACCGCACGCCGCCGCCGGATCGGCCAGGACCACGGTCTTGACAAGCATCTGGACCAGCGGCTCTTGGCCGCGGCCGCGCAGACCCTGACGGACCGGATCCCGGTGGTGATCGACGCGGACATCGTGAACACCGACCGTTCGGTGGGCACGCTGCTCGGCCACCACGTGACCAAGACCTTCGGGCTCGAGGAACTGGCCGCGGACACCATCCGGGTGAACCTGGCCGGGCGCGCGGGCCAGTCCCTGGGCGCCTTCCTGCCCGCCGGCATCACCCTCGGGCTCTCCGGCGACGCGAACGACTACGTCGGCAAGGGGCTCTCGGGCGGACGGATCGCCATCCACCCGCCGCGCACCACCCTGTCCAACCCGCAGGACCAGGTGATCGCCGGAAATGTGGTCGGCTACGGCGCGACCAGCGGCGAGATGTTCATCAACGGCATGGTCGGCGAACGGTTCGCGGTGCGCAACTCGGGCGCCACGATCGTCACCGAAGGCATCGGGGAACACGGCTGCGAGTACATGACCGGCGGCCGGGTGCTGATCCTCGGCGCCACCGGACGCAACTTCGGCGCCGGGATGTCCGGCGGCATGGCCTGGGTGCTGGACTTCGAGGAGAAGAACCTGAATCCGCTGGCCGCCGCGGCCGGCGATCTGCTGGTCCGCGGAATCAACGACGATGAGGCGCAGGCGATCCACGCGCTGCTCACCGAGCACATCGCGCTGACCGCCTCGCCGCAGGCGCAGCGCCTGATCCTGGATTGGGAGCAGACCCGCCAGCGCTTGACCAGCATCATCCCGCGCGATTTCGCCGCGGTTGAAAATATCCGTGCCGAAGCGGCGGCCGCCGGAGAGAATCCGGATTCGCCGCAGGTATGGGACAAGATTTTGGAGGTGACCCGTGGCTGATCCACGCGGATTCTTGAAGGTGACCGAACGCGTCACCCAACCCAAGCGCCCGGTGCCGGTGCGCCTGATGGACTACAAGGAGGTCCTTGAGCGCCAGCAGGCAGGCACGCTGCAGGAGCAGGCCTCGCGCTGCATGGACTGCGGCATCCCGTTCTGCCACCAGGGCTGCCCGCTGGGCAACCTGATCCCGGAGTTCAACGACCTGACCTACCGCGGGCGGATGGACGATGCCGCGGCCCGGCTGCTGAGCACCAACAACTTCCCGGAACTGACCGGTAAGCTGTGCCCCGCCCCCTGCGAGGCGGCCTGCGTGCTGAGCATCAACCAGCCCGCGGTCACCATCAAGCAGGTCGAGGCCGAGCTGGCCGAGCATCTGATGGACGCCGGCGACTTCATCGCGCAGCCGCCGGCGCGCCACACCGAGAAGCGCGTGGCCATCGTCGGTTCCGGTCCGGCCGGACTGGCTGCCGCCCAGCAGCTGACCCGGGTGGGCCACACCGTGGCGGTCTACGAGCGCGACGAGCAGATCGGCGGCCTGCTGCGCTTCGGCATCCCGGACTTCAAACTCGAAAAGCAGATCATCGACCGCCGCCTGGACCAGATGCGTGAGGAAGGCACGATCTTCCGCACCGGCATCGAGATCGGCAAGGAGATCAGCTGGGATCAATTGCGTCGCGATTATGACGCGGTGATCGTCGCCACCGGCGCCACCATCCCGCGGGAGCTGCCCATCCCGGGCCATGACCTGGATGGCGTGCACCACGCCATGGAGTTCCTCACAGAGAACAACCGCGTGGTGGCCGGAACCCTGGACGCTGCGCGCATCGATGCGAAGGGCAAGCACGTGATCGTGCTCGGCGGTGGCGACACCGGATCCGACTGCATCGGCACCGCGCTGCGCCAGGGAGCCGCTTCGGTGACCACCTTGGCCATCGGCCAGAAGCCGCCGACCGAACGCGCCGACACCCAGCCGTGGCCCACGATGCCGCTGCTCTTCGAGGTGCAGTCCTCGCATGAGGAGGGCGGCGAACGCAGCTATCTGGCCTCGACCGTGAACTTCGTTTCCGGCGAGGGAGCCGAGCAGAATAAGGTGATCGGTGTTACAGTTGCAGAGACAGAATTCGTTGCCGGCAAGCGCCTGCCGAAGCCTGGGACGGAACGCGTTATCAAAGCGGATCTGGTTCTCCTGGCTCTTGGCTTCACCGGTCCGGAACCTTCCGGGCTCGATGAGCAGCTCAGCATCGAATTCGACAACCGGGGCAACGTCGCCCGAGATGGCTACTACATGACGAACTCCGAATCGGTGTTCGCCGCCGGAGATGCCGGTCGGGGGCAGTCGCTGATCGTCTGGGCTATCGCCGAAGGCCGCGCTTGCGCCGCCGGAGTCGATAAGTTCCTGATGGAAACGACGAACCTTCCTGCACCAGTTGCTCCAACAGATAGAGCCATCAGCATCATTTGAGTGGCATAGGCTTTGATGCGGCGAACCCAAACGGGTTCGCCGCATTTTGCCTATGCAAACATGAAAGGCATTTGGCTGACGGTATGAGACGCGCAAAAATTGTGGCAACATGGGGCCCGGCCCTAGCGAGCTATGAAAACACCGTAGCGGTACTTCAAGCGGGCGTAGACGTCGCCCGACTGAACATGAGCCATGGAGACTACTCCATGCATGCTCAATCCTTGGCAAACGTACGTAACGCGGCGACCGAGGTGGGGCGCGCGGTCGGCATTTTCGCAGACCTGCAGGGCCCGAAGATCCGCCTGGGTCGTTTCAAGGACGACGCCAAGTACATCTTGGAAGTCGGCGAAGAATTCACCATTACCATCGAGGACATCCAGGGTACTCGCAACCTGTGCTCGACCACCTTCAAGGGCTTGCCAACCGATGTGAAGCCGGGGGACTTCCTGCTGATCAACGACGGCAAGGTGAAGCTCAAGGCCATCGAGGTCACCGACACCGAGGTGCGCTCCGAGGTCGTGGTCGGCGGCGAGGTCTCCAATAACAAGGGCATCAACCTGCCCGGCGTTGCGGTCAACGTGCCGGCGCTGAGCGAAAAGGACGAGGACGATCTGCGCTGGGCCATTCGTGCCGGCGTCGACATGATCGCGTTGTCCTTCGTGCGCAATGCGAGCGATATCGAGCGCGTGCACGAAATCATGGACGAGGAAGGCCGCCGCCTTCCGGTGATCGCAAAGATCGAGAAGCCGCAGGCAGTTGCCGCGCTGGAAGAAATCATCAACGCCTTCGACGCGATCATGGTTGCCCGTGGCGACCTGGGCGTGGAGCTGCCGCTGGAAGATGTTCCGGTGGTGCAGAAACGTGCGGTGGAGCTCGCGCGCCGCTGGGCCAAGCCGGTCATCGTCGCCACCCAGGTGCTCGAATCGATGATCGAATCGCCGACCCCAACCCGTGCCGAGGCTTCGGACTGCGCCAACGCGGTGCTCGACGGCGCCGACGCGGTGATGCTTTCGGGGGAGACCTCGGTGGGCGCCTACCCGGTGGAGACCGTGGAAACCATGTCGCGCATTATTTCCTCCACCGAGCAGCACGGGCTGGATCGCATTCCACGTCTCGGCTCGCAGCCGAAGACCCGTGGCGGCGCGATTACCCGTGCGGCCGTGGAAATCGCCGATCAGCTCGACGCGAAATACATCGTCGCCTTCACCCAGTCCGGTGACTCCGCACGACGCCTTTCGCGCCTGCGCCCGAAGCGCCCGGTGCTGGCCTTCACCCCGCTGCAGCAGACCTACAACATCATGACCCTGATGTGGGGAGTGCAGGCACGCCTGGTGGCCTACGCGGACCACACCGACAAGATGACCGCACAGGTCGATGAGCAGCTGCTCAGCGAAGGCCTGGCCCAGATCAACGATCTGGTCTGCATCGCTGCCGGTTCCCCTCCGGGGCAAGCCGGTTCGACCAATTCGCTGCGCGTGCACAAGGTCGGGGACCTGGCTGATGCCGGTCAGCTGGTCGACGGCAAGCCAATGCCGGCGCGCGAAGTTGTCGGGCCATGGGATCCTGCGAACGTTTCGACGCCCAAGGATCTCTAAGCCGTAGCTTTGAGCCAACAAAAGTGAGCCTGCCCGCAAGATCGTTTCATCGATCCTGCGGGCAGGCTCATTCGCGTTTGGAACCAATCCATCCTCGCTGCGAGATGCATCACAGGGGCGAATAATTAAAAGAAAAAATGCCGCCGGAGAGAGTTTTCACTTTCTCCGACGGCATTCATGATGTGCCCAAGGTGGGACTCGAACCCACACATCTTTCGATACCGCATTTTGAGTGCGGCGCGTCTACCGATTCCGCCACTTGGGCGAGCACATTGACGAGTTTACTAGAGGTTTCGTAGATTTCCTAATCGATAACCTCGCGTCATCGCCCTAATAAGGGTACATGCAAGTAGGCTTAGATACGAAACGGGAGCAGCGCGGCTCGCCGCGAAATACATCTTGAATTCTGCCGGCTAACGAGGCAGGTACGCAGACCACTAAGGAAGGCGCCCTATGAGCGAGCTACCAGAAATTACCAAAATCCCTTCCGAGGCGCCTTCCGCGGCGCGACGCGTGCTCGTAGCCGAAGACGAGACGCTGATCCGCCTGGATATCGTTGAGATCTTGCGCTCCGAAGGCTATGACGTGGTGGCCGAGGTCGACAACGGCCAGAGCGCGCTGGAGAAGGCGCGTGAGTTGAAGCCGGATCTGGTGCTGATGGATGTAAAGATGCCGGTGATGGATGGCATTACCGCCGCCGAGTCGATCGTCAAGGAGCGCATCGCCCCCGTCGTGCTGCTCACCGCATTCAGCCAAAAGGAATTGGTGGAGCGGGCGCGCGAAGCCGGCGCCATGGCCTACGTGGTCAAGCCCTTCACCCCGGCCGACCTGACCCCGGCGATCGAAATCGCGATTTCGCGCAACGACGAGCTGCGTGCCCTGGAGTCCGAGGTCAGCAACCTCGCCGAGCAGTTCGAGACTCGAAAGCTTGTGGACCGGGCCAAGTCGCTGCTCATCACCAAGATGGGGTTGACCGAACCGGAAGCATTCCGCTGGATCCAGAAGACCTCGATGGACCGTCGACTGAGCATGCGGCAGGTCGCGGACACCGTGATCGATCAGGTTAAGTAGCCTCCCGCCATTGCCTGCGGCGCAGCGAGCCGCGCGAATGTGCGCCAAGCCACCTATGGTTTGGCGCACATTTTCTCTGCCCGCAAAAGCGCGATCCGGCATGAACGCGGTAATTGCCTACTTGGGCACCAAAAGTTCATGCGGAATTTGCCCGGGGTTGGTTGACTGGCCGGATTGACGTATCTGTTCAGGGGCATAAGATTGAAATTGCGCTTTGAGCCCAATCCCGCACGCCATCATCTTCGCTGGATTTTGCAGCTCTCGGCCCAAGTTCTTTTTCCTTGCCGTTCGACCCTCAGGCTGGTATTCAATGGATTTGACGCTAATCGTCGTCCTGGTCATCGCCTTGGCGTTGTTTTTCGACTTCACCAATGGTTTTCATGACACGGCCAATGCGATGGCCACCCCAATCGCAACCGGAGCAATCACTCCAAAAAAGGCTGTAGCTCTCGCTGCGGTTTTGAACCTCGTCGGTGCTTTCCTCTCTACGGAGGTAGCCAAGACGATTTCTGGCGGCATTATCAACGAAGATCCCACCACCGGCGTGCAGATCATGCCGGAAATGATCTTTGCGGGACTTATGGGCGCGGTGATCTGGAACGTATTCACCTGGATGCTCGGCCTGCCTTCAAGCTCCTCCCACGCCCTGTTCGGTGGGCTGGTTGGCGCCGCGATCGTCGGTGCCGGGTTCGGCGCCATCGACTACGGGGTGTTGCTCTCCAAGGTGCTTCTGCCGGCATTGTGCGCCCCGCTGATTGCGGGCATTTCCGCGTATCTATGCACGAAGCTTGCGTACTCGATCACGAAGCGGCAGAACGGCGCCTCGCCTAAACGCGGAGGCTTCCGCTACGGACAGATCTTCTCTTCCTCGCTCGTGGCGCTGGCGCACGGCACCAATGACGCGCAGAAGACCATGGGTGTTATCACCCTGACTCTGGTCGCTTCGGGGATGCAGAGCGCCGGCACCGGCCCGCACCTGTGGGTCGTTGCAACCTGTGCGGTGGCCATTGCCTTGGGCACCTACACCGGTGGCTGGCGCATTATCCGCACCATGGGTTCGGGGCTCACCGATGTGAAGCCCGCGCAGGGCTTCGCCGCCGAGGTTTCGACCGCCTCGGCAATTCTCACCTCATCGCACCTGGGCTTCGCCTTGTCCACCACGCAGGTGGCATCCGGCTCGGTCATCGGTTCCGGCCTGGGACGCAAGGGCGCAGAAGTGCGCTGGGGCACCGCGGGCCGCATTGCCCTGGGGTGGCTGTTCACCCTTCCGGCGGCCGCCATCGTTGGCGGTGCCGCCGCGGCGCTGACCCATATCGGCGCAGTCGGCGTCGGGATCGTCGCCGTCGTCGGCGTGGGAACCCTGCTGCTGTTCTGGTACATGTCCCGCAAGGACCATGTGGGGCACGATACCGCGATGTCCGACATCGATAATTCGGGAGCCGCGGTCAATATCCTTTCGAAGAAGGAGCGTCGCGCCCGCGCCAAGGCCGAAGCAACGGCGGCCCGGAAGCTTGCGCAGGAAGCCATGGACAAGGAAGCGGATATCTCATGATCGAATGGTCAGCTTTTCTCATCGTCGCGCTGGTCAGCTGGGTAGCTGCCATGTGCATCGTCGTCGCATACTCCTTTGGCGTGCGCCTGCTGGCGGTGGCCCGCGACGAGCACCGCAATACCCAGGTTAATAAGTACGGCGCCTACCTCTGCTTCGGACTGTGCGGGCTGATCGTGCTCTTCGGCGTGGTGCTCATCGTTCCGCAGCTGAGCGAAGCGATCTTGGGCCTCTAGGCATCCGGCACGCCCGGTGGGCGGCAAAAACTAGATATTGCCTTCGATGGAGGCACCCCTAGACTGGAGCTATGACTAGCTTCAAGTACTACGTGGGTGCCTCCATCGACGGCTTTGTGGCCGATCAGTCGGGCGACACGCATTGGCTACGCCCATTTACCGAGCTGCCCGGCTACCAGGCCGACCTTCGCGAGTTCTTCGACAGCATCGGCGCGGTGGTCATCGGCGGCAAAACCTACGAAACGATCGTGCGGGATATCGGCGAAGGGCACCTGCAATGGCCATTCGGCGCGAAGCCGGTGTGGATCTTCACGCACCATGAGCTTCCCTCGTTGCCCGACACGGACCTGACCTTCATCCGCGGTGAAATCAGTTTCTGGAGCCGTGACATTGCCAAAAGCGCCGGAGCCGGAGATGTCTGGCTCGTGGGCGGTGCGGATCTGGCCGGCGGCTTTATCGAGGCCGGAATGCTCGACGAACTCACCGTGGTGACGGTGCCGGTGTTCCTCGGCGGCGGGGTGAACATTTTCGGCCGCGATGCCAACGCGCAGCTATCCGGACTGAAAATCCGTGAACTCGGCGACGATATATTCGCCGCAAGCTACGCCGTCTCCTAGCGCTCGGCTAGCCCTCGATGGGCAGGAGCATATTGGTGATTCGGGCCGTGGCCACGCGTTGGCCTGCCTCGTTGGTGATGACGATCTCATGGGTGGTGATGCGCCGGCCCAAATGCAGCGGCGTGCACACGGCGCTGACCAAGCCCTGGCGCGCGGCCTTGTGGTGGGTGACATTCAGGTCGACTCCTACCGGGTTTGCCTTGCCCCGTGCGTGCAGGGCGGCAGCCATCGAGCCCAAGGTTTCGGCCAGCGCGGCGGATGCCCCGCCGTGCAGGATGCCCACCACCTGAGCGTTTCCTGCTACCGGCATGGTCGCGCAAACTCGATCGGCGCCAAACTCGGTGAAGTGGATTTCAAGCTTTTCGACCAGGGTGCCCACCCCGTGTCCCTGGAGAAAAGGCCACATCGCCTGCGGGACACCATGCCTAGTCAACTGCTGGGCAAAGGGGTGTGCTGAAGATTGCTCGTCGTGAGAAGTGAAATTGTCGCTCATGGCAACTAGGCTTTCAGGTGTGAGCGAAACTACCAAAACGACATTCACGTCGGACAAGAAACTTCTGATCATCGACGGACACTCGATGGCCTTCCGCGCGTTCTATGCGCTGCCAGCCGAAAACTTTGCGACAAGTACCGGCCAGCACACCAATGCCGTCCACGGATTCGTCTCCATGCTATTGACGATGATCCGCCAGCAGAAGCCCACGCACGTTGCGGTGGCCTTCGACCTGGACACCCCAACGTTCCGTTCCCTGGAATACACCGAATACAAGGGCGGACGAAATAAGACTCCGGAAGAATTCTATGGCCAGATCGACCTGATTCAAGAGGTCATGAAGGCGATGAACATTCCCAGCATCACCCTTGAAAGCTTTGAGGCCGACGACATCCTGGCCACCCTGGCAACCCAGGGCGAAGCGCAGGGCTTCGAAGTCCTTGTCGTCTCCGGTGACCGCGATGCCTTCCAGCTGATCACCGACAAGACCATGGTGCTCTATCCGAAGAAGGGCATTAGCGATATCCCGCCGATGGACGCCGAAGCGGTAGAAACCAAGTATTTCGTGCGCCCCGAGCGCTACTCGGATCTGGCCGCGCTGGTGGGGGAGACCGCCGACAACCTGCCGGGCGTGCCCGGCGTGGGACCGAAGACCGCCGCGAAATGGCTGAACCTCTACGGCGACCTCAACGGCATCCTGGAAAATGCCGACGCGATCAAGGGCAAGGTCGGCGAGAGCCTGCGCGCCCACCTGGACAACGTCACCCGCAACCGGCGGCTGAACCAGTTGCGCCACGACCTGGACCTGCCGGTGACCCTGGACGAAGCCGAACTGGTCGCGCCGAACCGCGACGAGATCGAAAACCTCTTTGACGCCCTGGAATTCAACACCCTGCGCAAGCGGCTCTTCGATCTCTTTGCCGCGCAGGAGGACGAAGAGCAGCCCGAAGCGGCGGCGTTCGAGCGACTTGAAGCGAAGGATGCGAAGGCACTGGGCGAATTCATCGCCCAGGGCGAGGGAGCGCCGATTGCGGTGCAAGCGGCGGTGACCGCGGGCGAAGCCGTCGGGGTGGCACTGTTCCGTGAGGGCAAGGCGCTCTGGCTGGAACTGTCCAGCCTGGGCGAAGACACCGAGAAGGTGCTTGCCGGCTTCCTGGCCGACGCGCAGGCACCGAAGATCTTCCACGACGCGAAACTCGCCATGCACCGGCTCTACGAGCGTGGCTTCCGCGTCGCCGGCCTAGGCGATGACACGTTGATCAGCGCCTACCTGATCCAGCCGGACCGGCGCAGCCACGAGCTGGTGGATCTGGTGCAATACCACCTGAAGTACACGGTACCGGTGCTCAAGCCGGCGAAGAAGGGCGAACTGGATCTGGGTCTCACCGCGGACCTGATCGAGCCGACGCTGGCGCAGGCACAGGCGATTTTTGATCTGTCCGCGTTCCTCGCCACCAAGCTCGCCGAAAAGCATGCCGCGGAGCTGGCCAAGGACATGGAGCTGCCGCTGATCGACGTGCTCTTCGAGATGGAGCGTGCGGGCATCGCGGTGAGCCGGGAACGCCTGGACGAGCTGCACGCGCACTTCACCTCGCAGGTGGACCAGGCCACCAAGGAAGCCTACGATTCCATCGGGCACGAGGTGAACCTCTCCAGCCCGAAGCAGCTGCAGGTGGTGCTCTTCGAAGAGCTCGACCTTCCGAAAACCAAGAAGATCAAAACCGGTTTCACCACCGATGCCGAATCCCTGCAGGATTTGCTGGTCAAGACCCAGCACCCGTTCCTGGTGGCGTTGATGGCGTACCGCGAGGCGATCAAGCTGCGCCAGACCGTTGAGGGGCTGCTCAAATCGATCGGCGACGATGGCCGGATCCACACCACCTATGCGCAGACGGTGGCCGCGACCGGACGCTTGTCCAGCCTGAACCCGAACCTGCAGAACATCCCGATCCGCTCCGAAGAGGGCCGGCGCATCCGCGACGTGTTCGTCGTCGGCGAGGGATACGAAACCCTGCTGACCGTGGACTACTCGCAGATCGAAATGCGTATCATGGCGCATCTGTCCGGCGACGAGGGCCTGATCGAGGCCTACCAGAGCGGCGAGGACCTGCACCGGTTCGTCGGTTCGCATGTCTTCGATGTGGCCCCCGAAGAGGTCACCAGCGAGATGCGTTCGAAGGTGAAGGCGATGAGCTACGGCCTGGCCTACGGGCTGAGCTCCTTCGGGCTGTCCAAGCAGCTGAAGATCTCCGTCGACGAGGCGCGCACGCTGATGAAGGACTACTTCGCACGCTTTGGCGCGGTGCGCACCTATCTGCGTTCCGTCGTCGACCAGGCGCGCAAGGACGGCTACACCGAAACGATCTTCGGCCGCCGGCGCTACCTGCCGGAGCTCAACAGCTCCGATCGCAGGCTGCGCGATATCGCCGAACGCGCGGCGCTGAACGCGCCGATCCAGGGATCCGCCGCGGATCTGCTGAAGGTCGCGATGCTGAACATTGCCAAGCTGCTGGCCGAGGGGAAGTACAAATCCCGGATGCTTTTGCAGGTGCACGATGAGCTGGTGCTGGAAATAGCCGCCGGTGAACTCGACGCGGTGCAGGAACTGGTGACGGGCGAGATGAGCCGGGCCGCCGAGCTGAAGGTCCCCTTGGACGTCCAGCCGGGCATCGGCAAGTCCTGGCATGAGGCCGAGCACTAAGAGCCCTGCTCCCGAAGCGAAGCAAACACCGCGGGGCAGGGGCATCTGATGGTGCACCTGCCCCTCGGTGCGAACCACTGTGCATGATGGAAGAGACGAACATGGAACAGCGCTCGCGCCGCTGGGCTTTGAAGGCCGGAGCCTTGGGCTTCGGGGCAGCCGCAGCGGGGCTGCTTAGCAGCTGCGCTGCACAGGTGCCCAAGGGTGCGTCGGAATCGATGGCTGCATCCTCGCCTGCTTCGACAACCAGTACCCCTGCAACCAACGCGCCCTCGTCCGTTGCCAGCCCCGCGCAGCAGTACCCCACGCGCGCGCAGATCATCGAGCAATTCAAGAATGCTCCGGCAGGCGAGTTCGGTTTGGAGGCCAAGGGGATCGAACTGGCGATGCCCACCGGGAAAAATAGGGTGGCGCTGACCTTTGACGCCTGCGGGGGAGCGCATGGTTCGGCTATCGACCATGCCCTGATCGATGCCTTGCGCGAGCGCGAGGTGCCCGCAACATTGTTCGTCAACCAGCGATGGGCCAGGAGCAACGGCAGATACTTGGCGCAGCTGGTAGACGATCCATTGTTTGAAATCGCAAATCATGGAACCTCGCATGTTCCATTGACCATAGATGGGCAAGCGGCCTACGGAATTTCCGGAACTCGTTCGGTGGGCGAAGCCTACGACGAGGTCATGGGCAACCAGCGGTATCTGAACGATGAGTTCGGGGTGGCGGCGCGGTTTTTCCGATCGGGCACCGCGCATATGGATGAGGTCTCAGCGGCGCTGTGCCGCCAGCTGGGACTGATCCCGATGAACTTCACGGTGAATCTGGATGCGGGCGCGACCTTCCCGGCAGCAACGGTGGCCGCACAATTTCAGTTGCTGAAGGACGGCGGCGTGGGGATCGGGCATTTCAACCAACCGGCGTCAGGCACGGCCCGGGGGATCGCTCGCGGACTGGCTGGTGCCCTCCAGGACGGACTGGAGTTCGTTAAGCTCTCCGAAGCCTGGTGAACCCCTTGCGCCGCACCGGCGCTAGCATAGACTGTGATCAGCCACATATTTCCTGCCGAGGAGCACGATGGAATTAGCAAGCAAGCCGAAGCTGGAAACCCGGACCTACCAGGCCACCGTCCGCAGCCCCGAGCTCGATGAATCGATCAAGCTGTTCCACCAGGCCACCGGGATCGGCTTCTATGAGCAGCTGCCCGAAGAGAACCAGTGGTCGAACTACCTGGATCTGACCTACGCGCTGAAAATGCGCTTTTCACTGGTGTTCGATCCAGCTGCCGAGCCGCACTCGCGACATGCCGCGCACCCGGTGCACACCTATGGCGCGTTCCCAGGGCTGCTCAATGCCGGCGGCCAGGCGCCCGTTGCAGCGCACAAGATTACTGCGGTCACGGTCGCTCCGAGCTATCGGCGGCGCGGAATCCTGTCGAGGCAGATCACTGCCGACCTGGCTTATGCCCAGCAGGCGGGATTCCCGATTGCGGCGTTGACCGCGTCGGAGGCGACCATTTACGGGCGGTACGGCTTCGAGCCAGCCACCTACCAATGCCGATTCACGCTCAAGTGCGCCCACGGGGTCAAGCTGCGGGTGCAGGTGCCTGGACAGGTGATCGACATCGATCCGAAGCAGTTCGGAGCCGAGTATGCTGCGCTGGCCGTGCGTGCGCTGGAGCAAACCTTCGGTTCCGTGGACAGCACCGAGTACGACAACGGCTTCGCCCTGGGACGCTGGGACACTTGGGAGACCTTGGATAAGCCGAAGAACCTGCGCTTCGCCGCTTATTACGACGGCGCCGGCCAGCTCGGTGGTTTCGCCGCCTACAAGTTCGGCGGATGGGATGAGCCCAAGGCAAAGCTGGTCGTGCAAAAGCTGGTGGCCACGAGCGACGCCGCCCGCTTCAAGCTCTTCGAGTACCTGGGCAAACATGACCTGGTCGAGGAAGTGCACGGCCAAGGCCCTGTGGCGGATCCACTGCGCAATGTACTGGATAACGTGCGGGACTACCAGGTGCGTTCGATCGATGATGTGCTGTGGCTTCGGGTGCTTGACGTTGCCGCTGCCTTCGAAGCCCGCGGCTACCAGCGTGACGGCCGTCTGCTGTTGTGCGTGAATGATCCGATGAACCTGATCTCCGGAACCTACCTGTTCGACGTGTCCGATTCCCGCGCCACGGTGAGCCGAATCGAGGAAGGGCAGGCCGAATCCGATCTGCCGCGGGTGGCGCTGTCGGAGCGGGATCTGGCTGGACTGTATCTGGGCACTGTTCAGCTGGACCTCCTGCTTGCGTCAGGACGCGCTGAACTGGAAGGCGGAGGAACAGCAGGGCCGTGGCTGGACTTATTCAGCACGGCTTGCGAGGGATTCACTCCGCACGGTTTCTAGTGGGACGGGTCGCATTAACCGGCAGATATGACGAAGTTCACAAAACGCTTGCGAGGATGTTGGCGGGTTACGCTTTGACCCGCCGTGTGCTAGGCGCGTAGACTTGAACAGCGTGCCATGGCTTTGTCGTGTCCGCATTCATGTTCTACCCCCTTCGAAATTCCGGGACTTCCGGGGTTTCGACTGATCAAATCTATCCACATCGGAGTCCCTACTACATGACCATCACCTCGAACGAGAACAGCAGCGCACCAGTTGTCGCAATTAACGACATCGGATCCGCTGAGGACTTCTTGGCCGCAGTCGATGCCACCATCAAGTACTTCAACGATGGTGACCTCGTCGAAGGCACCGTCGTCAAGGTTGACCACGACGAAGTTCTGCTCGATATCGGTTACAAGACCGAAGGTGTCATCCCTTCCCGCGAGCTTTCCATCAAGCACGACGTTGACCCAGGTGAAGTTGTCACCGTTGGCGACAGCGTCGAAGCCTTGGTCCTGACCAAGGAAGACAAGGAAGGCCGTCTGATCTTGTCCAAGAAGCGCGCTCAGTACGAGCGTGCCTGGGGCGACATCGAGAAGATCAAGGAAGAAGACGGCGTCGTTACCGGTACCGTCATCGAGGTTGTCAAGGGTGGCCTCATCCTGGACATCGGCCTGCGTGGCTTCTTGCCAGCATCGCTCGTCGAGATGCGCCGTGTGCGCGACCTGGCTCCGTACATCGGCCAGGAAATCGAAGCCAAGATCATCGAGCTGGACAAGAACCGCAACAACGTTGTGCTTTCCCGCCGTGCATGGCTCGAGCAGACCCAGTCCGAGGTCCGCTCGACCTTCCTCAACAAGCTGGAAAAGGGCCAGGTTCGTCCGGGCGTCGTTTCCTCCATCGTCAACTTCGGTGCATTCGTGGACCTTGGCGGCGTAGACGGTCTCGTCCACGTTTCCGAGCTGTCCTGGAAGCACATCGACCACCCATCCGAGGTTGTCGAAGTTGGCCAGGAAGTCACCGTCGAGGTTCTCGAAGTCGATCTGGACCGCGAGCGCGTTTCGCTGTCGCTGAAGGCTACCCAGGAAGATCCTTGGCAGACCTTCGCCCGCACTCACGCGCTGGGCCAGGTTGTACCAGGTAAGGTCACCAAGTTGGTTCCATTCGGTGCGTTCGTTCGCGTCGAAGACGGCATCGAAGGCCTTGTCCACATCTCCGAGCTTGCAGTGCGCCACGTTGAACTGGCCGAGCAGGTTGTCTCCGTGGGCGACGAGCTGTTCGTCAAGGTCATCGACATCGACCTGGAGCGCCGCCGCATCTCGCTGTCGCTCAAGCAGGCTAACGAAGGCGTGGACCCAGAGGGTACCGAATTCGATCCAGCTCTGTACGGCATGGCCGCAGAGTACGACGAAGAGGGCAACTACAAGTACCCAGAGGGCTTCGACCCAGAGTCGAACGAATGGCTCGAGGGCTTCGACACCCAGCGCGCCGCTTGGGAGGCACAGTACGCTGCCGCTCAGGAGCGTTGGGAAGCTCACAAGAAGCAGGTTGTTGCCGCAATCGCTGCCGACGCAGAAGCAGAGCCTGCTGCTGCCGGCGAAACTGCCGCAGCTGCTGCTCCAGCATCGTACTCCTCGGAGGCTCCAGCCACCGATGCAGGCACCCTGGCTTCGGACGAAGCACTGGCTGCCCTGCGCGAGAAGCTGACCGGCAACTAATTTCTGTTGCTGCGCTGAGCTTAGCGTCAAGCTAGGCAAGTACTGAGAGGAAAGGTCCAACCCGCTCCGGGTTGGGCCTTTCCTTCATTTAACTGCTCTTTTCCAGATGCGGTTCATCCAGGCTGCGTAGGGGGCGTATTGAAGATCAACCCAAAGGTGGAGTGCAAGCATAAAGTCCGGCCTATAGACTAAATCATTGTTAGCGGGTAGTCGAGGCCGGTGAGGATAAGCAATGGCTCAGTTGAAGGCGAGATACGCCTCGGAGGGAGTGCGGGCGGCGCAAAGCAAGCCTGTGCCGTTCTACTCGGTGACCGAGGAAGAGTGGCGCAGCATCCCGCGCGACATCCCCAATGTGATCGTCCTGCTCGCGAGCTGGCTGCCGCTGATCGCGTTGAACGTTTACCTGTTCCGCTTCGCCTACCGCGATCGGGAAGAGCTCGAACTGGGCGGACTGCTGACCTTCTCGGTGATCGCCGCATGCGTTGCGGTGATGTGGGCCGCCTGCCGGATCGCGCCCTGGCTGGCTTTGACGGCGACGGCCGCGCTGTATCTGATCCTGCAGCCAGTGGGTGTGCCGCAGCTGGTGCTGCTGGGCAGCGGCGCCTTCTTCGGGCTGCTGGCGCTGACGGGACTGTTCAATCAGCTGCGCTTTATCGCCAGGTTGCGTCGTTGGCGTGCTCTTTCAACCTCCACGGTCGATATTCCGCCCGAGCAGCGCTCGCGGTTGCACGCCTACCGGCAATTGCCGAAAACGTTGTGGTATCTGGCGCTGGGCTCGATGATCTACCCCTTGCTGAAGCTGGTCTGGCAGTTTTTCACCGATGCGAAGCAGGTGGTCAACGCGCTGGATCGGGATCGCATCGACTCCCTGGTCATCGGAGTCATGGCATTGGCTCTGTGCCTGGTCGTGGTGCTCGTGCGGTTCATCGAACAACGGCTGGCCGGGCACCTTGCACTGGAGATCCCGCTGGCCCGGGGATATGGACCGCTGAGTTTCACCGCGGTGGGCAAGGTGGTGCCGGCCGAGCCGCTGTCCGGGGGCGGATGCGACTGCACGGATCCGGGCCGGGAGCCCAAGACGCTGGAATACGGGCAATTCGCCGAATGCCTCGATAACTGCCGGGTGCATGGGATCGCGGCGGTTAATAACTTGAGCCCCGCCGAATTCTTGCGCGTGGCCGATCAGCCATGGGTCTGGGGCGAGCATGTCAGCGACCGTCTGGTGCGGCGCGGGGACCGGATGGTGATCGCCGGGCTCAGCGGCTGGGACTCGATGCCGGTGCGTTTGGAGGTGCGTACGGTGTTCGGCCAGGGCCGCCAAGCGGCCGCGAACTACCTGCCGCGCCGGGCCGCGGAACCGCGCAAACGCCAGGCGCGTGGACTGCATTGGCGCGATGGAGCGGATAACACCATGCAGGTCGAACAGTTTGACCCGGCCGCAATGCCGGAGTTCGAGCGGATCTCCTTGGCTGGCGCCGGGATCGATGGCTATGCGGTGCGGGTGCGCAGCAAGCGGCCGTTTATCTGCGGGCACCCGGTAGGCTAGGCCGCGCGGCGGGCATTGATGCTGTTGCGTTGCGGAGTCTGCGTCGGATCGACGAATTTGGGCAGGATGACCTGCGGGACGCCGCCGTTGGAGGCAACCTTCAGCACTCCGGCATGCACGTCGTGATGATGCCCGGTGCACAGGCAGCAGCCCAGGTACACCGCGGTGGGTCCGCCGTTTGACCACCACCAGATGTGGTGGAGTTCGCAGTGCTCGGGCGGCACGGTGCAACCGGGCACAATGCAGCCACGGTCTCTGGCTTTGATCGCCCGGCGCATGTACTTGGGGAAATTTCGTTGTTCGCGGCCGATGTCCAGGATTTCTCCGCGGCCGCCGAGCACCAGGGGAATGATCTTCGCTTTGGCCAGGGCCTGTCTCAGGTCGGTGGGCCGCATTTCAAAGCCGCTGTCGGTCACCCCGTGGGTTTTGGCCAATCCGGTCAGCTCCGCCAAGGTCAGATGGACCATGATGGTGGGCTGAACCACCGGGATCTCGGGGTCCTCCGGGGCGAGCGCCTCGCCGGGTGTGCCCGCGGAGGGCTTCTGCGCGGTGCGGGCGGTCAGCAGCCGGCTGAGCTTCTGGCTATTGACCGTCAACAGGTTCATCAGCCCCTGCAGTCGGCGCCGGGCGACCGTCGCCTCCACCAGCGGGTTCCAGGTACTCGCCGCGGCCTGTTCGTCGGAGACGAAATCCGGGTGCTCCGGGATGGCGCCCGATGCGTGGGCCGATTCGACTTGGCGGCTGGCGGCGCCGGCCTCGGTGCGCGGATTGTCCGCCTGCGAAAGCAGCGATTCGAAGGCATCGGCGTCCAAGGCGGAGAGCCGGACCTGGTAGACGATGAGCCCATCCTTTTCACCCTGGCGGTAGATTCCGGCAGCCGACTCCGGCTCGAGCTCGGCAGCAGTGGCCTTGGCGGACTTGATCAGCTGGTTCAACTTCTTGGACCGGGTTTTCGGTTCCGGCTCCTCCAGCAGTTCCACGGCGGCTTCTTCGACCAGCTGCCCGCTGGCATCCTGCGCACAGGCCGTGCCGGGTGCGTCGAATTCTCCCGGAACCGGTTCGAGCTTATGCAGCCGGCGGGCGGCGCTCAGCGTTTCGCGAGGGTCGGCGCGGCGGGTGGCGAAGCGTTGGGCGAGGCGGGGGAATTGCGCCGGGCAGCGGTTTCCCTGCTGGTCGAATTGGCAGATGACCAGGTGCGCGTCCTCCACCCGGCGGCGGGCCTCGAAAATGTCGAGGTTCAGCCAGGCGGCGAGGAGTTCCGTCGCGCCCTTGTAGCTGGGGCGGGACTCGGCGAAGGCCGGGGCGGTGGCGTAGTCGATGGCCTGCGCGCGCAGCGCGTCGAGGGTGGCGATGTCCAAGCGGTGCGCGCCGCTGGCTTCGACCAGGTGGGCGCAGTGGGTTTGGGTGCGGACCGCCTCATGGGCCAGCCGTTCGGTGTGCGTGCTCAGGGCCAGCGCGGCCCGCGGGTCGGTGAGCGTGGTGCTGGCGGTGCGCAGGGCGGGCAGGATATCGGCGGCGAGCGAGGACAGGGTCAGCAGCTCGGGGGTGGAAAGTTCCCCCGAGCCGGCCAGCTGCGCTTGCAGATCCGCGACGGTCTGCTCGATCCTCGTACTCATGGCTCCAGTGTGCCCGGGGCGCGGTCCGAAGCGCGCGGCCGGGTTCCGGGGTGTGGATAAGGTCAGCGGCGGCGAACGGAGCGGGTGACGGTGAAGGTGGAGTTGCGGGCGAGCTGCTCGGTGGGGCCGATGCGCCGGGCGAGCTCGCCGCGGTAGCGCAGGTGCGAGTTGAAGACGCAGAGCAGGATCCCGCCCTCGGCCAGCACGCGGGCCGCCTCGTCGATCAATTTCAGCGCGATGCCGGCGTGGACCGTGTTCCCGATGTGGAAGGGCGGATTGAGCGTGACCAGCGTGGCGCTGGCCGCGGGGTGCCGGGCCAGGCCGTCGTCCTGCACGGCGCTGATCCGTCCTTCGAGCCCATTGGCGGCGGCCGAAAGCCGGGTGGAGGCGACCGCCGAGGCCGAATGATCCGAGGCGTCCACGCGCAGCGCGCGGTGGGTGAGCGCGGCGTAGACTCCGATGGAGCCGTTGCCGCAGGCCAGATCGAGCAGCGTGGCATGGTCGGAGAGCTCCGGCAGGTTCTCCAGCAGCAGCCGGGTGCCCGGGTCCAGGCGTTGCGCGCCGAAGGTGGCCGCCCCGGCGCGCAGGGTGAATTCGGTCCCGTTCACCGAATGCGTGGCCGCGAGCGGGTAGGCGCCCGACGGTGCCCCGGGCAAGGGGGTGTGCACGGTGAGCACGCGGGCCTTCTGCCGGGCGTGCGAGACCTCCAGGGCGGCGAAGCGCTTGGCCAGCAGCTCGTTCATCGTGCGGTTCATATGCTTGAGCATGCCGCCGGCGTGCACGATGGTGTGCGCGTCGCACTGTGCGGCGATGGCGGCGGCCTGCTCGTCGAGCACATCCAGCCCGCGCGGCAGGCAGAGCAGCACCAGGGTCGCGCCGCGGGCTACCTCATCGAGCGCGCGGAATTCCAGACGGTCCGCCCAGTCCGGGGCCAGCCGTTGCAGGTTCGCGCTGATCGCCCGCGCGGAGGTCAGCGAGTCGGTGTGCACCTGCACCCGGCTTGCGCCGGAGGCCAGCGCCCCGAGGGCCAGCGCGCCGTAATGGTCCCCGATCACGGCCACCGTCTCCGGCCAGTGCGTGACGGTGTCCAGGATCAGCCGGTCCGCGGCATCGGCGGCGAAGAGGTTCTCCGCCTCGATATCGGGCCAGCGGCGCAGCTGCGCCAGGAGTTCGCGGCTCATAGGTCCACCCATCTGGTGTCGATCGGGCGCAGCATTCCGGCGCCGGAGGTCAGTGTGGCGATGGCGGTGCGCAGCGCCTGGGCGTCACCGGGCTCGTCGTTGATGCCGATACGCAGCACCGCGTCGGTCTCCCGCCAGAGCGTGTCGCCCAGCTGGTAGCCGGCGGAGCGCAGCTCGTTTTCCCAGCAGGCGGCCAGCGCATGCGCGGCGGGCAGCTCGAAGAGGCGCAGCCGTTGGCGGGTGCGCAGGGCCGCGTGGTTCAGCGCCTGGGAGACGGAGTCGGAATAGGCGCGGACCAGGCCGCCGGCGCCGAGCTTGATGCCGCCGAAGTAGCGCACGCAGACGGCGAGGACATCGGAGAGGTCAGCGCCCTGCCCGGTATCGCGTTTGGCCAGCGCCTCGAGCATCGGGATTCCGGCGGTGCCCGAGGGCTCGCCGTCGTCGTTTGAACGCTGGGTCATCCGATCCGGGCCGATGATGAACGCGCTGCAGTGGTGGCGGGCGTCGAAATGGGTTTTGCGCAGCGCCGCGAGATGCGTCCGGGCGGCGGCCTCGGATTCGACGCGGAAGAGGTAGGTGATGAAGCGCGAACGCTTGATCTCGACCTCGTGCACGCTGTCGCCGCCGAGCGTGGTGTAGCGGGTGGCGGCGGAGTCGTTGGTGTTCATCGTACTTAGTTTATAGGGTGGTAGACATGATCCATGTGGGACTGACCGGCGGCGTGGCTTCCGGCAAATCGGCAGTGGCGGCGCGTCTGGTGGAACTCGGCGCGGTGCTGATCGACGCGGACAAGCTCGCCCGGGAGGTTGTTGCGCCCGGAACGCCGGGCCTGGAGGCGATCCGGGCGGCCTTCGGGGAGGGCGTTTTCGCCGCCGACGGGTCGCTGGACCGTGCGGCGCTCGGTGCGCTGGTCTTCGGCGACGAGGCCCAGCGGCGCAAGCTCAACGCGATCGTGCACCCGCTGGTGCGCGCCCGGGCGCAGGAGCTGCGCGCGGCCGCGGGGCAGCAGGCGATCGTGGTGGAGGACATTCCGCTGCTCGCCGAATCCGGGCAGGCGCAGGATTTTGACACCGTCATCGTCGTGCAGGCCCCCCGCGCGGAGCGGATCCGCCGGATGATCGAGGACCGCGGGTGGACCCGGGCGGATGCCGAATCCCGGATGGCCGCCCAGGCCAGCGACGCGCAGCGTGCGCAGATCGCCGATCATCTGCTGCATAATGAGGGGACACTCGAAGAGCTCCGCGCCCGGGTGACCGAACTATTTGAGAAGGAACTGCGCCGCTGATGCTGAAAATTTCGAAGTGGACGATGCTGGCGAGCTTCGCGCTCGCGCTGGTGCTCTGGCTGGGCTTCGGGGGCCGGGCGGAATATGTTGCCTCCAATGGCCCCTACTCGCCGGTGGTGTATCTCTCCGGCTGGATCGCCCTGCTCGGGCTGATCGCCGCCACGGCGCTGACCGTCGGGTTCTTCGGCGCGCAGATCCGCCGGACCGCGGCGCGCAATGCGGTGCGCACCGGCACCCGGCTGGGCCGCGGCAGGTAATTTCGCGATCGGCATGCCCCCAAGCGTAGGCGAGTGTCGGTGCGCCTCGTTATGCTGGAGGCATGAGCCTTGCACAGCCGATCAAGCGCGTCGTCGCCCCCTTCGAAGTCGTCAGCGAATACACCCCCGCCGGAGATCAGCCCACCGCCATCGCGGAGCTGACCCAAAGGCTCAACGGCGGCGAGAAGGACATCGTGCTGCTCGGCGCCACCGGTACCGGCAAGTCGGCGACCACCGCCTGGCTGGTGGAGCAGGTGCAGCGCCCCACACTGGTGCTGGTGCAGAACAAGACGCTCGCCGCGCAGCTGGCCAACGAATTCCGCGAGCTGATGCCGAATAACGCGATCGAGTACTTCGTCTCCTACTACGACTACTACCAGCCCGAAGCCTATGTCGCGCAGACCGATACCTTCATCGAAAAGGATTCCTCGGTCAACGAGGAGGTCGAGCGGCTGCGCCACTCGGCGACCAACTCGCTGCTCACCCGCCGGGACGTGATCGTCGTCGCCACGGTGTCCTGCATCTACGGCTTGGGCACCCCAGAGGAGTACGTGGAGGGCATGGTCACGGTGCGCCGGGGCGAGGAGCTGAACCGCGACGCGATGCTGCGCCAGTTCGTGGCCATGCAGTACACCCGAAATGACATGGACTTCCACCGCGGCACCTTCCGGGTGCGCGGGGACACCGTGGAGATCATCCCGATGTACGAGGAGCAGGCGCTGCGCATCGAGTTCTTCGGCGACGAGGTGGAGGCGATCTACACGCTGCACCCGGTGACCGGGGAGGTCATCCGCGAGGAAACCGAAATGTATATCTTCCCGGCCAGCCACTATGTCGCCGGCGCCGAGCGCATGCACAAGGCGATCAAGACCATCGAGGACGAGCTGGCGGCGCGGCTGAAGGAGCTGGAGTCGCAGAATAAGCTCGTCGAGGCCCAGCGCTTGCGCATGCGCACCACCTATGACCTGGAAATGATGGAGCAGATGGGCTTCTGCAACGGCATCGAGAATTATTCGCGGCATATCGACGGCCGCGAGTCGGGCAGCGCCCCGCACTGCTTGATCGACTATTTCCCCGATGACTTCCTGCTGGTGATCGACGAGTCGCATGTGACGGTGCCGCAGATCGGCGCCATGTACGAGGGCGATATGTCGCGCAAGCGCAACCTGGTGGAGCATGGTTTCCGGCTCCCCTCGGCCATGGACAACCGGCCGCTGAAGTGGGATGAGTTCCTGGAGCGCGTCGGGCAGACCGTGTACCTTTCGGCGACCCCGGGCAAATACGAGCTGGGCAAGGCCGATGGCTTCGTGGAGCAGATCATTCGCCCCACCGGGCTGATCGACCCGGAGATCATCGTCAAGCCCACCAAGGGGCAGATCGATGACCTGCTCGACGAGATCCGCGTGCGCGTGGCGCGCAACGAGCGCGTGCTGGTGACCACGCTGACCAAGCGGATGGCCGAGGATCTGACCGACTACCTGACCGAGCACCAGATCCGCGTGCAGTACCTGCACTCGGATGTGGACACGATCCGCCGCGTGGAGCTGCTGCGCGAATTGCGCATGGGCTCCTTCGACGTGCTGGTGGGCATCAACCTGCTGCGTGAGGGGCTCGACCTTCCCGAGGTGTCGCTGGTGACGATCCTGGATGCGGACAAGCAGGGCTTTTTGCGTTCGGCGACCAGCCTGATCCAGACGATCGGCCGTGCCGCGCGCAACGTGTCCGGCCAGGTGATCATGTACGCGGACAAGGTCACCGACGCGATGGAGAAGGCCATCGAAGAAACCAACCGCCGCCGGGAGATCCAGCGGGCGCACAACGAGAAGCATGGGATCGATCCGACCCCGTTGCGCAAGAAGATCGCCGATATCACCGATCAGCTGGCCCGCGAGGATGCCGACACCCAGGAGCTGCTGAGCAACAACCGCTTGGCCAAGGACGCCAAGCGCAAGGCCGCGCCGATCCGCAAGGACGGGTTGGCCGCCGCGCCGGCGGAAGACCTGCTCGGGCAGATCGAGCAGATGACCGAGCAGATGCATGCGGCGGCCGCCGAGCTGCAGTTCGAGCTGGCCGCGCGCATCCGCGACGAGGTGGGGGAGCTGAAGAAGGAGCTACGCCAGATGAAGGACGCCGGCCACGCTTAACACAATGTTAATCGGCGCCGTCCGACGGCCCGCTGACTAGCGCGGATGCGGGCGCTGGGGGCGCCGGAAGGGCGGTCTGCCGGGGGTGGGGCGTGCCACTTGAGGCGCGCGCGAGACCGCCTGTAGGCTACAATTAAATCTCGTACGTAGGGGAGTATCCCAAATGCTGTGAACGTCAACACGCGGACCATTGAAGTTTCGCCGGGCGCAGCAGCCGAACACGAATTGATTTGTGACGGCGGAGAGACTTGCGAATCTTTGTCCTACCCTTACGACGAAAGGCTGCTCTTCTGTGGGCACTACAGGGTTAACTATCCAATTTGAAATCATTGCCTTGGTGGCGCTGTGCGTCATCCTGCTGCTTGATTTGTTGTACGTTGTGCGTCGACCGCACGAACCATCGATGAAGGAAGCCGGGCTCTTTGTCGGTTTCTACATCACCTTGGCGCTGATCTTCGGCGGCATTGTCTGGTGGCAGGCCGGCTCCCAGATCGGCCAGGAGTTCTACGCCGGCTGGATTACCGAGTACTCGTTGTCGATCGACAACCTGTTCGTCTTCATCATCATCATGACCCGCTTCGCGGTGCCGCGTAAGTACCAGCAAGAGGTGCTGATGTTCGGCATCATCATCGCGCTGGTACTGCGTGCGATCTTCATTATCGCCGGTGCTGCCATGATCGAACACTTCTCGTGGGTCTTCTACATCTTCGGCGCCTTCCTGCTCTGGACCGCTTGGCACCAGCTCAAGGACGACGATGAGGATGAGGGCAGCGAAAACGGCCTGGTCAAGAAGCTGACCAGCAAGATGCCATTCGCCAAGGAGTATGACGGCAACAAGCTGCGCACCGTGGTGGATGGCAAGAAGCTGTTCACCCCGATGGTCATGGTTTTCATTACCATCGGCATGACCGACCTGCTGTTCGCGGTCGATTCCATTCCGGCGATCTTCGGGCTGACCGATTCGGCGTTCATCGTGTTCACCGCGAACATCTTCGCGCTGATGGGCCTGCGCCAGCTGTACTTCCTGCTCGGTGGTTTGATGAACCGCTTGGTCTTCCTGAAGCACGCTTTGAGCTTCATTCTGGCCTTCATTGGCGTCAAGCTCGTACTGCACGCGCTGCACACCAATGAACTGCCGTTCGTCAACGGCGGCGAAGGATTTGCTTGGGCGCCGGAGATTCCGACTAGCATTTCGCTGATCGTCATCCTGGCCACCATCGTTATTGCCACGGTGATGTCGCTTTGGACCCCATTCGGTCGCAACGCGGCCGCCAAGGCCGAGGCTGCGGAGGCCGAAAAGGCTGAATCCCATGCTTCGATCGAACGCGATCAGGATTCGGGCAAGTAGTCCGCACCCGAACCGGTAAATTACCCGCCGTATTCCATCCTTTCGGATGGAATACGGCGGGTTTTTTCTGTTCCCTGGGTAACATAAATCAGCAAGTTACATAGGTAGCCTATGTAATTCTGCTATGTTGTAACTATGACAAGCGAAGAAGATCCCCTGGCTGGCCTCGCGGGAGGCCTGACGCTCTTTTCCGGCGCGATGTCCCGACTGCTCGGCCAGGCCGCTGGCGACGGTCGGTCGGTCACCGCATGGCGCGTGCTGTCCGTGCTCCACCGGCAGGGACCGCAACGCGTAGGGGACCTGGCCGTGCAGCAGCGCATCGCCCAACCGAGCATGACCGGGTTGGTGATGCGCCTGGAAAAGGACGGACTGGTGCAGCGTGCCGCCGATCCGCAAGACGGCCGCGCCTCGCTTGTCTCGGTGACCGAGCTCGGGGTACACGAGCTCACGGCGTATAAGCAACGGGCGATCAACGCGTTGACCGGCAGCATCGAAGCGATGACCGAGCCGGAGCGGGAAACGCTCAACCAGGCGCTGCCGCTGCTCGAGCGCATGGTGGCGGAGCTGACCGAAAACCTGGATCGCTAGCTCTGCGCCGCACCTGCCACAACAACTAGGAATACGCAGAAGCTGGCCTTATGACGAAAAATACTCAACCAAGCAACTCGCTGTTGCACCAACCAAAATCCGTGTGGGCGATCGCCTTCGCCTGCATGGTCTCGTTCATGGGAATCGGGCTGGTCGATCCGATTCTTCCGGCCATTAGCCGGGATCTGGAAGCCACTGCCTCGCAAACCATGCTGCTGTTCACCAGCTACCTGTTCATCACCGGGTTGGCGATGTTCTTCACCAGCTGGGTCTCCACGCTGATCGGCGTGAAGCAGACCCTGCTCGGGGGACTGGTGCTGATCGTGGCGTTCGCCGCGCTGGCCGGCGCCAGCGGCTCGATCAACCAGATCCTCGCCTACCGCGCCGGCTGGGGACTGGGCAACGCGCTGTTCATCTCCACGGCTTTGGCCGCCATCGTCGGCGCCGCCAGCGGCGGCAGCCGGCAGGCGATCGTGCTTTACGAAGCGGCGCTGGGCGTGGGCATGGCGGTCGGGCCGCTGCTGGGCGGGGTGCTCGGCAGCCTGTCCTGGCGCGGTCCGTTCTTCGGCACCGCAACGCTGATGGCGATCGGACTCATCGCGATCCTCGCGTTCCTCAGCCTGCCGGACAAGCCCGCGGGCCAGCTGAAGATCTCCCCGTGGGCAAGCTTTGCGGCCCTGCGGAACCCCGCCCTGCGCACCATGGCGATCACCGCGGTGCTGTACAACTTCGGGTTCTTCGTGCTGCTGGCCTATTCGCCCTACCCGCTGGAGGCCGCCGCCAAGACGCAGGGAATCGAATTTGGCGCCGCGGAACTTGGTTGGGTGTTCTTCGGCTGGGGACTGTCGCTGGCGATCACCTCGGTGCTTGTCGCCCCGTTGCTGACCCGGCGTTTCGGCCTGCGCCCCATCATGTTTGTCGCGCTGAGCCTGCTGGGACTGCTGCTCGCCTCGATGGCGGTGTTCCACACGCAGCTGCGCGCGCTCATCGCGCTGATCGTCGTCGCCGGGCTGGTGCTGGGCATCCTCAACACCGCGCTGACCGAGGCGGTGATGGAAGCCACCGAGCTGCCGCGCAACGTGGCAAGCTCCACCTACTCGGGAGTGCGTTTCCTGGGAGGGGCGATCGCCCCTGCGGTGGCCGGGCCGATCGCCGCGGCCATGGGGGCCGGCGCGCCCTACTGGCTCGGTGCCGCGGCCGTGTTCGCCTCGATCCTGGTGCTGGGACTGCTCGGTGGGCATCTGTCCCACCTCGGTGCCGGCGCGCACACGGGGCCCGAGGACATAGCCGCCGCCGATACGGTGGCTCCCACCGGTTCGACCCGCTAGCCGGGCTTAAAACGATGCTGGGGCCTGACTTACCACTTAAGGTAACTCAGGCCCCAGCCGTGTTAAGTTGATGCTTAGTTCGTCGGAGTGAGGATGATGCGCAGTGGCGCGAGCAGCGCCTCTTCCTCGGCCGGCAGTCCGAAGGTTTCCGCCAACATCACGATGAACGCTCCGCCCATGGTGGGGTGCAGCATGTGGTGGTTGGTGTAGATCAACGGGATTTCATCTTCGTCCTCTTCGGGGTCAACCTCGTAGGCCTCGGTATCGATGGGACGTGCCAGAACCAAATGGTCGCCGTTCTCCACGAACAACAGCTCGTAGCGGTAGCCATCCTCGTAGAGCAGCACGCTGTTCGGCTTGTCCGAGGGACCGAAGTACTCGGGGTGCTCGGCTACGAAGGGCAGTTCGGAAACTTCCTGCCAATTCTGCGCCAGGGTCACGAAGTCGGTGAGCCGTTCGGCGAAGTCCTCGGCGGTGAGCGGGAACTCCGGGTCGAAGGTATATACCGGCTCGAAATCCGCGTCCGAATCATCCAATGCGGAGGTCGTGGCGAAAATTGCTTCACCGTGCAGAACCAGGGCGAAGTCAATCTCGGACTCGACGAACTTGTAGACCAACGCGTCCTCTTCGGCGCGATCGATCGTCATGTTGTATGGCAGGTGTGCGGCTGCGATGATGCCGTCAAATTCTTCGACCTTCGAGACCAGATCGTCTGGAACATCGACACCATTAGTACTGTTTCCCATAGTGTTCCTTTCGACCTTTACATCGGGCTAGTTGCCCTTGAGCGAAAACCTAGCACGCGCGGTGTGCGCGAACTGCATCCGCCACACCAATTGCGCCAAGGCCCGCCAAAGCAACGGCGCCAAGCAACTTCGAGGTTGGTTGGCGCCTTTGCTTGTGTGCCAGTCTAGCCACCGCGGAGCACCGGCGATAGTGCTCAGTCGCTGGCCGCGGCGGCTTCCGGATCTTCGCCGTTGGTCATCGCCAGCAGCCGACGGAAGATGGCCGGACCGTCATCGCCGATTCCGTCGTGGTGGAAGTCCTCGGTTACCCAGGGTTGCAGCCCCTTGACTTGGGAAGCGGTGCGCAACGACAGCTCGCGGTCAACATAGACGTCATCGTGGTAGACGGCGGCAGCGACCGGGACGGTGTTGCGCGCCAGCACATCGAGGTCGTAGAGCGGGCCGAAATGTTCGTGCTCGGCTAAAATCCGCGCCACCTCTTCGAGCGGGCGCAGCGCGGGATCTTCGGTGAAATGCCAGCGGTAGACCATCTCACCGGTGAGCAGCGGGGTGTCCGCCTGCTCGGCGAAGTCCGGATACTCCTCCAGCACCTGTTCCGCGGCCCAATGGGTCGCCGAGCCTTGGGCGTAGATGGTTTCGTGCATCAGCGCGTAGAGCGGATTGGTGGCGAAGGAGGCCTGGGCGTACAGGGCCGACAGGAAGGCATCCGAGAGCCGGGGTCCTCCCGGAGTCGGTGCGAAGGCCTCCTCGAAGACGTGGTGCAGCAGGTGTACGCGGGTGTTGCCGCCTAGGAACATGCCGAGCATTTGCACTAGCTGCACGGTGACCTTGCGCCCGTCGGGCAGCAGCTCGTCGTCATTGTGCCGCAGGTGCTCGTAGATCTTGTGCAGGGTCTCGAAGTCTTGCGGGTACCAGGAGAAGTATTCGCGGTTGCGTTCGGCCATGCGCTGGTAGGTGGCCCGGTACACGGTCTGCGCATCGGCATCCAGGGAGGCGAGCCCGCCGGTGACCAGGCTGCGTTCGAGGGATTCGGGGAACATCGACAGGTAGGTCAGCGTGCAGAACCCGCCGTAGCTCTGCCCGAAGGTGCTCCACTTCTCGATGCCCAGCTGCTCACGCAGCGCCTCGGCGTCGCGCACGATCGAGTCGGCGCGGAAGTGCGTGAGGTAGCGCGCTTGGGCGGCCGCGTCGCCCCGCAAGCCCAGCGTCTGGTGGGTCGCCGGGGTGGACAGGCCGGTGCCGCGCTGATCGAGCAGCAGCACCCGGAAGTGCTTGGTCGCTTCGGACAGCCAGCCGGACAGGGAGCCGGGGCGCGGGGCCTTCCCGCCCGGGCCGCCCTGCAGGAACAGCAACCATGGCTTGCCCGCATCGGTGCTGATTTCGCGGGCGAAGACGGTGATCTTCTCGCCGCCTGCGGTCCCATGCACCAGCGGGACTTCGACGCGGTGCTCGGTGACGTCCATGCCGCGGTAGTGAATCATCGGGCCATCTCCTCTAGTGCGGGGCCGTCCAGGCGGCGAGTGCTCCAACCGTCCATGGTGGAGGAATGAATCGAATCGTAGAAGGCGATCGCCGGGGCATTCCAGTCAAGGACCGCCCACTCCAACCGGCGGTAGCCGCGCGCCACGCAGATCTGCGCCAAGGTTCTGAGCAGCGCAGTGCCGGTGCCTTTGCCGCGCTCGCTTTCCTGCACGTACAGATCCTCCAGGTGGATGCCGTGGCGCCCTTCCCAGGTGGAGTAGGTCGGGAACCACATCGCGATTCCGACAAGCAGCCCGGACTCGTCCTCGGCGACGTGGGTGAAGACCTTCGGATCCTCGCCGAAGAGGTGTTCTTCCAAGTCCGCGACCGTGTTCTTCACGGCGTCTGGTTCTTTTTCATACACCGCCAGCTCGTGGATCAAGTCGAGGATTCGCGGGCAGTCCGCAAGGCGCGCTTCTCTGATTCGTGACATGTGCTTAAGCTTACCGCCGTCGTGCGGCTATAACGTCGGTGACCAGTCCTAAGGTGGAATCCATGATGGGTGGACACCACGCCATGAGCGGCGCAGCCGCATGGCTAGCAATAACAACTCCGGTGACCGTTGGATCCGTGAACCTGGGATTCGGCGCATTGCACATGGAGCGGTGGGAAACCCTCGCCGGGGCGATCGTCTGCGCAGGGGCGGCCCTGCTGCCCGACGCCGACCATCACAACGCCACGATCGCCCGTTCCCTGCCGCCGATTTCCAATATCCTCGCGCGGATCATCGGGAAGGTCGCCGGCGGCCACCGCAACGGGACGCACTCGATCCTGGGCATCTTGTTCTTCATTTTTGTGGCCTGGCTGGCCGACTCGTGGTCGATGGAAGTGTCCCAGCTCGGGGTGGTGTATCCCGGCGCAGCGCTCTTTGCGATCCTGCTGATTTCCTTCGCGGTGAAAAGCGTGAAATTCATGCCGCCCTTGCTGTGCTGGGTGATTGCCCTGGCCGCCGGGGCGTTTGTCGGCATGAACGCTCCGCTCGAACGGGCCTGGTTCCCGCTGGCGGTCACCGCCGGGGTGATCGTGCACATTCTGGGGGATATGCTCACCATCGGCGGGTGCAACTTGCTGTGGCCGATCAAGATCGGTGCCCCGCGGTGGTTCCGCAGAATACCGGTCATCGGGGACTGCTGGAAAGCTAACGGGCGGGTCGCCTTGCCGGTCCTCGCCGAAACCGGTTCGAAGGCCGAATGGATCCTTGCCAGCCTGATGACATCCTATGTGGCCATTGCGATCATCTTGGCTTAGCGCGTGCGCTCGTACTCGATGATGCTCACTCCGGAATCAAAGGTCCGAGTGCGCACCGGGACAAAGGGCAACGCGGCGTAGCCGGCGGCGCCGAACAGCGCGATTCCCGAGCCGAAGACCAGCGGGTGGCGTTTGAGGATGAGCGTGTCGATTTCCTCGCTGAGCGCTCCGGCCAATTGCCCGCCGCCGCAAAGGTAGATATCCAGCCCGGCATCCTGTTTCAATTCGCGTACCTTGCCCACCGGGTCGCCGGTGAGTTCAATGTGCTCCGGGACCGTGCGCGCGGAACGCGAGACCACAATCTGCCGAAGATGGGTGTAGGGGCTGTCGAGGCCGCCGTAGATTTCGGGATTGTAGGTATTCCAGCCCATCAGCACGGTGTCGAATTTTGTACCCGGAGCGCTGGTTCCAAGGGCCTGGTGAATATGTGCGGGTACCGCGTCGGCGTATTCGCCAAGGATCGGTTGCATGTGGTCTCCCTCGGTGGGAAACGCCGCAAAACCGCCATCGGGCGCCGCGATATAACCGTCCAGGCTCACCGCCACATAGTAAACAAGCTTTCGACCCATCGCGCACACCCTTCTGCGAACCGGTTCTCGGCCCGGTAATTTTCACATGCTAACACGCACGGAATACGGCCGCTAGGGAACCGGGCCTGGGCGGTGTGCCCAGAGTGAAAGCCCTTTGTTGCGGCCTCTGCCACTGCTGTACTTGGGAGCATGAAACTTCTTGTGCTTGGCGGAACGATGTTCCTATCGCAGTACGTTGCCCAATTCGCGTCGGATGCCGGGCACCGGGTCACTTGCGCGGCCCGCGGGGAAAGCGGGGTGGCTCCGCAGGGCTGCGAGTTCATTTATTGGGACCGGAACGAGCCGGCGCCAGTCGAACTCACCGCCGAGCAATTCGACTCAGTTATTGATGTCTCGCGAACCCCGGCGCACGTACGCCGGGCAACGCAAGAGCTCCGCGCCGATCATTGGGTCTTCGTGTCCACCATCTCCGTGTATGCCGATCTGTCGCACCCCGGCGGAACACCAGCCGACACCAAACTATTCGAACCGCTGGAAAGCGACGGCGGGCGATCAACGGCCGAATCCTATGGGGCGATGAAGGTTGCCTGCGAGCAACTCATTGTTGAACTTCACGCGCCGGCCGCGATCATCCGGCCGGGACTGCTCATCGGGCCCAAAGATCCCACCGGCAGGTTCAGTTATTGGCCGGAGCATGCGGCGCGCAGCCTAGCGGACGGCTTGGAACTATTGGTGCCGCTTGCCGCCGAAGACCCGGTGCAGGTGCTGGACGCGCGCGATCTGGCAACCTGGCTCATCGAGCTCGCCGAGAATAAATCCACCGGAACCTTTGACGCGGTGGGCCCGGCAACTTCGCGCCGCGAATTCATCGCGCAGATCTTCGAGGCGCTGGAAGGCGAGCCAAGGGTGCACTGGGCCGATGCTGCGTCGCTGCACGAGCAGGGCGTGGTGCCATGGAGCGGGGAACGCTCGCTTCCGCTGTGGCTTCCGGATCCGGCGGTGGCCGGCATGCTTGATCGCGATCATCGTCCGGCTCGGCAAGCGGGGCTGCGCACCCGGTCCTTAGCGCGGACTAGTCTTGACACGCTTCAATGGCTCAACGGAACAGACCGCGCACGGACCGGTCTGAGCCGTGAAGAGGAGGTAGGCGTCCTGGAAAATTTGGCCGCCGCCGCGCGCGGAACCAGCCGCTAGGCCACGCGCCGTAGCGAACCGCGTATTTTAATTATTCCCCGGACGGGGCGGTTCGCCGGTTTAGGGCTGAGGCAACCCTTGCGCCTGGGACCGTGGTTTCCAGCTCTGGTACAGCAACCACGTACCCGCAACGGTCAATGCCACCTGCAGCAGCGTGGCCAGCAGACCTTCGGCGGTGAACAGCACCGCGTGATTGCTAATGAGACTCAGCCATGCGAGGAACATGACGAAACTGCCGATCTTGCGCAGCCTGATTGGATTCATGGGACAAACAATACCGTCGAATCCACGCAAAAGGTTAGCCGTGACAGGTTAATTTCCGCCGAATTTTTTTCGGCTGCGTTTGACCGTGGGCAAGTACCCGCTAGAGCTATCTGATAGCCGGCCGGACTAGGAGATATGGAAAAACCTTGCTGCTATAAAAGTGGCGGTTCTCATGCACCTGCATCAGGTACATGACAACCGCCACTAGGTGAGCGAAAGGCAAGGCAATCGACTGCCGCGAAGAACTAGTCCATCCGACCGACCGCGGTGACCGTGACTACCGGGGCGCCGAGTTCATCGGAGTCGTCCAAGGAGATGGTGGCGTTGATTCCCCAGTCATGGTGCTCTTCCGGATCGGCGAAGATCTGGCGGACCTCCCAGATCCGGTTCGGCTTCTCGGTGACCACAAATAGGTTCGAGCCGCGGCCGTTCGGGCCGTCATCGATGTCCTCGTGTTCCTCGAAGTAGTCATCCATGGCCTCGGCCCATGCATCGGCAGCAAAACCGCTATGCCCATCGAGTTCGCCCAAGGCCTGATCTTGTTCATCGGCGAAGAGCTTGACCCGGCGGAACATCTCGTTGCGAACCATCACGCGGAAGGCACGCATATTCGTGGTGAGCCTCTCCGGGGCGGGGGGAGTGATCTCGGTTTCTTCATGCAGCTCGCCGCGCGAGAGCTCCTCCCATTCGTCGAGCAGCGAAGAGTCAATCTGGCGGATCAATTCGCCCAGCCATTCGATGAGGTCTTCGAGGTCTTCGCGCAGCGAATCCTGCGGGACGGTCTGGCGCAGGGCCTTGTACGCGTCGGTGAGGTAGCGCAGCAGCACACCTTCGGAGCGAGCCAGCTGGTAGTACTGGACGAAGTCCGAGAAGCCCATGGCGCGTTCGTACATGTCGCGCACGACGGACTTGGGCTGAAGCTCGAAGTCCGCCAACCAGGGGGCACCGGAACGGTACTGCTCGAAGGCCGCCTCGAGCTTCTCCGCCAGCGGCTGCGGGTAGGTGACCTCATCCAGGGCCGCCATGCGCGCGTCGTAGTCCAGGCCTTCGGCCTTCATCGCGGCAATTGCCTCGCCGCGGGCCTTCTTCTCCTGGCCCGAAAGCACCTGGCGCGGCTTCTCCAAGGTCGCCTCGATCACCGAGACGACATCCAACGCGTAGCTGGGGGATTCTGGTTCGAAGAGTTCCAGGGCCGCCAGGGCAAATGGCGACAGCGGCTGGTTCAGCGCGAAGTTCTGCTGCAGGTGCACGGTCAGCTCGTAGTAGTTGCCGTATTCATCGGGTTCCGCGCGCCGCACCACCACGCCGGTGGCGATCAGCTCGCGCAGAATGCCCAGGGCGCGCAGCTTCAGCTTGCGCTGTGAGGCGGGGGTCTCATGGTTCTCGGTGAGCAGGCGCATGGCCGCCTCGAAGGCATTGTCCTCGCGTTCGAGCAGGTTCAGCAGCATCGAGTGGGAGACCTGGAAGGAGGACTTCAGCGTCTCCGGATCGGCATGCACGATCTTGTCGTAGGTCTTCTCGCCCCAGGTGACGAAGTTCTGCGGCGGCTTCTTCTTCGGGATCTGCTTGAGCTTTGAGGAGCCCTCACCGTGCTTCTTCAGGGCCTTTTCCATGGCCTTGTGGTTCTCGATCGCATGCTCGGGAGCCTGGACCAGCACGGTGCCGGCGGTGTCGAAGCCGGCGCGCCCGGCGCGGCCGGCAATCTGATGGAACTCGCGGGCGTTGAGGGTGCGGGTACGGGTGCCGTCGAACTTGGACAGCGCGGTGATCAGCACCGTGCGGATGGGCACGTTGATGCCCACGCCCAGGGTGTCGGTACCGCAGATGACCTTCAGCAGCCCGGCCTGGGCCAGCTGCTCGACCAGCCGGCGGTACTTGGGCAGCATGCCGGCGTGGTGCACGCCGATGCCGTGGCGCACCAGCCGGTTCAGCGTCTTGCCGAACCCTGCCGCGAAGCGGAATCCGGCCACCAGCTCGGCGATGCGGTCCTTTTCCTCGCGGGTGCACACGTTGACGCTCATCAAGCCGGTGGCGCGATCGATCGCGTCCAGCTGGGAGAAGTGCACGATGTAGATCGGGACCTGCTGGGTTTTGATCAGTTCCTCGACGGCTTCCTGAACCGGTTCCATCGAGTAGTAGAAGTGCAGCGGGATGGGACGCTCGGAGTGCGCCACCGTCACGGTGGTTTTTCCGGTGCGGTCTTCAAGTTCCTTCTCGAAACGGCTCACGTCGCCCAGGGTGGCGCTCATCAGCAGGAACTGCGACTGCGGCAGCTCGATGAGCGGCAATTGCCAGGCCCAGCCGCGCTGTGGATCTGCATAGAAGTGGAACTCGTCCATGATGACCACCCCGGCATCCGCGCGCGAGCCTTCGCGCAGGGCGATGTTTGCCAATATCTCGGCGGTGCAGCAGATGATCGGCGCGTCGGCATTCACCGAGGAGTCGCCGGTGACCATGCCGACGTTTTCGGCCCCGAAGATCTTGCACAGGTCGAAGAACTTCTCCGAGACCAGGGCCTTGATCGGGGCGGTATAGAAGCTGATCTGGTCGCGGGACATCGCGTAGAAGTGCGCGGCAATGGCGACCAGCGACTTGCCCGAGCCGGTGGGCGTCGCCAAAATGACGTTGCTTCCGGCGGCCAAGGCCATCGAAGCCTCGTCCTGGGCGGGGTATAGGTCGATGCCGCGGGTGGTTACCCAGCGGCCAAAGGACTCGTAAATCTCGTCGTCGGAAACGTTCTTCGCATCTGCAGGCAGGTAATCGGTGAGCAACATGATGCTCTAAGCCTATCCGTTGAGAACTGTGACCGGAGGCTAGCTGAACGCTGAGCCGTGGTACTAGGCTCGGAAATATGAAGTGGAACCCGAATAAATACGCTGAATTCGCGAATTACCGCGGACGACCCTACGAAGACCTGCTGGGTCAGCTAGGCGAAATCACCCCTAGGCAGATCGTTGACCTGGGCTGCGGGCCGGGAGACAAGACGAGCCTGCTGGCCGAAACCTGGCCGCAGGCGCAGGTGACCGGATTGGATTCCTCGCCGGAGATGATCGCCCAAGCCAACGGCGCGGTGCGGCTGCCGAATCTGGGCTTCGACCTGCTCGATGCACGCCACTGGCACCCGGGACCCGAGATCGACCTGCTCTTTTCCAACGCCATGCTGCAGTGGCTCCCCGAACACCGCGAACTGCTCAAAAACTGGTTGGGTGATTTGAAGGCCGGCGCCTACGTCGCAATCCAGATGCCGGGAAACTTCGGCGCTGCCTCCCATGCGGTGATGCGTCAGGTGGCCGACGGGGCGAAGTGGGCGGGCAGGCTCGGTGGCGTCCTGCGGCACGAAGACGTGGTGGGTGAACCACAAGAGTACCAGCGGCTATTGCTCGAGGCAGGGTTCCAGGCAAATGTGTGGGAGACGACGTACCACCAGGTGATGGTGGGGGAGAGCCCGATCCTTGACTGGGTGCGAGGCACCGCTTTGCTGCCCATCAAGGCCACATTGCCCGAGGACGAATACCTGGATTTCGAAGCGGACTATTCCGCTGCCGTCGCCGAGCATTACCCGTCGTTCACGGCACCGGACGGTGCCAAGCTGACGAACTTTCCCTTCCGGCGCATCTTTATGGTGGCACGCAAGCAGGGCTGAATCACTGGTGCCGGCGCTGGACATGGAGGACAATGGCCACATGGAAAAGCGGCGCACCTACGTAGCCAAGGCGGAACACTGCGCGCAGCTGGCAAAGCTGCAGGCTGACTTCAATGCGGAGTTCGGTTCTCCCTGCCCCACGGAGCAGATACTAGCCAGGCGGTTGCGGGGTATGCTCGCTGGCCCACACTGTTATGCGGTGCTCGCCGGTCCTGCATCTGAGCCGTCGGGCCACGCCATCGTGACCCTGCGGCCAACCATCTATTCGGACGGGCCGCTCGCGGTGCTTGATGAGCTGTATGTGCGCCCTCCACTGCGAGGCCAAGGCGTCGGCGGCGCCATCCTTGATCATGTCCTGCGCCAGCTGGCCGAGCGCGGGGGCAGCGAAATGCACATCAACGTGGATGAAGACGATGCGCAGGCTCGTCGCTTTTACGAGGACCGCGGGTTTGTGAACCACGAACCGGGCAGTGAATGGCGGATGCTGCTCTACCTGCAAGAATTGCCCACCGGGCCGTAACCTGATGGGCAATGCTGCAAATGATGGATTACCAGCCGCGCTGTCGCCATGCACCGAGGTGCGGGCGCTCGGTGCCCACGGTGGTGGAGCCACCGTGACCAGGCAGGACGACGGTATCATCCGGGAACTTTTCGAAGATACGTTCGGATACGTCGTTGAGCAACGACTCGAAGCGCTCCGGGTCCTCCCAGGTATTGCCTACACCCCCGGGGAAAAGGCTGTCTCCGCTGAAGATGACCTGCTGTCCCGAGGAGTCCTGCAATGCATATGCGATCGAGCCCGCGGTGTGCCCGCGAAGGTGGATGGCCTCAAGTTCCACCTTGCCAACGGAAACTCGATCACCATGGGTCAGCCCGTGGCTGATCTTCACGCCCGACTCCTTGGCGATACCGTTGATATCTTCGGCGCCTGCATACGTGGGAACGGCGAAGCGTTCGACGACCTCGGCCAGGGCCCGCACGTGGTCCCAATGCTCATGGGTCGTGGCGATGCCAACGACCTCTGGTTCGGGGCCATCCTTGGCGGCGCTTGCCACGAGTTCTAGAATCGCGGGAGTTTCGTCGGCCGCATCGATCAGTAGCTGTTTGCCACTGGCCCTTTCGGTGACCAAGTAAACGTTGTTGTTCATTTCCGAGACGCTCACCGAACGAATCGTGACGTCGGCTAATAGAAGTTCACTCATGGTTATTACCTTACGATGGCGATTGGACTGAACACGATAGGCTCAGTGAATCAACCGAAGTATTGCACCGAATGGAGCGCCAATGGCCAACCTGGATTTCATCCGTATCGACTCGAAATCGGCTGTAGCACCGTATCAGCAGGTACGTGAGCAAATCCTTGCAAGTATTGCCGGTGGTGATTTGGCACCCGGAACCAAGCTTCCCTCGGTGCGGGCGCTCGCCGGTGACCTGGATCTTGCGGTGAACACGGTGGCGAAGGTCTATAAGGAGCTGGAAGCCCAAGGCGCGGTCGTGACCCGCGGGCGACACGGAACCATCGTGCAAGCAGCCGAGGATCGTGCCCAGCAAGAAGTCGGCGACGCCGCAGCCGATCTGGCACGCGTAGCCCAGACCTGGTCGGTAGATGAAGAAACCGCGGTTAAGTATTTGCGCGCCGCGTTCAGCTCGCTGCCGCGTTAATCAGTGGCCTTCGGGCCGTGGGGCACCGGGCTGTGCGAGGCGAGCTAACCCGAAACGCGATTTGAGTGTCCCTAAAGGTCGGTTCATGCAGCTTGGGCCCAAACCGCACTGCACCAGAACCAGCGGCAGATTCTGCGGCACGCTCAGGTAACTCGGGGAAATCCTGTCAGTTAGCGGTTCGGAGCAGTGAAGCCGATTTCTTCCAGAGCTGTTCTGCGAACTTCGGGTTGTGCATTTCGGCACTTACCCTTGTCGCTATCCTGCGGGATTCATAGTAGGAACCCGGCAGGAAAGACGTTCCAGGAGTCCCTTCCGCGAGCCAAACAAGCTGATCTGACCCTTTTTCGGGAGTGACGGTAAAAAGACGTTTGAGCGGGCCGTGGTAAATGCGCCGCATGAAATGTGTGGTTTCGCTGGCGAAGCTGCTGGCGACGATACCCGGATGGAAAGCAACGGCGGTGATGCCTCGTGGTCCGAACCGGTGCTGCAATTCCTGAGTGAAGAGGATATTAGCGAGTTTCGCGTTGCCATAGGCTTTCTGCGGGGCGTAGCCCTCGGTATTCTGCAGGTCTTCGATATCCAGCCGCCCGAAGATCCGGGCGGCCTTGCTGGCTGTCTGGATAATCGTTGCCTTGCCGGCAAGCAGCGCTGGCATGAGCAAGCTGGTGAGCAGGAACGGAGCAAGGTGGTTGACCTGGAAAGTAATTTCATGCCCATCAACGGTCTGGGTTCGCTCACCCATGATGCCGCCTGCATTATTCGCGAGCACGTTGATTACGGGGTACGCCTCCAGCAGATCATCTGCCAGCTTTCTAACTTGGGTCAGCTCAGCGAAGTCCGCAACATAATAAGGAACAGACAGCTCTGTCGCGATGCTTTTGGTTTTGCTCTCCGAGCGCCCCACGATGACGACGCGATGGCCACGGCCAACCAGCGTGCGCGCGGCGGCCGCACCGATGCCGTCGCTGCCGCCGGTGATGATAATGGTTTTGCTCATGGTGAATTCATTTCCTCAATGCCGGCGCGGGAGCTCAGCCTCCCATTCTCGGAGCGAACTGGTAAGTCATCCTAGCGGACGCCGGTGGCAGTATTTAGTTGAAGGCCAAGGGTTCCGGGGCCGGGTTGGAGTACCACGCCGGGAGGCGCCGGCCACATGGCTCGTCGGGAAACTTTTGTGGGGAACATGCGAAGAAAATGCGCCCTGCCGGCGCTGTCGCCTACTTGTCGGCTAGTCATCGTGTTCTGCCTGTGCGATCCGATTGAGCCTCGAAACGGCCGCCGACCAGCAAATCTTCAGGGCTGGAAATGCCCGGGATATCGCCCTGCGCGAAAGTAACGCGCATTTGTGCCAAGCACCACGTTTATTCGAAGTAGTTTTCGATTAGTATTACTTCGTGGCTATTACTGCAGAAAGCAAAAAACTGGATTTGTCCCGTCTGATCGTCAAGGGTGCGCGCGAGCACAACCTGAAGAACGTAGACGTGGATCTTCCGCGCGACGCGATGATCGTCTTTACCGGCTTGTCCGGATCGGGCAAGTCATCGCTGGCCTTCGACACGATTTTCGCCGAGGGGCAGCGCCGCTATGTCGAATCCCTGTCCGCCTATGCGCGCATGTTCCTGGGCCAGGTCGACAAGCCGGATGTGGACTTCATCGAAGGGCTTTCCCCGGCCGTGTCGATCGACCAGAAGTCCACGAGCCGCAACCCGCGGTCCACCGTGGGCACCATCACCGAGGTGTATGACTACATGCGCCTGCTCTGGGCCCGCGTAGGACGCCCGCACTGCCCCGAATGCGGGGAACCCATTTCGAAGCAGTCGCCGCAGCAGATCGTCGACCAGCTGCTGGAGATGCCGGAGAAGACCCGCTTCCAGGTGCTTGCCCCGGTGGTGCGCGCCCGTAAGGGCGAGTTCGTGGACCTGTTCGCCGAACTCTCCTCCAAGGGATTCTCCCGTGCCCGGGTCGACGGCAAGACCATTCAGCTGACCGAGCCGCCCA
Organism: Arthrobacter sp. MYb221; assembly: GCF_002979835.1. Classification (NCBI taxonomy): domain Bacteria; kingdom Bacillati; phylum Actinomycetota; class Actinomycetes; order Micrococcales; family Micrococcaceae; genus Arthrobacter; species Arthrobacter sp. MYb221. The sequence continues at coordinate 94,487 of NZ_PCPW01000003.1, read as the reverse complement.
AGCTGGCCAAGCAGGTCAAGCACACCATCGAGGTGGTCGTTGACCGCCTCGCCATTAACGACACGGTGCACCAGCGGCTGACCGACTCGGTGGAAACCGCACTGAACCTGGCCGAGGGCCGCGTGCTGGTGGACTTCGTGGATCTGGAAGAGGACGACCCGAAGCGCGTCCGCGCGTTCTCCGAGAACCTCGCCTGCCCGAACGAGCACCCGCTGGCCATCGATGAGATCGAACCCCGAACCTTCTCCTTCAATAACCCCTTCGGCGCCTGTTCGGCCTGCAGCGGCATCGGCACCAAGCTCGAAGTCGATGAGCACCTGATCGTCCCGGATGCCGAGGTCAAACTGGCCGACGGGGCCATCGCGCCGTGGTCCTTGGGCAAGGCGACCACCGAATACTGGAACCGGTTGATCGAGGGGCTCGGCAAGGAGCTGGGCTTCAGCATGGACACCGCCTGGAAGGACCTGCCGGCACCGGCGCGCCAGGCGATCCTGAACGGCAAGGACCACAAGGTCGTGGTGCAGTACAAGAACCGTTTCGGCCGGGAGCGCAAGTACTCCACCGGGTTCGAAGGCGTCATCTCCTACGTGCACCGCAAGCATGAGGAAACCGAATCGGATCACGCGCGCGATCGCTACGAGCAGTACATGCGCCAGATTCCGTGCCCTACCTGCGGCGGCGCCCGGCTGAACCCGGCCTCGCTGTCGGTGCTGATCGGCGGCAAGTCGATCGCGGCGGTGGCGGCCATGGATTTGCGCGCGGCGGCCGAATTCCTCACCACCTTGGAGCTGAGCGACCGCGAGGCGCAGATCGCCACCCAGGTGCTGAAGGAAATTGGCGCGCGCATGAAGTTCCTGCTGGACGTGGGCCTGGAATACCTGACCCTGGAACGCGCCGCGGGCACCCTGTCCGGTGGCGAGGCGCAGCGCATCCGCCTGGCCACGCAGATCGGTTCCGGCCTGGTCGGCGTGCTCTACGTGCTGGACGAGCCCTCCATCGGCCTGCATCAGCGCGACAACCGCCGGCTGATCGAAACCCTGCTGCATCTGCGTTCGCTGGGCAATACGCTGATCGTCGTCGAACACGATGAGGACACCATCGCCGAGGCGGATTGGATCGTGGATATCGGTCCGGGTGCCGGGGAGCACGGCGGCGAGGTAGTCCATTCCGGCTCGCTGGAGGGGCTGAAGGAGAACACCCGCTCGCTGACCGGCGACTACCTCTCCGGACGCAAGCAGATCGAGCTGCCGAAAAAGCGCCGCAAGGCCGACAAGAAGCGCATGCTCAAGCTGGTGGGCGCGAAGGAAAACAACCTGCGGGACGTCACCGTGGAGTTCCCGCTGGGCGTGCTGACCGCGATTACCGGTGTCTCGGGTTCGGGCAAGTCGACGCTGGTCAACGACATCCTGTACAAGGTGCTGGCCAATAAGCTCAACGGCGCCAAGCAGGTTCCCGGACGCCACACCCGGGTGCTGGGCCTGGAGCACCTGGACAAGGTCGTGCACGTGGACCAGTCGCCCATCGGGCGCACCCCGCGGTCGAACCCTGCCACCTACACCGGGGTCTTCGACAACATCCGCAAGCTCTTTGCAGAGACCAATGAGGCGAAGCTGCGCGGCTACCAGCCGGGCCGATTCTCCTTCAACGTCAAGGGCGGGCGCTGCGAGTCCTGCTCGGGTGACGGCACGCTGAAGATCGAAATGAACTTCCTGCCGGATGTCTACGTGCCGTGCGAGGTCTGCCAGGGCCAGCGCTACAACCGCGAAACCCTGCAGGTGCTCTACAAGGGCAAGAACATCTCGGACGTGCTGAATATGCCGATCTCCGAGGGCGCCGAGTTCTTCGCCGCGTTCACCCCGATCGCCCGCCACCTGAAGACCCTGGTCGATGTGGGACTGGGCTATGTGCGCCTGGGGCAGCCGGCCACCACGCTTTCCGGCGGCGAGGCGCAGCGTGTGAAGCTCGCCGCGGAATTGCAGAAGCGTTCAAACGGCCGCTCCATCTACGTGCTCGACGAACCGACCACCGGTCTGCACTTCGAAGACATCCGTAAGCTGCTGCTGGTTCTGCAAGGACTGGTGGACAAGGGAAACACCGTGTTGACCATCGAGCACAACTTGGACGTCATCAAGTCGGCCGACTGGGTGATCGATCTGGGGCCGGAAGGCGGCTCGGGCGGCGGAACGATTTTGGCCACCGGAAGCCCGGAATCCGTGGCGAAGGTCGACGAATCGCACACCGGAAAGTACCTGGCCGAAATTCTCTAAAACCTCAAATCCCGAGCGAGGCGGACCCGCTGAATATGCGTTTTCAGTTATGGATTCCTAACGTGAGTCCGCTTCATGGGATGATGTCTAAGTGAATATGTCGGTAACAAGCGTGCTCTTTGATCTGGACGGGACTCTCGTGGACCCCGCAGGTTCCATTACTTCCGGAATTCGTCATGCCCTCGTGGCGCATGATGTCGCCGATCCCGGAGAGGAAGCCGTCGAGGCGTTGGTGGGTCCACCGCTGCAAATCGGTCTGCGCACCCTGGACGGTGTCACCGACGAGAATATCGATCAGATCATCGCCGCATACCGTGCCAGGTACGCGGCGGTGGGCATGGCCGCCTCGCGGGTTTACCCGGGACTGCGCGAACTGTTGGCTGCGCTCCGCGCGGCCGGAATCTACGTGGCAGTGACGACGGCCAAGCCGGAGCCCATTGCACGGGACCTGATCGCCAAGCAGGGGCTGGATTCCTCGCTGGACGCCATCTTCGGCAACGCCTCGGAGCACGGATCCTTGGGTTCGAGCAAGACGCATATCGTCCGGGCCGCGCTCCAGGCGGGCGAGCTGGATCCGGCACGCACCGTGGTCGTCGGCGATCGCTACTACGACCTGGATGCGGCGCGTGAAAACTCGGTGGCATCGATTGGTGTCAGCTGGGGTTTTGCGCTTCCCAACGAGTTGGACGCGGCAGACCACCTGGCCGATAGCGTGCCTGAGCTCGCCGTCCTATTGCTGGGTGAAGAACGTGCTGCGGCGCTCAACGGACAGCCGATGCAGGAGGGCCTGAACTAATGAGCCTCTACACCATGACCCGCTCCTCGATCCGCGGCATGCTGCACACCCTGTGCCGTCCGGAGATTACCGGGGTCCACAACGTTCCCAAGGAAGGCGGCTTCATCGTCGCCTCCAACCACTTGTCGTTCCTCGACTCGATTATCGTGCAGGCGTTGACCCCACGCGATGTCGCGTTCTTCGCCAAGGCCGAATACTTCACCACCCCCGGCCTCAAAGGCAAAGCCATGAAGACCTTTTTCGAATCCGTAGGGTCCATCCCGGTGCAGCGCGGTGAGCAGGCGGCCTCCGTGGCGGCCCTGGACTCGCTGGTGGAGATCATCGAAAACGGAAGCGGCATCGGAATCTACCCGGAGGGCACCCGGTCACGCGACGGCAAGCTCTACCGTGGCCGGACCGGAGTGGGCTGGCTGGCCCTGACCACGGGTGTCCCGGTGATCCCGGTGGGACTGATCGGCACCGAGAAGCTGCAGCCGGCCGACACCAAGGGCATTCGCCCGACGAAGTTCTCCATTCACTACGGGGAGCCGCTGTACTTTGACCAGCTGGGCCGCAAGCATCCGCTGCCCGAACGCCGCCGCGCGACGGACCGGATCGTTGACGCGATCGCCGAGCTGAGCGGTCAGGAACGTGTGGACTCGTACAACCAGTTGCCACCGGACGCGAAGTAGCCATGGCAGATCCAGCCAGCTACCGTCCGAAATCATCGGATATCCCCACTAAACCGGGTGTCTACCGCTTCCGCGACGAGCACGGCCGGGTCATCTATGTGGGCAAGGCCCGTGTCCTGCGCAATCGTTTGGCCTCATATTTCATCAACCCGGAACGCCTGACCGCTAAAACCCGCACGATGGTGTTCACCGCGGCCAGCGTCGAATGGACAACCGTCGGATCCGAGCTGGAGGCGCTTCAGCTCGAGTACACCTGGATCAAGGAATACACCCCGAGATTCAATATTGTCTTCCGCGACGATAAGACCTACCCGTACCTGGCCATCACGATGGACGAACAATTCCCGCGCGCCCTGGTCATGCGCGGGGACAAGCGCAAGGGCGTGAAGTATTTCGGCCCGTTTTATCCGGCCAAGGCGATCCGCGAAACTCTCGATACGCTTTTGCGCGTCTTCCCGGTACGCACCTGTGCGCCCGGGGTCTTCAAGCGTGCCGAAGCCTCGGGCCGCCCGTGCTTGCTGGGGTATATCGATAAATGCTCCGCGCCCTGCATCGGTCGGATCTCTCCAGAAGACCACCGAGCCCTGGCCGATGACCTGTGTACCTTCATGGGTGGCGAAGCAGGGAAGTTCACCCGCGAGCTGACCGCGCAGATGCAGGCTGCCGTCGCCAATCTTGAATACGAACAAGCAGCCCGCTACCGTGACGACATCGCCGCCCTGAACAGGGTTTTCGAGCGCAATGCGGTGGTGCTTGCCGAGAGCACCGAAGCGGATATCTTCGGCATTCATGCCGATGAGCTTGAAGCCGCGGTGCAGGTCTTCCACGTGCGCGACGGCCGTATCCGCTCGCAACGCGGATGGGTGGTCGAAAAGGTCGCCGACCTGACGGACGCCGAATTCGTCGAACAGCTGCTCACCCAGGTTTATGCCGATCATGCCGACCGGATCCCGCGTGAAGTTCTGGTGCCCACCTTGCCCGATGACATTGAAGATGTCACCACCTGGCTGACCGAACTGCGTGGCTCGAAGGTTTCCCTGCGCGTTGCGCAGCGTGGTGACAAGGCGGCGCTGGCCTCAACCGTGGTGGAGAACGCCGAGCAGGCGCTGCGCCTGCACAAGTCCAAACGTGCCGGTGATATTTCGACCCGTTCGGCCGCGATGCAGGAACTGCAAGAAGCGCTCGGTGCCGAAACCGCCCTGTTGCGCATCGAATGTTACGACGCGTCGCATACGCAGGGGACCAACGTCGTCGCCTCGATGGTGGTTTTCGAGGACGGGCTGCCCAAGAAGAGCGAATACCGAAAATTCTCGATTACCGGTGATGCCGCGCGTGATGACACGGCGAGCATGTACGACGTGATCCACCGACGCTTTAGCCGGTACCTGAAGGAAAAAATCGACCCGGACACTTTCAGCACCGGCGAGGTTGAGCCCGGAACCAGCGAAGTGAAGAAATTTGCTTACCCGCCGTCCTTGGTGATCGTCGACGGTGGCCCGCCGCAGGTGGCCGCGGCTCAAAAAGCCCTCGATGACTTGGGGATTGATGATATTCCCGTCGTTGGCTTGGCGAAGCGGCTCGAAGAGCTTTGGCTGCCGGAGGACCCATTCCCGGTGATCTTGCCGCGTGCTTCGGCGGCGTTGTACCTGGTGCAGCGCCTGCGCGATGAGGCACACCGCTTTGCCATTACCTTCCACCGCGCCAAGCGTTCGAAGTCGATGATTTCCTCGGATTTGGATGCCGTTCCGGGCTTAGGCAAATCGAAACAGGAAGCGCTCCGTAAGCACTTTGGATCGATGAAAAAGATCCGGGCCGCGTCCTTGGAGCAGCTCATGGAGGTCTCTGGAGTCGGGGAAAAGCTTGCGACTTCCATCAAAGAATCCTTGGAAGATACTTCACGTGCGGGTGTGAACATGACTACCGGTGAAATTCTCGACTAGCCTTGAGGTATGACCACCGAGTATGAAGCTGTAAAACCTCCGGAATCCGAACTCGTGATCGTCACCGGCATGTCAGGCGCCGGTCGAACCACGGTGGCCCACGCACTCGAAGACCTTGGCTGGTATGTGGTGGAGAACCTGCCGCCATCCATGCTGGGTATGCTCACCGAGCTGATGAGCCGTTCCCAAGGAACCATTCCACGATTGGCAGTGGTCATGGATGTGCGCTCCAAAGATCTCTTTCCAGAGATTCGTGAATCTCTGGCGCTGCTCACCAGCGGCGGGGTGAAGTACCGCCTGGTCTACTTGGACGCCAGCGATGAGGTCCTGGTCCGGCGCTTCGAACAGGGTCGCCGTCCGCACCCGTTGCAGGGCGACGGGCGGATCGTCGACGGCATCAAGCGAGAGCGGGACGTGACTGGACCGTTGCGTGAAGCCGCTGAACTCATTCTGGACTCCTCATCCATGTCGGTGCATGACCTGGCGCGTTCGGCGAATGAGCTATTTGCCGAATCGGGTCCGATCATTTTGCGGATCAACGTTATGAGCTTCGGGTTCAAATACGGCCTGCCCACCGACGCCAACTACGTGGCCGACGTGCGCTTCATTCCGAACCCGCACTGGGTTCCGGAATTGCGTCCGCAAACCGGCAAGGACAAGGAAGTCTCGGACTACGTCCTGCGTCAGCCGGGGACCAATGAATTTATCGAAAACTACCTTAAGGCACTGGAGCCAGTGTTCGAGGGGTATCGGCGAGAGAATAAGCACTACGCGACGATTGCCGTTGGCTGCACCGGCGGCAAGCACCGCTCCGTGGCAACGACCATTGAATTGGGGCGCCGACTGGCGCAGCTGCCCAATGTGCGAGTGAATATCACGCACCGTGATTTAGGCCGGGAGTAGTCTTCGATGGCATTCGCAACGGGACCAATCCCGATTCAGGGTCTTACCCGGCCCGATGATATGCGCAACCCCTCGGTGGTTGCGTTGGGTGGTGGGCATGGCCTGTCTGCCTCGCTTTCGGCGCTCCGCCGGCTCACCACGGAACTGACCGCCGTGGTGACCGTGGCCGATGACGGTGGAAGTTCCGGAAGGCTGCGCGGTTCCTTCGATGTGCTTCCCCCGGGGGACCTGCGCATGGCGCTGGCCGCCTTATGTGACGATAATGACTGGGGCCGCACCTGGCGCGATGTCATGCAGCACCGGTTCCAATCGGATGAGCATCCAGAAGAGCCGCTGAACGGCCATGCGGTGGGCAACCTGCTGATTCTCGCGCTCTGGGAATTGCTTGATAGCCCGGTAGCTGGACTGCGCTGGGCCGGCGCGTTGCTGGGCGCACGTGGCCAGGTGCTGCCCATGAGCACCGTTCCGCTGTCGATCCATGGTGAAGTTCTTGAAGCGGACGAAGTCACCGATACCCTGATCAAGCGTCGCATAGATGGCCAGGCGCAGTTGGCCGCGGCGGGTGGCGGGGGACTGGTCTCCAAGGTGTATTTGGAACCTGACGGAGCTCCGGCCTGCCCCGAGGCGTTGGACGCGATCGAATTGGCCGACTGGATCATTCTGGGTCCAGGGTCGTGGTACACCTCGGTGCTTCCGCACTTGTTGCTGCCCGATATGCGTCAAGCCATCGCAGATACCACGGCGAAAAAACTGTTGACCATGAATCTATCCGTCGATACTGCCGAGACCTCCGGAATGGATGCCGCCGCGCATCTAGAGGTTTTGGGACGTTACGCCCCGAACGTTCAATTCGACGCGATTATCGCTGATGAATCGCGGGTTCGTAACAAGGAGAGATTTGAGCTGGCAGCGCAAAAACTCGGGGCACGTGTCTTCTTTAGTAGAGTAGGTGTATCTGACGGTCGTGCCGAGCACGACCCGTTGCGCTTAGCGGCGGCCTATCATGAGGTGTTTACCGCAATAGGATCCTAATCGGATCTATGTAAGGGAGTTTGATTCATGGCATTGACGGCTTCCGTCAAAGACGAGCTGTCGCGGGTTGAGATTCGCAAGCCATCGGTGCGCAAAGCCGAGGTTTCGACCATGCTCCGCTTCAGCGGCGGACTGCATATTGTCTCCGGGCGAATAGTAATCGAGGCTGAGGTTGACTTAGCTGCGACCGCTCGCAGGCTCAAGGTCGCCATTGGCGAGCTCTACGGACACGACGCGGAGATTGTCATGGTCTCCGGTTCCGGCATCCGTAAGGGCAGCCGATACATCGTGCGCGTCGCTAAGGACGGCGAAGTTTTGGCACGCCAAACCGGGCTTCTCGACCAACGTGGACGGCCGGTACGTGGTCTGCCCTCGGTCATCGTCAACGGTTCCACGGCCGACGCCGAAGCGGTGTGGCGTGGCGCGTTCTTGTCCCACGGTTCACTAACCGAACCGGGACGAAGTTCGGCACTTGAAATTACCTGCCCCGGCCCAGAGGCCGCACTCGCCCTGGTCGGTGCGGCTCGACGCCTGGACCTGACCGTCAAGGCGCGTGAGGTACGCGGGGTGGACCGAGTGGTGATTCGCGATGGCGATGCCATCGCCCAACTCCTGACACGCATGGGCGCACACGACGCACTGATGGTGTGGGAAGAACGCCGGATGCGCAAAGAAGTCCGCGCCACCGCAAATCGGCTAGCGAACTTCGACGATGCGAACCTGCGCCGCAGCGCGCAAGCTGCTGTGGCTGCCGGTGCACGCGTGGAGCGCGCACTGGAGATTCTTGGCGACGAGGTGCCTGAGCACCTGCGTTACGCCGGGGTGCTTCGCCTGGAGCACAAGCAAGCGTCGCTGGATGAATTGGGCCGCATGGCCGAACCTCCAATGACCAAGGACGCGATTGCCGGCCGGATCCGCAGGCTCTTAGCCATGGCGGATAAAAAAGCTGGTGATCTGGGAATACCTGGTACTGAGTCCAGTGTTCCAGTAGATGAACTGGAACAGTAAAAAGTGTCCCCGCGGCAGACCTTCCGCGGAGATTCAACCAATTGAGAAGATTGAGGAGAATCATGGCTGTCTATTCACTGCCAGAACTGCAGTATGACTACGCTGCACTGGAGCCGAACATCTCGGCTCGCATCATGGAGCTGCACCACTCGAAGCACCACGCAACCTACGTTGCAGGCGCTAACTCGGCGTTGGAGCAGCTGGCAGAAGCCCGCGAAAAGGGCGAATTCGGCAACATCCCGAAGCTTTCGAAGGACCTGGCGTTCCACTTGGGTGGACACACCAACCACTCGATCTTCTGGAACAACCTCTCACCAGAGGGTGGCGACAAGCCAGTAGGCGAGTTGGCAGCGGCCATCGACGAGTTCTTCGGCTCCTTCGACGGATTCCGCGGTCACTTCACCGCTTCGGCCATGAGCCTGCAGGGCTCGGGCTGGGCAATTCTGGCCTACGAGCCGCTAGGTGGCCAGCTGGTCATCGAGCAGCTGTACGATCAGCAGGGCAACGTCCCAGTGGGAACCATCCCGCTGCTGATGCTGGACATGTGGGAGCACGCCTTCTACCTGGACTACGTCAACGTCAAGGCTGACTACGTCAAGGCCTTCTGGAACATCGTGAACTGGGCCGACGTCCAGGCTCGCTTCGAAGCCGCTCGCACTGGCGCTGCTTCGCTGGTGGTTCCAGGTAAGTAATTATTGCCGAATTAACCTTCTGGTAATTCAGCTCACATTCTCCGCGAATTTCGCGTAGGATGTATCAGGTGTGTTGCAGACCTCGTGTTTCACGAGGTCTGCAACTCACGACACAACGGAGTGTCCTCTTAGATAAGCAGGCCACTTCCGTGAAAAGCACGGCAGTGGCGCAATCATCCCATTTAGAGGAGATAGCCACATGACTACTCGTGTTGGAATCAATGGTTTCGGTCGTATCGGACGCAACTTCCTGCGTGCCACTCTGGCGCACAAGGCAGACATCGAAATCGTTGCAGTCAACGACCTCGGTTCCATCGATGCACTGGCTCACCTGGTGAAGTTCGATAGCGTTCTGGGCCCAGTCGGCGAAGCGGTATCCGTAGATGGCGACACCATCGTCGTCGGAGAGCGCCGCATCAAGGTGCTCTCGGAGCGCGACCCGGCAAACCTGCCATGGGGCGAATTGAACGTCGACGTTGTCATCGAATCGACCGGATTCTTCACCAAGGCTGCCGACGCTGGCAAGCACATCACCGCCGGTGCAAAGAAGGTCATCATCTCGGCTCCGGCCAGCGATGAAGACATCACCATCGTGATGGGCGCCAACCACGACAAGTACGATCCAGCCACGCACAACATCATCTCGAACGCATCGTGCACCACTAACTGCCTGGCCCCAATGGCCAAGGTTCTGAACGATGAATTCGGCATTGTCGACGGCCTGATGACCACCATCCACGCATACACCGCCGACCAGCGCCTGCAGGATGCACCGCACAGCGACCCGCGCCGTGCCCGCGCCGCAGCGCTGAACCTGATCCCGACCTCCACCGGTGCCGCTAAGGCCATCGGCGTGGTGCTTCCGGAATTGAAGGGCAAGCTTAACGGTTACGCAATGCGCGTACCGGTACCAACCGGCTCGGCCACCGACCTGACCGTCAACCTGGCTCGCACCGCAACCGTTGAAGAAATCAACGCCGCCTTCGAAAAGGCTGCCACCGAAGGCAAGCTGGCCGACTACCTCGAGTACTCGACCGATCCGCTGGTTTCCTCCGACATTGTGACGAACAAGCACTCCGCCATTTTCGACTCCGGCCTGACCTCCGTGATTGGCAACACCGTCAAGGTTGTGGCTTGGTACGACAACGAGTGGGGCTACTCCTCGCGACTTGTTGACCTTGTTGAATTCGTGGGATCAAGCCTCTAGTCGATAACCTAGAGACATGTCTTCTCACACTCTCGACGAATTACTCGCTGACGGTGTCCGCGGGCGGTACGTTTTGGTCCGAAGCGACCTGAACGTACCGCTCGACGGGGCGACCGTAACCGATGACGGACGCGTGCGCGCGTCCCTTCCGGTCATCACCAAACTGACCGAGGCTGGCGCCAAGGTCATCGTGATGGCACACCTGGGTCGCCCTAAGGGCCAGGTCGATTCGAAGTACTCCATCGAGCCTGCCGCTCGCCGCTTGAACGAACTTGCAGACTTCGATGTCACCGTGGCAACGGACGTAGTAGGAGCTTCGGCTCGCGAATCCGCCGCCGCGTTGGCCGAGGGTGCGGTGCTGGTCCTCGAGAACGTGCGCTTCGACGCCCGCGAGACCTCCAAGGCCGACGCCGAGCGTGAAGAATTCGCCACGGCGCTGGCCGCACTGACCGGTGACAACGGCGCCTACGTCAACGATGCCTTCGGTGCGGTGCACCGCAAGCATGCCTCGGTATTCGACATCTCAGCCTTGCTGCCAAGCTACCAGGGCGACCTGGTGGCAACCGAGGTCAAGGTCCTCAAGACCCTGACCGAAGCGCCAAAGCGTCCCTACGTGGTCGTACTGGGCGGGTCGAAGGTTTCGGACAAGCTCGCGGTCATCGACAACCTGCTAGGCAAGGCCGATCAGCTGCTGATCGGTGGCGGCATGGCATTCACCTTCCTCAAGGCCCAGGGATACGCCATCGGCGGCTCGCTGCTTGAAGAAGACCAGATCTCGGTCTGCCAGGAATACCTGGCCCGCGCCGAAAAGCTCGGTTGCGACATCATCGTTCCATCGGACGTCGTCGTTGCCAGCAAGTTCGGGGCAGACGCCGAGCACGAGGTGCTTGCCGCCGACAAGATCGAAGAAGCCAGCTTCGGATCGAACGGACTCGGCCTCGATATCGGACCGAAGTCCGCCGAACTGTTCGCAAGCTACATCACGAGCGCAAACACCGTGTTCTGGAATGGCCCAATGGGCGTCTTCGAGATCCCGGCCTTCGCCGAGGGCACCCGCACGGTGGCCCAGGCATTGGCAGGTTCCGAGGCGTTTAGCGTCGTAGGCGGTGGCGACTCAGCCGCCGCGGTACGTGCCCTGGGCTTCTCGGAGGACGACTTCGGCCACATCTCCACCGGTGGCGGAGCGTCGCTCGAATACCTTGAAGGCAAGACCCTGCCGGGTGTTGCCGCTTTGGAAGGCTAAATTTATGACGATGTCGAATAACGGCGCCTACGTGCGCCAGCCGCTGATTGCGGGCAACTGGAAGATGAACATGGACCACGTCCAGGGCATCACCCTGGTGCAGAAGCTCGCGTGGACGCTGAAGGATGCGCAGCACGATTACGACCGTGCCGAGGTTGCGGTGTTCCCACCGTTCACCGACATCCGCGGTGTGCAGACCCTGACCCTGGGCGACAAGCTGGACGTCGTCTACGGGGCACAGGACCTGTCCGCACAGGACTCGGGAGCCTATACCGGGGAGATCTCCGGCCAGTTCCTGAATAAGCTTGGCTGCAGCTACGTGCTGGTCGGCCACTCGGAGCGCCGCGAGTACCACAACGAGTCCAACGCCGTGATTGCCGCGAAGCTTGCCGCCGCGTACCGCCACGAGCTGACCCCGGTGCTTTGCGTCGGCGAAGGCCTTGAGGTACGCCAGGCGAACGAGCATGTTGCTTACACGCTGAACCAGCTTGCCGAGTCCCTGGAAGGCGTCACCGCCGAACAGGCCGAAACGCTGGTCATCGCCTATGAGCCGGTGTGGGCTATCGGAACCGGCGAGGTGGCGGGCCCGGCCGATGCGCAGGAGCTGTGCGCCGCGATTCGCGGAGCATTGGTCGAGCGCTTCGGCGAGGAGATTGCGCAGAAGGCGCGCCTGCTCTATGGCGGAAGCGTCAAGGCCGCAAATGCCGCGCAGATCATGCGTGAACGCGATGTTGATGGCCTGCTGGTCGGCGGTGCTAGTTTGGATGCCGAAGAGTTTGCTAATATTGTTAGGTTCGAGCACCATCTCGTCACCGACTGAATCTAATTAAGGAACCGTCGACTTGGATATCATCAAGATCATTCTGCAGGTACTGCTGGGTATCACCAGTGTCCTGCTCACCCTATTGATCCTTCTCCATAAGGGTCGAGGCGGCGGTATGTCCGACATGTTCGGTGGCGGCATGACCAGCTCGATGGGTTCGTCCGGTGTTGCCGAGCGCAACCTGAATCGCATCACCATTGTTCTTGGTCTGGTCTGGGGCGCGGTCATTATCGGCCTAGCCCTGGTCATGCGCTTCAGCATCGAGTCATAGCAGACAACTAGGAAAGGGGACCCACGACAGTGGGTCCCCTTTCCTAGTTAAGCCTGGATTCGCTTTTGCCGCCTAGCGCAGCTGGCCGAAGCGATCGGTGTCCGCGGTGGATCCAAGCACCAGCACGCGGTCCCCTTCGACCAGCACCGTGTCCGCATCGGTATTCTGCCAAACGCCGGACGCATTGGCTTTCGCGGCGATGGTGACCCGGTACTTCTTCCGGACCCCCATCTCGCTCAACCGCATCCCATGCAGGCTAGCCGGTGCGGTCATCTTCACCAGGGCGTAGCCCGGGTCGACCTCCACGTAATCCATGATCGAGCCGCGCACCAGATGCGCTACGCGCCGGCCCATATCCTTTTCGGGGTAGACAATGTGGTGCACCCCAAGTTGTTCGAGGATCAGCCCGTGCCGGTCATCCTGAGCCTTCGCCCAAATCAATGGAATGTTCATGCTGACCAGCAGCGAGCAGCACAGGATGGAGGACTGCAGATGGCTGCCTACGGCGACCACTACGCGGTCAAAGTCGTGAATTGAAAGCTGCTCGAGCACCTCGCGGCGTGCGGCGTCCGCCCGCACCACCTGGGTCAGCTCACCGTTCAACGCCTGGACATTATCCTCGTTCAAGTCGATGCCCAGCACATGGGTGCCCGATTTCATCAATTCCATGGCGAGCGAAGCGCCAAAGCGCCCCAAGCCAATCACCGCGACCGAGTCCGCGGCGGCAATGTTCTTCGAATCTGAGCGGAAATTCAGTAGCTTACCCAATTGCGGGCCTTTCTTTTGGGAGTTCGTAGAGGGCCTTGCGGTCGCGCAAGGCGAGGGCCGAGCCGAGCGAGAGCACTCCGACGCGCCCTAAGTACATGAGCGCGATCAGAATGGTTTTGCCGGCATCGGGCAGGTCGGGGGTGATGCCGGTGGACAGGCCAACGGTGGCGAAGGCCGAGGTCGCCTCGAAGAGGCAACGATCCAGCGAATACGGCGTCAGCAGCAACAATCCCATGGTGCCCGAGAAGACCGCGGCGGTGCCCAAGAGCGTGACCGTCAGCGCTTGGCGATGAATGGACCGCGAAAGCCGTTTGCCCAGCACATTGACGGCCGTTTCGCCGCGCAGCTCGGTGAGGATGATAAATAGCAGCACCGCCGCGGTGGTGACCTTGATGCCACCGGCGGTGCCGGCCGGGCCGGCGCCGATGAACATGAGTACATCCATGCCGAGCCACGAGGCCGGGTGCATGGCACCGATATCGATGGAGTTGAACCCGGCGGTACGAGTTTGCACCGAGTGGAAAAAGCCGGCAAGCACGCGTGCCGCCGGGTCCAAGGTGCCAAGGGTTTCCGGATTGTTCCACTCCATGGCGGTGATGAACACCGTACCGCCGAGCAACAGCAGGGCGGTCATGAGCAGCACGAGTCGGGTGTTCATGCTCCATTTGAGCGTGTTGCGTCCGTAGCGGCGCAGCTGAACGAGTACCGGGAAGCCGAGTCCGCCGAGGATGATCGCGAAGCTGACCGGCAAGCTGATCCAGGGGTCGTCCACGAAACCCATGAGGCTGTCCGAGTAGAGCGCGAATCCTGCGTTGTTGAACGCGGACACCGCATGGAACACCGCGTGCCACAGGGCCGAGGGGGCATCGTAGTCGTAGCCCAACCAGAAGCGCAGGGCCAGTGGCACCGCGGTGATGGCTTCGAGGAACAGGGAGAAGAGCAGAATGGTTTTCGTGGCTGTGCGGACGTCCTGTCCGCTCAGGGCCTTGCTTTCGCGCTGGGAGGACTGCCGGGTGAGCAGCCCGATCTTGCCCATGAGCAGCATGCTCAGCAGGGAGGCGACAAGCATGATGCCCAACCCGCCGAGCTGGATGAGCGCCAAGATGATGATCTTGCCGAAGAGCGTGTAGTGGGTTGCGGTGTCCACCACGGTCAGGCCCGTGACGCAGACCGCCGAGGTGGCGGTGAAGAGCGCGTCGATCAGTGGGGTGAATTTTCCATCGGTGTGTGCCCACGGTGTGGCGAGCAGCAAGCCACCGATCAGGATAGCGCCCAGAAACCCCAGGGCGACGAGTTGCGCTGGCCGGGCCAGGGAATTGTGGCGAGGGCTCACTTGGAGTCCGGACTTCTTTGCGAGCATGATTTCACATTGGTCGTAGTGACGCCGTGCGGAAGCGCGAGCGCGTGTAGCGAATGAAATACTACGCCTGTCTTCAAGGTATTAATCCGTGATATGCATCTCATCGAATCGGGCCGCCCGGTGCGTCGACGATTGGGATTAAAGCGTTGATCCCCGAAGTCAAACCGCATAATCGGGATTTGCCTTCGAGGATCTTCGGGGAACGCGAGCGGCTAGTGGCTTTCGCCGACCAGCTCGACGACGCGCTGCGCGGTGCCCCACGACAGGGTGACTCCCGCGCCGCCATGGCCGTAGGCGGCGATGACCGGAATCCGGTGTCCCGCAACGCGTTCGAGGCGGATGGCATCGCGCGCCGGGCGAAGTCCCACCTTGTGCTCCAGGACCTCCAGCCCTTCGAGTTCTGGCACCAGCTCGGTGGCGCGGCGCAGAATTGCCGCCGCGGTCTCCGGCTCGACGTCGCGGTTCCAATCATTGACCGTGTCGGTGCCGCCGACAATGATGTCCTCGCGCCGGGGAATGATGTAGCTGACCCCGCCGGGGTAGTCGTCGTCGCACAGCCAGTCGGTGAGCTTTTTCGTGTTGGCCAGGCGTACCACCTGGCCGCGGATCGGGTAGACGGACTCATCATCGCCCAATAGCTGTCCGCCGCGCAGCCCGCCGGCGATGACCGCAAGATCTGCGCTGCCATTAAGCTCGGTTAGTTCCTTGACCGTAGCGTGGATGAAAACCACCCCGAGCGCTTCGACCTCAGTGCGCAGCCACGATAGGTAGGTGGTCATGGTGATGATCGGGAGGCGCGCGTAGACTCCGGGGTGGGCACCTTCGGGCAGCTCTGCCTTTGGCGCTTCGATTGTCTTCGCAACGATTCTGGTCCAGGAGCGGTCGGCCCCGGGCAGGTGATCCACGTTTAGACCCGAACGCAGGTCCACTCCGGTTTCGGGGATGGACGCCAGTTCTTCGAACCGCGCCAGCGAGCGTGCCAGCAGCAGATCCGCGGCGGGGGAGTTCTCCGAGTGGTAGGGGAACCAGATGGCGGCGGCCACGGCGGAGACGGTCTGCCACGGTTCTTGATCCGAGATGACGGTGACGCGGTGGCCGGCGCGGGCCAGCTCGTGGGCGGTGGACAGCCCGATCACTCCGGCGCCGATCACCGTGATGCGCTGAGCCTCTGCCGGCTGTTGCTGCGCGGTCATGTCTAGGGTCCTTTCAAATCACCAAGACCGGTGCCGCCCATTGCTTTGGGGCGGCACCGGTCTGCGGTGATGCTTAGAGCAGCGTCGCGGCGCTGCGGTCGATCAGCCAGCGGGTAGCCTCGGTGCCTTGCACGGCGCTTGCCGGCACCTTGGCCTCGTTGACCTCGTGCTGTGCGGCGGCCAAGGCTGGCGCCTTCTCCGCGCCGGAGACCAGCAACCAGACCTCGCGGGCCGTGTTGATGGTGCTCATGGTCAGCGACACCCGGTGCGGTGGCGGCTTGGGGGAGTCGTGCACCGCGATCGCCCCGAGCTCGGTGGAGCGCGTGTGGTCCGGGAACAGCGAGGCCACGTGCGAATCCGGGCCCATGCCGAGCATCAGCACGTCGAAGACCGGGTTCGC
The DNA here is from genome assembly GCF_002979835.1 of Arthrobacter sp. MYb221. Lineage (NCBI taxonomy): Bacteria > Bacillati > Actinomycetota > Actinomycetes > Micrococcales > Micrococcaceae > Arthrobacter > Arthrobacter sp. MYb221. The sequence goes on along the minus strand of NZ_PCPW01000003.1, from coordinate 77,913 downwards.
CGCGCCGTCGCCGGCCTCCTCGGCGAGCAGCCGCGTGTAGGCGGCAGCCGCGTCCTCGGCGCTGGCGTAGGCGTCGCTGTCACCCATCGCGTGGACGGTGCCACGGTCAAGGCCCAGCTCGTCCAGGGCGGCGAACAGCGGTTCGGCCTGCACCGCGTTGCGCTCGGTGCTGCCGGCGGCGACGAAGCGCTCATCTCCCCACCAGAAGTGCACCTGGGACCAATTCACCGAAGCCTTCGCCGGGTTCTGCGCCACGGCAACCAGCGCCGCGATGCCCAGCGTGCCGCCGGTAACCACCACATGGGCGACCCCGCGGGCGGCGATCGCATCGGCGATGGAGGTGATCAGCCGGGCTGCGACCCCGTGCGCGGTGGCGGCGGTGTCTTCATGGATGACAATCTGTCTAGCGATCACTGGGAATGATGCTCCTTAGGTTGGTCAGGTTCAGCCCGCGGGTGATGACCTCGCCGAAGACATCGTCCGCGTCCAGGCGGCGCATCTCCTCGGCCAGGCATTCGGCCACCGAGCGGCGCGGCAGCGAGATGCGCTGCGGCGCGCTGCCGGGCAGGTAGAGGTGGGCCACGGCTCCGGAGGGACGGGAAAGCTCCACGTCGCCATCCTCACGAGCCAGACGCACGCTGGAGAGCCCGCCGGTGGACTTATCCGCCGCGATGGTCACCGGGACGTCCAGGCGCATGGTCAGCCAGGCCGCCAGCAGCGAGGTGGACGGAGAGTTCTCCGAACCCTTCACGGTGATGCCGCTCAAGCCCTCGGTACCGATCAAATCGATAATGCTCGCCAGCTGGGCGCGCCAGAGGGTGATGCGGGTCCACGCCAGGTCGGTGTCCCCGGCGCGGTAGGTGCTCGCGCGCTGGAAGAGCGCCTCGGTAGGATCCTTGGTCTCGTTCGAGTCGGTGATCCGCCGGTGCGCCAGCTTGCCCAGCGCGGTGTTGTACGGGTCGGCCGGGACCCCGTGCGGCCACCAGGCCACGATCGGCGCGTCGGGCAGCAGCAGCGCGGAGATCAGCGCCTCGTCGGCGGCCATATCCGGGCCATGCGTGCGCATCACGATGACCTCGGAGGCGCCGGCGTCACCGCCGACGCGGATCTGCACGTCGAGCCGGTTCTCGCCCTTCTCCGAGCCGCGCACCACCACGATGATGCGGCAGGGGTGTTCGCGGCTGGCCAGGTTGGCCGCCTCGATGGCGTTCTCCGCGAACCCCTCGCGGGTGATGACCACCAGGGTCAGCACCCGGGACAGGGCCACCACCCCGTGGGTGCGGCGCGAGGAGAGCAGCTTCTTGGCCACCTTCGAGGTGGTCGTGTTGGGAAGATCGATCATCATGGGCGTCGCCACGTCCTTCCGTCTTTGGCCATCAGCTCATCGCCGCTGGCCGGGCCCCAGGAGCCGGGCAGGTAGGGGTCTGGCTGTTCGGGCTGTGCGGCCCAGTAATCCTCGAACGGGTCGAGGATGCGCCAGGACTGTTCGACCTCTTCGTGGCGCGGGAACAACGGCGGTTCGCCGAGCAGCACGTCGAGGATCAGGCGTTCGTAGGCCTCCGGGGAGGACTCGGTGAACGCGTTGCCGTAGCCGAAGTCCATGGTCACGTCGCGGATCTCCATCTGGGTGCCGGGCACCTTGGAGGAGAAGCGGATGGTCGCGCCCTCATCGGGCTGCACGCGGATCACGAAGGCGTTCTGCCCGAACTCGTCATCCGCGTGGTCGGTGAACAGCAGGTTCGGTGCGCGCTTGAAGACCACCGCGATCTCGGTGACGCGGCGGCCCAGGCGCTTGCCGGCGCGCAGGTAGAAGGGCACCCCGTCCCAGCGGCGGGTGTTGATGTTCAGCCGCACCGCCGCGTAGGTTTCGGTTTTGGACTTCGGGTTGAAGCCCTCCTCGTCGAGGAAGCCGACCACCTCTTCGCCGCCCTGCCACCCGGAGGTGTACTGTCCGCGGGCGCTGGCGGCCCCCAGATCCTCGGGCAGCTGCACCGCGGTGAGCACCTTTTCCTTCTCGGCGCGCAGGTGATCTGCGTCGAAGGAGATGGGTTCTTCCATGGCGGTCAGCGCGAGGAGCTGCAGCAGGTGGTTCTGGATGACGTCGCGGGCCGCGCCCACCCCGTCGTAGTAGCTGGCGCGCCCGCCGATGCCGATATCCTCGGCCATGGTGATCTGCACGTGGTCCACGTACTTGTTGTTCCACAATGGCTCGAACATCTGGTTGCCGAAACGCAGCGCCAGCAGGTTCTGCACGGTTTCCTTGCCCAGATAGTGGTCGATGCGGAAGACCGCGTCCGGCGGGAAGACCGACTCGACGATCTCGTTGAGCTCGCGGGCGCTTTCCAGGTCGTGGCCGAAGGGCTTCTCGATGACCACACGCTCCCAGCCGGGATTCTCGTCCTTGGCGAGCTTGTGCTCGGAGAGCTTCTGGCAGACCACGTCGAACCAGCTCGGCGGGATGGACAGGTAGAAGGCGTGGTTGCGTCCGGTGGAGCGCGAATCGGCCAGCTCGTCCAGGGTGGCGGAGAGCTGCTGATAGGCGTTGTCGTCGTCGAAGGCCCCGGAGATGAAACGCATTCCGGAGGCCAGCTGGTCGAACACCGTCTCGTTGAACGGGGTGCGCGCGCTGGCCAGGATCCATTCGCGGGCCTGGTTGGCGAAGTCCTCGGCGGACCAGTCGCGGCGGCCGAAGCCGACGATAGCGAAGTTCGGGGGTAGCAGGCCGCGGTTGGCCAGGTCATAGACCGCGGGCATCAGTTTTTTGCGGGCCAGGTCGCCGGTGATTCCGAAGAACACCAGCGCGCCCGGACCGGCGATGCGGTTAAGCCGCCGGTCGCGGGCGTCGCGAAGTGGATTGCTCATATTGTGTTGTTAGCTCGCAGCCTCAAGCAGCGCCGCGATACCCGCGGCGCGATCGGTTAGATTCACGCGCAGCACCGGACGGCCGTGTTCGGCGTCCGCGAGCACCGCGCCGTCGCCGGTAGCCTGGGCGGTGATCAAACCGCCGAAGCTGTAGGCGCGGCCCGGGATCTCCAGGTCCTGCTCGTGGTTCGCGGTGACCTGCAGGAAGACCCCCTGGCGGGGGCCGCCCTTGTGGTACTGGCCGGTGGAGTGCAAGAAGCGTGGTCCCCAGCCGAAGGTCACCGGGCGTCCGGTGCGTTCGGCCAGCAGGTCGCGCAGCGCCTCCAGCTCCTTGTCGCCGTGGCGGTTCAGGTAGGCGTGGATGGACAGGTAGCCATCCTCGCCCAGCTGTGCGGTCAGCGCATCGAGCGCGCCGGCCAGGTCCGCGGCCTGCGTGCCGAACAGCTCGACGCTGCCGTCCACCGCATCCGGGGATCCGGCGGCCGGCGCGTCGAGCAGCGAGCGCGCGGCAATCTTGGCGGCCTCGACATCCGGCTGGTCAAACGGGTTGATGCCCAACAGGTAGCCGGCCACGGCGGTTGCGTACTCGAAGATCATGAACGAGGTGCCCAGCGGTGCACTGAGGTGGATCGCGGTGGCCTCCTCATCGATTTCCGCGGGCAGCTGCTCGTGCAGGTAGAGCGGCAGCACGTCGGCGGCCACCTGCTCCAGCTCGGGCGCGTCCGCGTGGGCCACCACGGGGAGCACTCCCTTGCCGAGCTTGCCGGTGGATTCGGCGATGAGCTGTTCGGCCCAGTCCCCGAAGCCCGGCAGGGCGTCGCCGATTTCCGCGATAACCAGCTTGTCGCGGCCGGCGGTAACCAGCGCGGCGCCTAGGTGCAAGGCAATGTTGTCTTCGTCGTCGCCGCTGAGCAGGTCCGAGATCAACCCGGCCTCTTCGATCAGCGCTTCGATATCGGCCCCGGCAAGTCCCGAAGGCACCAGCCCGAAGGCGGTCAGCGCCGAGTAGCGCCCGCCCACATTCGGGTCGGCGTTGAAGACCGCGCGCACGCCTTCCGGATTGTCCATCGGCGAACCCGGATCGGTGACGAGCACCAGTCGGGTAGCCGGATCGATGCCGGCGGCCTCGAAGGCCGCGGTGAAGGCGCGTCGCTGCGAATCGGTTTCCACGGTGGACCCCGATTTGGAGGCGACGACCACGACGGTGCACTCCAGCTCGGTGTTCACGATCTCGGAAACCATCTGCGGGTCGGTGGTATCGCAGATGACCAGGTCGACCTCGTCATGCGCGGTGATCACCTCGGGTGCCAGCGAGGAGCCGCCCATGCCGCACAGGGCGATCCGGGTCAGGCCCTCGGCCAGCAGCTGCTCGCGCAGCTCAAGGATCTGCGGAAGCAGCTTCGCGGCGGCTTCGAAGGGCTGAGCCCAGCCCAGGCGCATGGCGGACTCGGCTTCGGCCTCGGCGCCCCACACGGTGGGGTCCTGGCCGGCGATGCGGCTGCCGATCTTGGCCTCGATGAGCTGCGGAAGCAGCCGGTCGACCGAGGCGAGGGCCGCGCCGGAAGTAACTAAGCCCAACTCCATCTACTTGGCCTCTTTCAAAGCCACAGACATGTCCTCGAGCAGTTCGTTCCAGGCGACGTCGAACTTCTGAACGCCTTCGACCTCGAGCAGCGACACAACCTCGTTGTAGTCCACGCCCTGGGCCGCCAGCGCGTCGAGCACGCCGTTGGCCTGGGCGTAGCTGCCGGAAACCACGTTTCCGCGGATCTCCGCCTCCGCGGCGGTAGCCTCCAGGGTCTTTTCCGGCATGGTATTCACGGTCTGCGGTGCCACCAGTTCGGTGACGTACAGGGTGGATGGGTAGGCAGGATCCTTCACGCCGGTCGAAGCCCACAGCGGACGCTGCACATTGGCCCCGGAGGCTGCCAGCGCTTCGTAGCGTGCCGAGGCGAAGGTCTCCTCGAAGACCTGGTAGGCCAGGCGGGCGTTGGCCACACCGGCCTGGCCGCGCAGGGCCAGTGCCGCCTCGGTGTCGATGGCGTTCAGGCGCTTGTCGATTTCCGAGTCCACGCGGGAAACGAAGAAGGAGGCGACCGAGTGGATCTTGGACAGGTCCAAGCCCTTGGCCTTGGCCTTCTCCAAGCCGATCAGATACGCGTTGATGACCTCGCGGTAGCGTTCCAGCGAGAAGATCAGGGTGACGTTGACGCTGATGCCCGCCGCGATGGTTTCGGTGATGGCCTCCAGGCCGGCCAGCGTGGCGGGGATCTTGATGAGCACGTTTTCGCGGGCTACACGTTCGTGCAGGGCCTTGGCCTGGACGATGGTCTGCGCGGTGTCGTGGGCCAGACGCGGGTCGACCTCGATGGACACCCGGCCGTCGAAGCCGTTGCTGGAGTCGTAGATCGGGCGGAACAGGTCGCAGGCGGCGGCAACGTCGTCGCTGGTGATCTCGGTGATCGCGTCTTCGACCGACTTGTGGCGCTGCTCGGCGATGGCCTCGCCGTAGACCGCTGCGTTGGTCAGTGCCGCGGCGAAGATCGACGGGTTGGTGGTCACGCCGACGACGTTCTGCTCTTCGATGAGCTTGGCCAGCGAACCGCTGGTCAAACGCTCGCGGGAAAGGTCGTCCAGCCAGATCGAAACGCCGGCGTCGGACAGGGCCTGGGTATTTGGGTTACTCATAATGTGTGCCAGTTCCTTTACTTAACAACTTTTTCGGCGGCTGCGACAACTGCATCGGTGGTGATCCCGAATTCGCTGTAGAGCTTCTTGTAGTCTGCGGATGCACCGAAGTGATCCAGGGAGATGATTTCGCCCGCGGCGCCGACCAGCTCGCGCCAGCCCTGGGCTACGCCGGCTTCCACCGAAACGCGGGCGGTGATGGCCGCCGGGAGCACCTCTTCGCGGTAGGCGGCGTCCTGCTTGGCGAACCATTCGAAGCTCGGCAGCGAGACGACGCGGGCGGCGATGTTCTTCGCGGCCAGTGCCTCGCGGGCCTCGACGGCCAGCTCGACCTCGGAGCCGGTGGCCAGCAAGATGACATCCGGGGTGGTCTCGGCGCCCTCGCGGACTGCCTCGGCCAGGATGTAGCCACCCTTCAGGGTGCCTTCGGCGCCGCGGAAGCCTGGTGCCGAACGGTCATAGATCGGCAGGTTCTGCCGGGAGAGCACGATACCCGATGGGGTGTCGGTCAGTTCCAGCATGCCGCGCCATGCGTAGGCGACCTCGTTGGCGTCTGCCGGGCGGACGACGTCGAAGTTCGGGATGATGCGCAAGGAGGCGAGCTGCTCCACCGGCTGGTGGGTCGGGCCGTCCTCGCCCAGGCCGATCGAGTCGTGGGTCCAGACGAAGATCGATGGGATGCCCATCAAGGCGGCCAGGCGGATGGCCGGACGCTGGTAGTCCGAGAAGATCAGGAAGGTTCCGGAGAACGCGCGGGTCGGGGAGGAGAGCACGATGCCGTTCACGATCGACGCGGCGGCGTGCTCGCGGATGCCGAAGTGCAGGACGCGGCCGTAAGGGCTGGCATCCCAGGAATCGGTGGAGCGGCGCTCGGGTGCGAAGGACTTCGCGGTGGCGATGGTGGTGTTGTTCGAACCGGCGAGGTCCGCGGAGCCGCCCCACAGTTCGGGCAGCTCATCGGCGATCGCGTTGATGACCTTGCCCGAAGCGGCGCGCGTAGCCATGGTGGAACCCGGTTCGAAGGTCGGGATCTTTTCGGTCCAGCCCTCCGGCAGTTCCCCTGCCTGCAGGCGCTCAAGCAGCGCTGCCTCTTCGGGGTTGGCGCGCTTCCACGCCTCGAACGTCTCGTTCCATGACTCGTGCAGCGCTGCGCCGCGGGTCACTACCTCGCGGGCGTGAGCGAGTACTTCCTCATCGATGTGGAAGGACTGCTCCGGGTCGAAGCCCAGAACATTCTTCAGCCCTGCGACTTCTTCGCCGCCGAGCTTCGAACCGTGGATGCCGCCGGTGTTCTGCTTGGTTGGCGAAGGCCAGCCGATGATGGTGCGCAGCGCGATCATCGAGGGACGGGAGGTCTCGGCCTTGGCGGCGCGGATTGCGGCGTCCAGGGCGTGCATGTCTTCGACGTATTCGCCGGTGACGGTCCAGTCCACGCGCTGGGTGTGCCAGCCGTAGGAGTCGTAGCGGCCCAGCACGTCTTCGGTGAACGCAATGTCGGTGTCGTTCTCGATGGAGATCTTGTTGTCATCGTAAATGACGACGAGGTTGCCCAGTTCCTGGTGGCCGGCTAGCGAGGAGGCCTCGGAGGTGACGCCCTCCTGCAGGTCGCCATCGGAGGCGATGACGTACACGGTGTGGTCAAACGGGCTGGTGCCGGCTTCTGCCGCCGGATCCAGCAGGCCGCGCATGCGGCGCTGGGAGTAAGCGAAGCCAACGGCCGAGGCCAGGCCCTGGCCCAAGGGGCCGGTGGTGATCTCCACGCCGGCGGTGTGGCCGTATTCCGGGTGGCCCGGAGTCTTCGCACCCCAGGTGCGCAGCGCTTCGATGTCTTCCATCTCCAGGCCGTAGCCCGAGAGGAAGAGCTGCAGGTAGAGGGTCAGCGAGGTGTGACCGGGGGAGAGCACAAAGCGGTCGCGACCGATCCAGTTCGGATCCTTCGGGTCGTGGCGCAGGTGCTTCTGGAAGATCAGGTACGCAGCCGGAGCCAAGCTCATGGCGGTACCGGGATGGCCGTTGCCAACTTTTTCTACTGCGTCGGCTGCCAAGACACGAGTGGTGTCGATGGCCTTACGATCCAACTCGGTAAGTGAGAACTCTTCTACTAAGGATTCAATCGCCACTGCGGCGTTCCTTCCATTCAGGCTTGGACGGGGTTTATCCCGCTGACACGCAATACGCCGTCGACCCTGCTACCCGTAGTCGAGCTTTTTGGGGTATCAGGTGGCGACGGCGCGATTAGTGTCCACTGTATCGCGAATCGCTCTATGACTGTATGGGTTGAACAAACATGACACGCACATTTTGCATCAATCTTTGACCCATCGAACATTGCCGAGAGCACAACCGGAGGGCGAGCCTCCCGCGGCCCGGGCTGCGGCAATGACCGGGCGAGCTGAATTAGGGACCTTCTGCTGCGCTCCGGCGCGGCGCGAATGCCGCGCCGTGGCCGGGCGGGGGCCGTGGGGAAATGGTTATCGCGCCGAGCGCACTGGACATCCAGGCGAGGTTGCGTTTGAAGCTTGGGAAAACCTTTGGTCAACAACGTTATATTCTTGTTTGTCTTAGAATTACAAACTTTGGAGCTTGTTTTTTCGGGACGGGATGGCGGTGCCGCCGCGCGGCGCGGGTGCCGGCTGGCGGAGGTCGTCCAGCATTGCGAAGCGTGCGCGGCTGCTCCTGGATGATGTCGGAGGGGGTAAAGATGACCGGAATCACGGAGTTGGCCTTGAATACTTACATCAAGCAACTACCGTCTGAGTTCTATTCGTCGTAGAATAAGTGGTGTCTGTCTTGTACCCGTGTAGAACTGAGTGCGTTTAATTGAAGACTCTTAGCGTCGCCGGATCGTTAGTACCGCGCTCATCGCGCCAACCTGACGAAAATGCTGGGGATTTTGCCAAGCGCAAGGCCCGTGCCTATCTGGCGCTCACCAAGCCTCGCGTCGTAGAGCTGCTCCTGGTGAGCACCTTGCCGACAATGATCTTCGCAGAGCGCGGTTTCCCTGCCGTCTGGTTGATGGTTGCTACCATTCTTGGCGGTGCCATGGCCGCCGGCGCGGCAAGCGCATTCAACTGCTACCTCGATCGCGACATGGATAAGTTGATGAAGCGCACCAAGGGGCGGCCTTTGGTTACCGGTGACGTCACCCCGCGCGAGGCCCTGATCTTCTCTTGGGTCTTGGCGATCGCATCGCTCGTAGTCTTCTGGTTCGGCACCAATCCGCTGGCCACGGCCCTGGGACTTGCCGCGATCCTTCTCTACGTAGTTCTCTACACGATGATCCTCAAGCGCCGCACCTCGCAGAACATCGTCTGGGGCGGCATTGCCGGTTGCATGCCGGTCCTTATCGCCTGGGCGGCGGTCACCGAGACCGTGGAATGGCCAGCGATCATCCTATTCCTGGTGATTTTCCTTTGGACCCCGCCGCACTACTGGCCACTGTCCATGAAGTATGCAGATGATTACAACGCCGCCTCGGTGCCGATGCTTGGAGCGATAGCCAACGCCCGCCGTGTTTCGGTGCAGGTAGTTCTCTATGCCTGGGCCACGGTGGTCTGCTCCCTGTTGCTGCTGCCCATGGGATATGCGGGCATCGTCTACACCGCGATTGCCGGCGGGGCAGGCGCATGGTTCGTCTACGAGTCACATGTGCTCTACCGCGAAGCTCAGCGCGATCACAGCCCTGCCGAGATGAATCGCAAGGCCATGAAGGTCTTCCATATTTCGATCACTTACCTATCGATCGTGTTCCTGGCGCTGGCTATTGACCCGTTCGTCGGCAGCCCGCTGTTTGGCTAAGTAATACTCTGAAATCCCCGCTTCCATTGAGTTGGAGGCGGGGATTTTTGTCTCTGCGGACCCGATCCGTATGTCGTCGATGCTGCTTCCGGAAATGCTTGGCAGCGGTGGAGCTTCGACGGAGGTATCCCACCGCTCGTGCCCCTGCTATCGCTCTAGCATCCCGTCACTTGGCCGTGGCGGAGGCCATCGTGCTCATTTACGCAGTGACCCACTATTGGTCGCGGGATTCGACGGGGGACTGCTTCTTGCCTTCGGATGCTACGGGCTGCTGCGTTAGGGGCTGTTGGAAAGTTTGCTTCGCAGAGCATGCGCTAGCGAATGAGGGTAGAGAAAAGGCTGGAAACCAGGTGGTTTCCAGCCTTTTGCCATACTGCCTGCGAAGTTAGTGCTGCTCGACGCGGTCGCTCTTCGGCAGCCTGGCCGCACGATCCCAGAGGTTCGTGGAGGCGACCATCAGCAGGCTCGCACCGAGCATATGCAGAAGGACCAAGCCGATGGGGAGCCCGGTGAAATGCTGGATGTAACCGAGGGCCGCCTGCAGGGCAATGACGAGGACTAACCACCAGCTGGCCGCACGGAGCTTGGCGTTGCCTCCGGTGCGGTAGGCCAGCACCAGGACGATCACCGTGGCAAGGACGAGCAAGTACACCGGGGCCGTGTGCATGCGCGTGACCAGCAGGGGATCGAAGAGGTGCCGGGGAGCGGTGGCGTCGCCGGCGTGCGGGCCGGTTCCGGTCACGATCGTCCCCATGATGACGGCAAGCATCGACAGGACCCAAGCGGCCGTCGCGAATTGCCCAATGGTCTTCGTCGTTGGCGGGGTGATGTCATGCTTCAGCTCGCGGCGGGTTCGGTTGACCAAGATCGTCGCCAGGCAAACCAGCGTGCCCGAAAGTATGAAGTGCAGAGAAACAACCCAGGGGTTCAGATCCGTCCAGACGGTAATGCCGCCGATCACGCCTTGAGCCGGAATGCCCGCCAGCAGCACCACTGCGAGCTTGAAGATCGAAGGGTGGCTCTTGCGCATATTCCAGATTGAAATTAAGAAAGCCACGGCAATTGCAAGCAGGACGAAGGTCAGCAGGCGGTTCCCGAACTCGATCAGCCCGTGGTAGCCCATTTCTGGAACCGGGGTCATCGACCCCGGGACGCAGTTGGGCCAGTGCGAGCAGCCGAGGCCGGACTTGGTCAATCGCACCGCACCACCGGTGACGATGATCCCAATCTGCGAAACCAAGGAGGCAATTGCCAGGCCGTGGACGATGCGGGTGACCTTCGGCGGCATAGTGCCTAGCCATGCGACGGCGGCAGCGACAATGATTCCGAAGAGGTCACCGATCTTGGCGAGCAACTTGGAAGCCCAGCTTCGTTTAGCTAGGTCTGAAGACATGGAAATCTCCCCTTCATGGTGTTCTGGTTAGTTCCACTTGAATAGTTTGATGGCGGCAAATGAACCAGCGGCGGCCCAAAGCACCAAGAAGATTACGCTTGCGATGCTGAACCGGCCTTCAATGAGCGCCGAGCGCATGGCGTCGCCGAGTGCGGCAGAGGGCAAGGCGTCCAGGGTCGGCTGGATCCAATGCGGCGCCATGCTCAGCGGGAAGAGCACCCCGCCCACGCCGGCGAGCAGGATCCACGCCAAATTCGTGATTGCCAAGGTGGCTTCGGGGCGAACGGTGCCCGCAATCAACAGCCCCAGGGCGGTGAAGGCGGCTGCTCCGAGAAGCAAGAATAAAATTGCCGGAAGGATTCCAAACAGGTTTGGCTCCCATCCGAGCAGCAAGGCCACAAGGGTGATGAGGACTACCTGGATGGCCAGCACGGTGAGCACCGCGATGACCTTTCCGAAAATCAGGCCGGTCTTTCCCAGGGGAGTCGTGGAGAACATCCGCAGCACGCCATAGCGGCGGTCGAAGCCCGTTCCAATGCCCTGGCCCGTGAAGGCTGTAGAGATCACGCACAAGGCCAGCACGCCCGGGACGGCGGCATCAATGCTGCGCGGGGCAACGCCTTCGAGCAAGTCGGTAAAGGTCAGCCCGAACAAGGCGATGATAGGCAGCACCACCGCGAGCACTAGTTGCTCGCCATTGCTGAGCATCATGATCGTTTCGTATTTGCCCTGGAGCGCGATGCGCTTGGGGGTGGAAACCGCGTTGGATTTGGCAATAGTCTGGCTCATGCGGGTTCCTCCTTTTGCGCGAATTCCAGAAAAACATCTTCGAGGCTACGTGCCTGCAGATTCATATGCTTAGGCAGGATTCCCTCGCGTGCCCACCAGCTGGTGAGCCAGTGCAGATGCTCCGCGGTGCTCACCCCGGTCAAGTGGTACTCGCCGGGAGTGGTTTCGCTCAAGTGCAGGCCTGCGGGGGGTTGCGGGAGCGTGAGGCCAGGTGCCGCGCCAAAACCCACGGGGCGGGTCTCATGCTCGGCGGCGGCCAGCGTCGTCAATTCTGCGACGGTGCCCTGCGCAACGGTGCGGCCCTTGTCGATGATGTACACGTAATCACTCAGGCGTTGCGCGTCATCCATCAGATGGGTGGTGAGCACGATCGCCTTGCCGGCGTCGCGCTGTTCGCTGATCAGATCGAAAACTACTTGACGCGACTGTGGGTCCAGACCCGCGCTTGGCTCGTCCAAGAACAAGACTTCGGGGTCCCCGGCCAGCGCCAGGGCCAAAGCGACGCGTTGCTTTTGGCCGCCTGAAAGCCTGCGGATGGTGCGGCTGCCAAAGGATTCGAGATCTAAACGCACTATCAGCGCATCGATATCTATTGGGTTCTTGTACATGGCCGCGACATGGCGCAGCAACGGAACCGGGCGCATCGAGGGAGGCAGCCCGCCGTCCTGCAGCATTACGCCGACACGCGAGCGGAGGGCCGGATTGTCCCCGTAGGGATCTTGGCCGAGCAATTGCACCGTTCCGCCTACAGGGCGCATAAGCCCCTGGGCGCAGGCGAGGGTCGTTGACTTGCCGGCGCCATTGGAGCCGAGAAGCGTGGTGACCTGCCCGGGGAAAGCTTTGAGGGAGACGGAATCCAGGACCCTGAGCATGCGATTATTCAGCGCAGGAACCGGTCCCAGATCCTTGCTCAGCTCATTGATGATGAGGCTGGGAGTAACTGAAGACACCACAGCATTCTACGTCATGTCGAAGTCAAGGGCTCTGAGTCCTTTGTCACGAAGGCTCGAGTTCGTTTTGCGTGCGGAGGATGATGGTTGTAGCGGAAGAGAAAATCCGCGAGATTTCCAAGGTGACAAGCTCTACCTTAGTAAGTCCTTCCTTACTAGACGTAGGCTAAAAATATAGGCATGCTTGTGTTGTGTATTCATCTAATTCAGACACAGCTAGTACCACAACTGGCACTACGGTTGACGCGGTTGGGGATACTGAGGAGCGCACGCGAGACCGAGTTCTGAACGCAGTCCTTGAAGATGGACCGGTCAGTGCAGCCGAGCTTGGCACCAAGCTCGGGTTCACGCCCGCGGCGGTTCGGCGTCACCTCGATGCCTTGTCCAAATCCGGACTGGTAGAGGTGAAGCTGGTAGCCAACCAGAAGTCGGGCGCAGGCCGTCCGTCCCGTCGGTACGTACTTTCGCACCGGGGACAGACAAAACTGGGCAATGACTACCTGGATATCGCCACCCAGGCACTTAAGGTGTTGGGGGATGCGGCGGGAGAAGATGCGATTCGCAAATTCGCCCAGGACCGTTTCGCGACGATGGAAAGCCGCTATGCGAAAGCGTTAGACGGTGTTGAAGGGTTGGAGGAGCGAGCAGCGAAGCTAAGCGAATTACTTAGCTCCGATGGTTTCGTTGGCTACACCCGCAAGGTTGAAGCGAAGGTTTCAACAGCACTAATGCGCAGCGTTCAGCTGTGCCAGGGGCATTGCCCCATACAAGATTTGGCACGCGAGTTTCCGGTGTTTTGCGACATGGAAACTGAAATGTTTGCCCGGCTGGTCGGTGTCGACGTGAGAAGGCTGTCGACGCTAGCCGGCGGCGGACATGTGTGCACGACCCACATCCCTGTGGGTCGCGGAAAGGCGCCAATACGCGCTGAGAAGAGAACTCGAATCAAGTTCACGAAGCAGGAGAGGCCGCGATGACGGATCAGATTGCACAGGAGTCTGCCGACCCAGGTGTAATTTCCGATATTCTGGAGAAGAACCCCGAACTCCACGGAATCGGTAATTACGAATACGGCTGGTCAGACAAGAACGACGCGGGTGCGAATGCACGTCGCGGCGTTGATGCCGATGTTGTAGCTAACATTTCCAACCTCAAGTCAGAACCTGAGTGGATGTTGGAGCTGCGCCAGAAAGGCTTGAAGTACTTCGACCGCAAGCCGATGCCTACCTGGGGTCCAGACCTCTCGGGCATCGACTTCGACAACATCAAGTACTTCGTTCGCTCGACCGAAAAGCAGGCCACCACGTGGGAAGACCTGCCCGAAGACATCAAGAACACCTACGACAAGCTAGGCATTCCAGAGGCTGAAAAGCAGCGTCTGGTTTCCGGCGTAGCTGCTCAGTACGAGTCCGAGGTTGTTTACCACCAGCTGCGTGAAGACCTCGAAGCCCAGGGCGTCATCTTCCTCGACACGGATACCGCGTTGAAGGAACACGAAGACATCTTCAAGGAATACTTCGGCTCGGTCATCCCAGCAGGCGATAACAAGTTCGCTTCGTTGAACACCGCGACCTGGTCCGGTGGCTCCTTCGTCTACGTCCCCAAGGGCGTACACGTGGAGATCCCGCTGCAGGCCTACTTCCGTATCAACACGGAAAACATGGGTCAGTTCGAGCGCACCTTGATCATCGCCGACGAGGACTCCTACGTCCACTACATCGAGGGCTGCACCGCCCCGATCTACCAGTCGGACTCGCTGCACTCGGCGGTCGTGGAAATCATCGTGAAGAAGGGCGCCCGCGTCCGCTACACGACGATCCAGAACTGGTCGAACAACGTGTACAACCTGGTGACCAAGCGTGCCGTCTGCGAAGAGGGCGCCACCATGGAGTGGGTCGATGGCAACATCGGCTCCAAGGTCACCATGAAGTACCCGGCTGTCTACTTGGTTGGCGAGCACGCCAAGGGCGAGACCCTGTCCATCGCCTTCGCCGGCGAAGGCCAGCACCAGGACACCGGTTCGAAGATGGTTCACATCGCTCCGAACACATCCAGCACCATTGTCGCCAAGTCGGTGGCCCGTAACGGTGGCCGCTCCGCTTACCGCGGTCTGGTCCAGGTTCGCGAGGGTGCCAAGGGCACCAAGAACTCGGTCGTGTGTGACGCGCTGCTGGTTGACCAGATTTCGCGTTCGGACACCTACCCATACATCGACGTCCGCGAGGATGACGTGACCATGGGCCACGAGGCAACGGTTTCCCGTGTTTCCGAAGAACAGCTGTTCTACCTGCAGTCCCGCGGCCTGGCCGAGGACGAAGCAATGGCGATGATCGTGCGTGGCTTCGTTGAGCCAATCGCCCGTGAACTTCCAATGGAATACGCGCTGGAACTGAACCGCCTTATTGAACTCCAGATGGAAGGATCGGTCGGCTAAGAATGTCCGAGACCACTACTCAGATTCCCGATGAGAAGGCGCGCATTGGCGCCCCCTCCATCCCGGGCTTCACAGAAGAGGGCGAAAACCTTTCGCCATTGAACGACAGCGCCACCTCCCCACTTGCCGGCGACTCGGCCAAGAGCCACAGCCACGGCGGCGGCGAAGGTGTGACGGATTCTTCACGTGCCGGTCGTTTGACCAGCTTCAACGTCGAAGATTTCCCCAAGTTGACCGGACGCGAAGAAGACTGGCGCTTCACCCCGCTCAAGCGCATCGGTGGCCTGCACACCGCTGAACTGACCGGCAAGGCACCGAAGGTTGAACTGACCGGTTCCGACAACGTCTCGCTGCGCACCGTCGCGGCAGACGACGCGATCCGCGGCAACGCCTTCACCCCTGATGACCGCGTGTCGGCCAACAGTTGGAAGTACTCCAACGGCGCACAGGTGCTCACCATCCCGGCTAACGCCGAAGATGTGAAGAGCGTCCTGCGCATCACCGGTGAGTCGCTGGATCCAGCGGCTCAGCACCTGATCATCGTGGCGGAAGAGAACTCCGAAGCCATGGTCGTTATCGACCACGTAGGCTCGGCAGTGCTGGCGCAGAATATCGAATTCGATGTTCGCCAGGGCGCTCGTCTGCGCGTTGTCTCGCTGCAGGCTTGGGAATCGGATGCAATCCACGCTTCCTCGCAGCAGGCCTCGGTGGCCAAGGACGCAACCTTCAAGCACATCGTGGTCACCTTCGGTGGCGACCTGGTGCGCGTGAACCCTTCGGCTCGTTTTGCCGGAGAGCACGCCGAGATCGAGCTCTACGGCCTGTACTTCGCCGACGCCGCTCAGCACTTGGAGCACCGCCTGTTCGTCGACCACGCGGTACCGAACTGCAAGTCGAACGTGCTGTACAAGGGTGCCTTGCAGGGTAAGAACGCGCACACCGTCTGGGTTGGCGACGTGCTGATCCGGAAGGCTGCCGTGGGAACCGATTCCTACGAGGCGAACCGCAACCTGGTGCTCACCGGCGGCACCCGTGCCGACTCGGTGCCTAACCTGGAAATCGAGACCGGCCTGATCGACGGTGCCGGACACGCTTCCACCACCGGACGCTTCGACGACGAGCACCTGTTCTACCTGATGGCTCGCGGTATCGATGAGAAGACCGCACGCCGCTTGGTGGTTCGTGGCTTCCTGAACGAAATCGTCCAGCAGATCGGTGATGAGCAGCTCCAGGAGCGCCTGACCGACACCATCGAAGAAGAATTGGCAACCACTACCCTCTAGGTAGTGCCGGTTCTACCAGCCTTTTAGATATAGAAACGGAACGACGTATGTCTACTCTGGAAATCAAAGACCTGCACGTCTCGATCGACACCGAGCAGGGTGAGAAGGAAATTCTCAAGGGTGTTTCGCTGACCATCAACACCAACGAAACCCACGCAATCATGGGCCCCAACGGCTCGGGCAAGTCCACCTTGGCCTCGACCATCGCCGGCCACCCACGTTACAAGGTCACCTCGGGTTCGATTACCCTTGATGGCGTCGACGTGCTGGAGATGAGCGTTGACGAACGCGCCAAGGCCGGCCTGTTCCTGGCCATGCAGTACCCAGTCGAGGTCCCCGGCGTGACCATGACCAACTTCTTGCGTACCGCCAAGACCGCAATCGACGGCGAAGCTCCGAAGCTGCGTACCTGGACCAAGGACGTCAAGGAAGCCATGGCGAAGCTGAAGATCGATGCGGACTTCGCTGGCCGTAACGTCAACGAAGGCTTCTCCGGCGGCGAGAAGAAGCGCGTCGAAATCCTGCAGATGGAACTGTTCAAGCCTAAGTTCGCCATCTTGGACGAGACCGACTCGGGCCTCGACGTTGACGCGTTGAAGACCGTGTCCGAGGGCGTCAACCGCGCTCAGGATGATAACCAGATGGGCACCTTGCTGATCACCCACTACACTCGCATCCTGCGCTACATCAAGCCAGACCACGTGCACGTGTTTGTTGACGGTCGCATCGCTGAGCAGGGTGGCCCGGAACTTGCAGATCGTTTGGAAGACGAAGGCTACGACCGCTTCCTCAACGTCAAGGCCTAGTAAGGTAAATTCCATGAGTGAATCAACCGAACAGAGCACGGGAGCCGCTACGACTCCGTTGGAAGACGTAGAGGAGGCGCTCAAAGACGTCATTGACCCGG
Organism: Arthrobacter sp. MYb221; assembly: GCF_002979835.1. Taxonomy (NCBI): domain Bacteria; kingdom Bacillati; phylum Actinomycetota; class Actinomycetes; order Micrococcales; family Micrococcaceae; genus Arthrobacter; species Arthrobacter sp. MYb221. Next base: position 60,809 of record NZ_PCPW01000003.1, on the reverse strand, counting down.
AACTCGGTGTTAATATCGTCGACTTGGGCCTGCTTTACGGTCTGAAGTACGCGGAAGACGGCGCACTTATTCTCGACATGACCCTGACCACCGCGGCTTGCCCGCTCACCGATATTATCGAGGAGCAGGTCGCCCAAGCGATGGAAAGCGTTGTCGACGAGCATCGTTTGAATTGGGTCTGGATGCCGCCTTGGGGTCCGGAACGCATTACCGACGATGGTCGCGACCAGATGCGAGCCCTTGGGTTCAACATCTAAGTTGTAGAGCCAAAAGGCACCTTTCGAATCTTTCAAGATTCGAAAGGTGCCTTTTCTTAATCCGCTTGTTGAATCTGCGCTGGTTGTAGCCCCGTCCCTGGCCCGATGGTTTTAGTCGGGCTGTGTGTACACCGATTCAAAAGCCATCGCCGTACCGGTGCCACCGGCGGCGGCCATGAGGGCCAGACAGAGTTCATCGCCGCGTGCGGTGGCCCGTGCCTGCCAAAAGAGCCGGGTGGCCAGCAAAGCCCCGCTGGCACCGTAGGGGTGTCCCAAGGCAAGCGCGCCGCCATCACGGTTAACCGTTGAGACGCCAATTCCTAGCTCTGCAAGGCAAGCCAAGGCCTGGACGGCGAACGCCTCATTGAACTCGATGAGTTCCGCCTTGCCTAGCCGGTCGACGCCGAGCAGCTGCGCAAGCTTTTGATACGCGGGCACCGCTGCCATGCCAAGGATTTGTGGGTCGCAGGCCCCGGTGCCAGTTCCTAGATATCTCAGGGCAAACCGTGCGTCAAGTCGTGCATAATGCTCTGCATCGACAACCAACACCGCTGCGGCCCCATCATTTATAGGGCATGAATTGCCTGCCGTCACGGTACCGCCGGGAACGAACGCGGGACGCAAGGAGGCTAGTTTCTTGGCCGACAATCCCTCGCGTGGGCAGGTATCGGATTGGACCACTCCCGAAGGAGTGCCAATCGGCACGATTTCCTGGTTGAAGCGTCCGGCTTGCTGCGCTTGCACCGCGCGTTGGTGACTGCGTAGGGCAAACTCGTCCTGGGCGGTGCGGGAGATCTGGAACTGTGCGGCGATGTTCTCCGCGGCCACACCCATTTCCGGGTCGACTTGCGGGTGTGGGGTAAAACGGGCGCGCGAATAGATCCGTGGCGGAGAAGCGGGATCCCCATTCTTCTCCATTCGCCAAGGTGCGGTGGATACCGATTCGACACCACCAGCGATCACCGCCCGTGCCTCGCCGCAGCGCACCATTCTGGCTGCCGCTGCGATTGCCTCCAACGCGCTCGCGCATTGGGCATCGAGGGTAGTCGCCGGCACGGAGTCAGGCAGCCGAGAAACCTGCGTTGCGACGCGCGCAATGTTTCCGCCGGGTCCTGCCGCGTTTCCCGCGAAGACGTGGTCCACGTCTGCAGGGGAGATTCCAGTGTCCTCCAACAAGGCGTCAAAGACCTTGCCCAGTAGTTGGTCGGCTCCGAGACGAGCGAATTCCTTATTTGAGCGCACCACTGGCGTGCGCCTGGCGGCTATGATCAAGGCTTCATTCATCGCAAGCGCAGCTTTCTCAGTCCGGATGTTGTTGGTGCTGGAAGAGTTTGAATATCGCATTTGCCGCTGGCGGTCAGTGGCCAAGAAGGCAAAAACACTACGTCGTGGGGAATTTTATAAACGGGCAGAATCTCGCGGAGTACCTGCAAGACCGAAGATGGATCGGGCAGTGGCTGGTGAAGAGCAAGTTGCACATAGGCGGTCAGCACCGTCTTGCCGTGGGCCAGGCGGTGCGCCAGAACGAGCGACTGCCTCAAGCCTGCCGCTTCGAGCGCTCTGGTGATCTCCGCAGGATAGACGTTGTTTCCATTGATGTTCATCATCTCGCCGCCGCGGCCAAGGATTTGAATACGTTGACCGGGTAGCAAGCGGGCAATATCTCCGATTCCGGTCGCTTCCTCGCAGCGTTCTAGCTGGCCCGAGCCCTGCGGGTCATAACCGATGGCGTTGAAGGCACTTCGAATCATGAGCCGACCTGTCCCGTCGGTGCCATTCTGTGCATGCAAATGTGCCCGGACTCCGTCGAAGAGCGTCCCCATGAAAGGGCTCTCCTCGGCTTCTTCAAGGCTGCGCTGGCGGTAGGCAATCAGGCTGTGCTCGCTGCTGCCGAAGTATTCGATGCAATTTACGTCTTTCGAGAGCTGTAGGATCTGCTGGGCCAGATCCAGGCTCAGGGCTTCGCCGCCGGTGACCACGTGACGCAGCCCGGAGAGCCGCTGGAGTGGAATCTGCTGGAGCAGCAACCGCACGAGCGAAGGAACTGCAACCAGTCGGTTACAGCTGGTTGACTGCAATAGTCGCCGAACGTGCCCGGCCTGCCAACGTCCCGGTGCCACTAGGGTGCCGCCGAGCGCGACCGATTCAACCAGCGCATATAGGCCGAGGCCATGAGCGAGCGGACCGGGAACAAGCGTTGTGGAATCTTCGCTGGCCCCGAGAATCCCCGCGCACCGGCTGATGGACTGCTCCCATGAATGGCGGGTGCGAACAACTGCCTTCGGGCTGCCGGTGGATCCGGATGTGAAGATGAGCAAAAGCTCGGAGTCGGAGCCGGCCTGTGTGGCCAGGTCCGCAAGCGCATGGCTGGGATCCGATACCGTGCGCACGCCTAGAGCCGTGTGGCCAAGCTCTGTCACCGACGCTTCACCGGGCTGATCCGTTAGGACCTTCGGAGACCCGAATTGCGTGAGCGTGGTCTTCAGCTTTTCGGCAGGCCAGGTCGGATCGAGAATCATGGCGCTCACCCCGGCGAGCACGCAGGCATGGAATCCTATGGCCAATGCGACTGGATCCGAGCAGTAGAGTCCTACGCGACGGCCAATGCGTGGATCCCGCTGCAATGCCTGAGCCAAATCGTGGCTCGAGGCGTACAGGGTTGCGTAATCGATTACCTGGGAAATGCTGATTACGGCCGGGTGATCTGGACGAGTGAGCGCGTGATGCTGCAGCTGGCTGGCGAGATTCATGGATCTAGCGCATGAGTCCCCGGTAGCTGCGGTGAACGGTGACGGCCACGAGCGTGGCGACCACTGCCTTGATCAGATCCCCGGGGATGAACGCCAGGGAACCGAGCGCAGAGGTGCCAAGGTCAAGGCCGGTCACCACGGAAGTCCAGGGAATTCCGAAGAGGTAGATGATGCCTATTCCACCCAACAGTATGGAAAGCAGTCCGGTCACGATGCGCGTGCCCTGGCTTTTCTGGCGAAGCACCCAGTACTTGAACAATACGCCAATGACCAAGGAGCCAAAGATCCAGCCGAGCAGGTAGCCGCCGGTTGGGCCGAGTAGGACCGCGAGTCCGCCGCGGCCGCCTGCTAGGAGCGGTAATCCTGCCAGGGCAAGGACAACCACAACCAGGCTGGAGAGCATGCCTCTGATGGGGCCGAGCAGCGCGCCTGCCAGCATGACGCCTAAGGTCTGCAAGGTGATGGGCACCGGAACGATGCCAATCACGATTGGGGGAACAAGTCCCATGGCTGCGATCATCGCAGCAAAAATAGCTACGTAGACGGTATTTCGGGTTTGCGAAGAAGTGGCAGTTGCCATAGTTGGGTCCTAACGAATGATGCTGCGAGAGCTGATGGCGAGGTTATTTGAGTTTGTCGGCAGAGTCGTACCCACGAGCTTCCAGTGCTTCGGCGGTGTCGTCGGCAATTCGCAGTGAGCGAATCACCAGCGGGACCGCCACAGCCAAAGGATTGTTGGCCAGCCCGCGCGCATGCTGTGCCTCGCGTACTTCTAGATAAACTCGCTTGAGCTCTGGAATGAAGCGAATGGCTAGAGATAGCCCCAAGGAAATTTGGGCCGGGTTAGCGCCCACATAACGCAGGGGAGAGGCCACCTGCTGAAAGAGTTCCAGCATGGCGTCGAAGGTTGTGGTCAGGCTGACGGCGTAGGCGAACATGCACATGGTGAGCAATCGAAGCACGGACACCCAAGCGTTTTCCCAGTTGGTCTGCATGCCCAGCGAAATAAAGACAAAGCTGAGGATCAGCAACAAGGTGATCAAGGCGGTGCGCAATTGCTGAAATTTCACTCGCGCGCTGAACAGCAGCAGGAGGCTGCCAATGAGCAGCACGACAAGCGCTTGCCAACTTGGGATCAGGTACAACCCGATGCTGATAGCCAAGAGCGCGCCAAACTTTAGTCCGGCAGGAAGCTTTGCCAGGTAGGAGGTATTGTGTGCCGCGATCATACGTGGCTCCACTGACGGTAGTGAGCGATGGCGTCCGCTGGAAGGCCGTCAAATGCAATGGTTCCGTCGGTGACGACCAGAACGCGATCGAAATCTTCTAGCAGTTCCAGATCGTGTGTGATCACGATCGCGCGCTGTGGAAGCTGCGCAATTTCGCGTTGGAAGCGTAGCCGGTTGCGCAGATCGAGCATGGTCGTTGGCTCGTCGAAGACGATCGTGCGTGGCTGCATTGCGATGACGGCGGCCAGCGCGACCATCTGCTGCTCGCCCCCTGAAAGGGTATGGCTTTCCCGGTCCGCCAGATGCTTGATGTTCAACTCGTCTAGCGTTTGCTCGACCCGGACCTTGCGGTCGGCCTTTGACAGCCCTAGGTTCTTCAGGCCGAACGCAATGTCATCGGCCACCAGCGGCATGATGATTTGGTTTGCCGGGTTTTGGAAGACGAAACCTACATCGCGGCGTATCTGTTTTGCATGCTTGGAGGTATTCATTTCGCCTACGCGCACCGTGCCATAGGTGGGAACAACGAGAGCATTGAGCAATCGCGACAGGGTGCTTTTCCCTGCGCCGTTGGCGCCGATGATTCCGATGCGACGTTCGTTGAGCGTCAGATTGATATCAGCTAGGACGGTGCGGTCCTCGAAGCTGACGGTGACCTGCTCAAGTTGGATCTCTGGTAGTTCCACAATGCTCCATCGCGACGTACTTGTTCGCCCAGTAAAACACCAGTGGCTAGTTGGCGGTAGGGCTGCGTTCTTCGTGGCCGATTCAACCACTGAGAAAAGAGCATACTTGATCACTGTTCAATTGTCTTGATCGGTGTTCAAGAAATATTTAGAAGCCGAGGAACTGTTCGTAGATAAGAACTAGTGAGAGTCCGATCATGATGATTCCTGAAGATGCGGTCACTATGCGTGCGGCTAGTGGACGTGAGCGTAATAAAAGACGCGAGGCGAAGGCAATCGAGAAATACACAAGGACTGACACGGCGAAGTGCGTGAGTCCAAGCGCTCCGGTCTGCAGCGATAGCGGCCAGGTGGCAGAGCGGTCAATGAATTGGGGAATGAGCGCAAGGTAAAGTAGCAAAGCCTTCGGGTTGGTGCCGCTGGTGAGAAGGCCCTTGAAAAACGCGCCGCGCCATGGGCCGCCAGGTTTCAGCAGCGGACGGGTTTTGGCAAGCACGGCGGTAGCCGCGAAGGGAAGCTCCGCGGGATCGCTTGAAGAATTCACCGGAGTCATGGACTCGGAAGATGCAGGCGATGAGGTGCCATAAAATTTCGCCGACCTCCAGCTCGCGAGGGTGACGACGCCAAGCCATAAAAGGTAAAGGGAACCGGCCATGGTGAGCCATAGCAAGAGTTGCGGCGAGCTGGCCACAAGTGCCGCTACGCCGCAGACCAGTAGCGCGGTATGAAACAGATATCCGGTGAGTAGCCCCCAAACTGCTGCGCAATATCCCTTGGGCCCAATGGCCGAAGAAATGATATACGCCCAATCGGCACCCGGAGTGCAGGCGAGCGTTATGGAGACAAGGAGGAATCCGGTTAGTTGAGCGATATCCAAGGTGTCTCCTCATGGTTCCAGCAGTACTAGTGCAAGCGTAGGAAATATTCATCAAAAAGTGTTTGCCGATTTTGCTTGAAACTGGGAAACATAAGCACGATTTTTACGATCATTGTGGAATTGGCGCAAAAATATTGCGTAGTATGCTGGTGCTATGGATAAATTGGATCGTGCGATTATCGCCGAGCTGCAATTGGACGGCCGGATGAGTGCAACCGCCTTGGCGAACAAGGTGGGACTGTCGGTTGCGCCATGCCACCGCCGCATTCGAGAACTCGAACGCACGGGGGTGATCGCCGGATATCAAGCCGTTGTCGCCCCTGAGCGCGTAGGGCTGGCCTTCGAGGCGTTGGTGTTCGTGACGCTGAAAGATCGCACCCAGCTCAAGGCCTTTGAGGCGGCTGTAGAAAAGGATGAACTCATCGTCGAAGCGCAGCGCCTGTTTGGCGAACCGGATTTCCTGCTTCGCGTGTACGCCAAAGACCTGACGCACTATCAGCACCTATACGATGACGTGCTAGTCGAACTGCCTGGAGTGGAAAAGCTAAATAGCACGATCGTGATGCGAAATATCAAAGAGCGGGCGATCCTGCCGGTCTAGTGGTTGACTTCAACCGCGTTGCCAGATTGCGCTGCGCGAGGTGTGATGAGCAGCGAAATCACCAGAATACCCGCAATGATCCATAGCGCCTGCGGCAAGCCAGTGGCATCTGCAACGAAACCGATAACCGGAGGTCCGCTGAGCATCGCGCCATAACCGAAGGCGCTGATCACGCTCACTGCTCTTGGGCCGAGGTGATCGCTACGTGAGGCAGCGATCGACATGCCAACAGGGAAGCCAAGGGCGCTTCCAAGACCCCAGAGCACGGCGCCCGCTCCTAGGGTTGCCGTATCTTCGCCCAGGATAAATAGCACGATCCCAATGAGGCCGATCATTCCCATGATCATCAGCGAGCACTTGGTGCCAATGCGGTCCACGATCGGCCCACCGGCAAACCTGCCTATCGTCATGGCTCCGGCGAACAGGGTGAACATCAAGGCCCCGCTTGGGTGGTCCAAACCATGGCCGTCAACCGAGGCCACCGCCAGCCAGTCATTGGCTGCCCCTTCGGCGAAGCTCAAGCCAGCAACCATTAGCCCGAGCAAGAGCAGCAAGCCCCGGTGGGAGCGCGCTCCGGACGTCTGCAGCTGGGACTTGTCTCGCGGACGGGAATAGTTGTAGTTCCAATCCCTGAATCCAGTCTGTGCTATGAGTGCCAAGGAAATAATCATCACGGCGACCAAAATAAAGTGCCACGCGGTGGTGATGCCCAAGCTGAGGGTGGCCGTCGCGATTCCTGCACCAAGCAATGAGCCGAGGCTGAAGTAGCCGTGCAGCGAAGGCATGATGCTCTTGCCAAGTTTTCGTTCGACCTTGGCCCCATTGACATTCATCGTGATGTCAAGGGAGCCAAAAACCAGCCCATTGGTGAAAAGCACGACGAAGGCTAAGGCCTCGCTGTGCAGTATCGACACGGACAGTCCTAGCCCGACAAGTATTAGGGCAAGAATTATCGGCAACACCAGTAGCAAGTTCTTGGCCGAGACTCTTCGGCTCAGCGCCGGCGCAAACGTGATGCCGGTCAGAGTTCCAGCGGTCATGCAAAAGAGGAAAGCCCCGAGCCGAGAGCCAGAAAAATCAAAGATCATGGCGAAGATCGAAAGTCGGCCCGCCCAGGAGGCGAAGGATAAACCAGCAATCAAAAAGATCAGGTTAACGCTTAAGCGTTCGCCGAATATCGGCTTTGCTCGAGCGGGGGCGATGAGCGCCATTTACCGGTTCCTCCTGATTTGTACAGCACCTTGAGTTTATCCCAGTTTCAAAAAAGTTGAAACTAAAATCTATGCGATCCCGAGTACTGCTAGCGCACTTTTAGGGGGCTCCTATGAAACTCTAAGTATCGGTTACTTTTCGGCTGGGCGTTCCGCTAGCCGGGGTTCTTTCTAGGCCGCTGAGCATGAGGATTTCTATCGACAATAAGGCGATTGGCGAAGTGCCGCGAAGGCACCACGCAAGCGATGCGGCGTGGGGCCAGGGGTGAAGCGAGGAGTTTTCGAATCAAATTGCTGTGGGATTGCTAGTGGCGATCCACGAGCAGGAATGCAATCCCGGCGGGCAAACGCAATAGCTCAGAGGCGTCATGAAGAGATCGCGAACCTGGCGGGCTGTTGCAGGCTTGAACCCTTGCCCGAGGAATACTTCTTTTGGTGATACGCAAATCCGAAGAGGGGCCATGGGGTGGGGGCTCAAAACAAAAACTATGGTCAAAACCCGCTAAGGTCTCTTTCTCGTTTCAAAAAGAAAAACCGCCGCTCATTTGTATTACCAAGTGAGCGGCGGTTTAATTTGGTACCCCCGGCCGGATTCGAACCGGCGACCTAGAGATTAGAAGGCTCTTGCTCTATCCAGCTGAGCTACGGAGGCGTAACCGAAAATTAGTTTAGCCCATTGACAAGCAAGATCTCTAACCGGAGGCGCTAGTGTTGTAGGAGGAGCGCTTTGTTAGCTGTTGAGTAGGGGATCTTTGTATGCAGCGATGGAGAATTGGCGGACTGAAAAGTATCGCCTGTTATACGGCCATAAGTTTTGGGCTCGCGTGGCTCGTAGCTTTGCCATTGTGGCAAGGCGCGGGCCTTCACCATCCGCAGTTCATGTGGATTGCCATGGGTATGATGCTGACGCCCACTATCGCTGCCCTGTGCATGAGCTTGCTTCAACGTCGCGGAAAACAGTTTTTGCAGGAATCCGGGCTGCTTCCGCTTGGTAAGCCCACGCGATTTCTGCTCGCAGTGCTGCTTGCCTACCTATTGCCGATCGTCCTAATAATTCAGGCGCCAATCATTGGCACATGGCTGGGGGTCTTCCCCGGAGACTTGAACCAGTTTATGGTCTTGAACTTCGTGGCGGGGACCGACGGGCCCGGCAAATATTTGCTTGGCCAGGCAGGAATCATCCTCGTTGCCGGACTAATGAACCTCATTCCTGCCCTGGGCGAAGAGATCGGTTGGCGCGGGTGGCTATGGCCAAAGCTTCAACCACTGGGGCAGCTGCCCGCAATCTTGATTTCAGGTGTTATTTGGGGTCTCTGGCATGCTCCATTGATCCTATTGGGATACAACTATCCGTTCGCCAAGGGCGCGTGGGGCCTTGCCGCGATGTGCGGAATGTGCATCTTTGTGGGGGCAGTTTTTGCGTGGCTGCGCACATTCAGTGGCTCCGTCTGGCCTGCCGCATTTGCTCATGGCGTCTTCAACGCCAGCGTGGGTTTGGTATCGCTGTTCATGGTTATGGGGTCAATGCTTGATTCGACCAAGGCCTCAATCCTGGGCTGGTCGGGTTGGATCTTTCCCGGGGCGGTGATTTTGGTGATGGTGCTATTCGGAGCCTTTCGGGCTAGGCCCGATCCAAGTTATCCACAGAATGAGCCGAGGAGTACCGGATCTAATCGGCCTGGGCTCAGCATGGACTGAAGCCCCGGGGCCGCTCCCGGGGCAGGACCAAAGGAGAAGAACGTCATGAGTGATCTTGTGACCATCCGTGCAGTAGTTGGAACAGAGCCACAATTGAGCATTACCCCACAGGGGCTAGCGGTGCTCAAATTTCGTGCGGTGACTCATGAACGCAAAAAGGACCCTGAAACCGGACAATGGGTTGACGCCGGAACCAATTGGTTCTCAGTGAGTGCTTTCCGAGGGCTGGCCGAGAATGGGATGGAGTCGTTGGAGCAGGGCGACCACATTGTCGTGATCGGCAAGCTCCAAATACGCCAGTTCGAACGGGCGGATGGATCGCGCGGAACGAGCGCTGATATTGAGGCCTTCTCGTTCGGCCATGACCTGAAGTTCGGGACCTCGCACTTCACTAAAGTGCGAAACGCCTCGGGCGACATTGAACGTTCGTCCCATCCCCAGCAAGCCGAATCGCGCCACCAGTCCGTGAACGAAAACACCGGTGGCTCGTGGCCTGAGAGGGACACCGACGCAGCGTAATTCCTCCGCATTCAGTGGTGTCACGGGAAAACGTGTGAAACCGGGCACCACTGGAGCAAAATAGTGGTGTGTGGATTCGGATTTGCACCCACTGAGGCACTAGCCTTAAGGGCATGGCGGAATTTATTTACACGATGACCAAGGCTCGCAAGGCCGTTGGTGACAAAGTCATCCTTGACGATGTCAGCATGTCGTTCTACCCGGGCGCCAAAATTGGTGTCGTGGGCCCTAACGGTGCTGGTAAGTCAACGATCCTGAAGATTATGGCGGGAATCGATACCCCGTCCAATGGTGAGGCACGTCTTTCACCTGGTTACTCTGTGGGCATCTTGCTGCAGGAACCACCCCTCAACGAAGAAAAGACCGTCTTGGGCAACGTCCAGGAAGGCGTCGGCGAGATCTATGAAAAGATCACCCGATTCAATGAAATCTCAGAAGAGATGGCTCAGGAAGGTGCCGATTTCGACACCTTGCTAGAAGAGATGGGCAAGCTCCAGGAGGCTATCGACGCCGCCGACGCTTGGGACATCGACAACCAGCTCGAACAGGCAATGGATGCCCTGCGTTGCCCACCGGGCGACGAAATGGTCACGCACCTCTCCGGTGGTGAGCGTCGACGCGTCGCGCTATGCAAATTGCTGCTGCAGAAACCAGACCTGTTGCTCCTCGATGAGCCCACTAACCACTTGGACGCCGAGTCAGTATTGTGGCTCGAACAGCACCTGGCAGCCTACCCGGGCGCGGTTTTGGCCGTAACCCACGACCGTTACTTCCTGGATCACGTCGCCGAGTGGATCTGTGAAGTTGACCGCGGTCGTCTGCACCCATACGAGGGCAACTACTCCACTTACCTGGAGAAGAAGCGCGAGCGTATGGAGGTGCAGGGCAAAAAGGATCAGAAGCTTGCTAAGCGCCTGGCTGAAGAGCTCGATTGGGTTCGCTCCAACGCCAAGGGCCGCCAGACGAAGTCGAAGGCTCGTCTGGCCCGCTATGAAGAAATGGCCGCGGAGGCCGAGCGTACCCGCAAGCTTGACTTCGAAGAGATCCAGATTCCACCTGGTCCACGTTTGGGTCAGGTCGTCATCGAAGCCCAGGATCTGAACAAGGGCTTCGGAGAACGTGTGCTAATCGACGGACTGTCCTTCTCGCTTCCTCGAAATGGCATCGTCGGCGTGATCGGTCCTAACGGTGTTGGTAAATCGACTCTGTTCAAGACCATTGTTGGCATGGAAGAACTTGACGGGGGCACGCTGAAGATCGGCGATACGGTCAAGATTTCCTATGTTGACCAGAACCGCGAAAACATTGATCCGACAAAGTCCCTTTGGGAAGTTGTTTCGGAAGGCCTGGATTACATTCAGGTTGGTCAGGTTGAGATGCCTTCGCGTGCTTATGTTTCGGCATTCGGCTTCAAGGGCCCAGACCAGCAGAAGAAGGCCGGTGTCCTCTCCGGTGGTGAGCGTAACCGTCTGAACCTTGCATTGACCCTGAAGCAGGGTGGCAACCTCTTGCTGCTCGATGAGCCTACAAACGACCTTGACGTTGAAACTCTCTCGTCCCTGGAAAATGCTCTTCTCGAGTTCCCAGGTTGCGCAGTGGTCGTCTCGCACGACCGTTGGTTCCTGGACCGAGTCGCTACCCACATCCTGTCTTACGAGGGTACGGAAGAAAACCCATCGAACTGGTACTGGTTCGAAGGAAACTTCCAGTCTTACGAAGACAACAAGGTTGAACGGTTGGGGGCCGATGCAGCTAAGCCGCATCGTGTGACTCACCGTCGCCTGACTCGCGACTAAGTCTGAGTCGAAGCCAAAGGCCACCACGAATTATTTTCGTGGTGGCCTTTGGGCTATCTAAGTAAGGTTGCCGATGCAATCCTAGATTATTTACACGGCACCGATGCATCGAGCAATGAGGGCAGCTTCAGGTATCCGCGGTTCTGGTACATCAGGTGCTGAACTGGCTCTCCCGTGATGACTTCAAGGATCTCTGCCGCAATCAACCGCGAACCTCCGACGCTAATCGAGGAGTGAATCTGTGCGCGCATGGACACCGGGGCCTTGTGGAAGTGCGGCTCGCCGGTTGGCAGGTAGGACCAACCCTGATCGGGCGTGAAGCGAGGAGCGCCTGGGCGGGCGAAATTGTCGGCAAGCTCCGAATGGTCCTCGCCCAGCATGTGAATCATGAATGAGCTTGCGGAAAGCACCGCACCTGCGGCTCCGGATTCTTTGGTGAGTGAAAAAGAAACCGCTACGGGCTCGATGGACAACGATGCCAGGCTGGAGATTGTTAGACCGTAGGGAATGCCAGCAACCGATGCGGTGATCAAGGCTACGCCCGCGGGGTGGGCGCGAAACGCATCGCGGAAATCAGCCGACAAGTTCTGCATAGGTGAGTAGTCCTTCGCTTGCTGAATCTTTGCGATCCATGGTTCCTATTCGAAAAGTTTCTGTGTGGCTAGACACTAACTACCCTTAGCGTAGAACCTCAAGTAAGCTTGAGGTCAAACTGCTGGTCAGTGATGATGGGCACAGGGGAGTGAACATGATCGAAAATGCAGTACCCGGACAGCAGCTTCTCGGGATTGGCCACGTGAGCGAACGCACCGGCGTGGCAAAATCAGCGCTGCACTACTATGAAGAAATCGGATTGATCTGTTCGACTAGAACCTCCGGTAATCAGCGGCGCTACCCACGCCATATGCTTCGACGCATTTCGCTGATTACGGTCGGCAGCAAGCTCGGCATTCCGTTGGCGGACATCCGTCACGCTCTTGACCCGGTGCCAATGGATAAAATTCCTTCCGAAAAGGACTGGCAACGCGCATCCAACGAATGGAAGCGGGTCCTCGAACGCCGCAGGCGCGCAATCGAAGAACTAGAAGACAGGCTCATGGGCTGCATCGGCTGCGGGTGCCTTTCGATGCAAGCATGCTTGCTGCTGAATCCAGAGGACGCGCTGGCCCAAGAAGGATCCGGTGCCCGAAGGCTGGAAACCGGCGAAGCCGAAAAAGATATCTAGTCAATAAGTTCCAGAGTTGGGCCGAGCTCAACAACATCGCGACGACTTCGGTCCGTTCCGGCCCGGATTGTGGGGTGTCTGACTTCCCTCGCCAAGGAGCGGGCAACTTAAAACCTGTCCAGCGTTGCGTGCTGCCCCATGGAATACCGTTTGGGATTCGAGCGTGAGCCGGAGCCTATTCGTCTTCCGCTAAGAATTCTGGGAGTCTCACCATGCCCTCTTGAGCTACGGTTGCGACCAGTTCGCCGGCAGCATTGAAGACCTGCCCGGTGCCGAGTCCCCGAGCCGAAGAAGCGCTCGGTGATCGCAGGACGTAGAGCAGCCATTCGTCGGCTCGGAATTCGCGATGCCACCACATGGCATGATCCAGGCTGGCGATACTCAGGCCACGATGAATCCAGCTGACGCCATGGCCTCGGAGCACCGGTTCAAGCAGCATGTAGTCGCTGGCGTAGGCCAGAGCGGCGCGGTGCAACATCGGATCATCGGGCATCGGGGCGGTGGTGCGCATCCATACCGCTGCCATGGGCTCGTGCTGGTCATAGCCTGGAAGATAAACCGGTTCGGTGATGTGGCGCATGTCGAACGGCCTCTCGTAGGCCCATTCGCGAGCAACCGGGTGGTCGAACTTCCCGATGATTTCCGCCGTTGTGCGCAATGTTTCCGGGGCCGGTACTTCAAATGGCACCGGATCGTGATGATCCAGGCCGGATGCAGGTTCCTGGAAAGAAGCAATCATGGACAGGATGGGCACGCCGTTTTGATAGGCATGTACTCGTCTCGCCGAGAATGAGCGGCCGTCGCGCAGCCGCTGGACACCGAAGGTGATGTTCTGCGATGCATCACCTGGACGTAGGAAGTAGCCATGCATTGAATGAATTGCCCGTCCCGCGGGAACGGTGCGCGATCCAGCCACCACGGATTGGGCCAAGACCTGGCCACCGAAGACTCGGGTTCGAGACTGCTTGGGCGTATGACCGATGAAGATATCTTCATCCGTACGCGCCCGGTCTTCTCCGTCTAGATCCAAGAGATCTAGCAGGATCTGAGTAGTGCCTAGTTCCTCTGTCACGATAATGACTCCTTGACGTGCTTTCGATGACTTTGAAAACTCTATCGTGAGAAGTGTCAAGAATCTCGCGACAGCACCGCAGGACAGTGCCGGCATGTGACGAAAATGCTTGCGTGCACCGGATGATTAGGATCAAGTCATGAGACGATTGCACTATGGTCAGTGACGCACTTGTTTTTGAAGATTCCAATTCAGTCAGCGATTTAGCCAACCTGCTGAGCAGGGCAAAGGCAATTGAAGATGACGGAGCCTTGCTGACCGCACGAGGCACTGCCCTTGCGGTTTATGTTCCGGTTCTAGTCCCGGCAGAGCTAGGCCAGGGCGATTACACCATTCTTGGTATGCGTGTGCATCGGTTGGCCGTGGAGGGCGCGGTAAATGCATGCTATTCCTTCTCCGCAATTCAGGATCGCCTGGCGCGAATGGGCGAAGCTTCCACCGAATTCGTGTTACCGCCAGTGGAAGAGAATCCCAGGTGGGCGGCTATTACCGTGCCAATGGCTGGGTGGGAAGATGCTGGGAGCGTTCCTGATGACGTGCTATCCGCAGCCACGCAGACAGGTATCGACGCGGTGGCCCAAGCCTTGCCTGCCAATCCGGGGAAACCTGTCGTAGCGCAAATCCGCCAGCGGATTTGGTCTTCCGAGTTGGAGAACACCGAGCCTCGTCTGCCGCTTGGCGCCGCCTTCGCGATGCATGCCTTGGGATTCCTGACCCCGGGCGGCGAAAGCCGTGTACTGCGTCAGGGGAACTGGATTCGAGTCAGCAACGGACTGGGACATGTGCTGCTGCGCCGTTCGGCCCTGCTTGCTTAAAAGTGAAATCCGCGCCGGCAGCACCGGCGCGGATTGCCACTAGGGAATCTAACTTGATGCGTTGAGCAAGGAATGCGCCGCGCGATCAAAATATTCTCGCAGCGTCTCGGCATGGAGCATTGGTAGCTCCAGCTGATCGATAGCCTTGTTCATATGCCCGAGCCAAACATCTCGATTATGCGGGTTGACGAGGTAAGGCATGTGGCGCATGCGTAGGCGTGGATGCCCGCGGTGCTCCGAGTAGGATGTCGGGCCGCCCCAGTACTGCTCGAGGAACAGCTGTAAACGAATTTGCGCCGGGTAGAGATCCTTCTCCGGATACATTTCCCGGAACTGCGCATCTTCTGCAACGGAGGTATAGAAGTTTTTGCTCAGCTGCGCAAAAACTACGCGGCCGCCTACCTCCTCGTAGAAGGTTCCGGCGTAGTCGGACGGATCCACCGGTGCCTGAGCCAATTGCAGGAATTCTTCACTTGACGGACCGGTAACCACCGGATTGGTCATGGGATCCCGTTTCACGGTGTGGGGCAGTGGGTTCAAATCGCTCATGGGTACTTTCCTGAAATTATGCGGCAACTGGTTCATGGAGAACCGGAAAATTCACGGATCTAGCGATGAAACATACCTTATTGGCTTGCTGGTGGAGAGAATCCGCGAGTTCTCGTTGGGACTCATCGGCTAACTGAACCTGCGGGCGGAGAATCACTTCGGTAAATTCGCCACTGTTATCTCGGTTCAACTTCAAGCTACCGGAAGCCTGATCCTGATAGCTGGTGACAACTACTCCGTGGGTTACGGCTACATGGAGATAGGAGAGCATATGGCATTGGCTCAAGGCCGCCAATAAGAGCTGTTCGGGGTTCCAGCGATCGGGACTGCCATGAAAAGTCGGATCGGCCGTGCCCGCGATGTCGGGTAGCCCGGCCGCGCGGATGAGGTGCTCACGGCCGTAGTCACGATAGCTGGTGGTGCCAGCTCCGCGATTACCCGTCCACTCTATCTCTACCTGATAGCTGTGCTGCGAGAGGTCCATGCTGCTATTCTCCCACCCTTTAAAATGCTTGTGGTGTGCCGTGTGGCACAATGACTGGTTTCCGTACCTACTAGGTACCATAACCCCATCGAGCCATGCCGCACACCACTGGGGCACACTAAAAGTTAAGCTCCGGCGTCCGTGGCCCGCGCGGCCAGCGCCCGAACCACATCTGCTTTGCATTCAACCAGCAGCCGGCGCATGGCCGGATGCTTTTCACCTAGCGTCGACAAGAACGCATCGGTGCGTTCGATGGTCTGCGGAGAGACCATCGAGGTGGGGTAGAAGCCGAGCACGATCTGCTTCGCCATTTCATGGGAAAAATTCTCCCACGCATTGACCAGCAGATTAAAGTAATCCTCGGTGTAGCTTTCGAGCAGCGAGTTGTCATGGGCAATATTGAATCCGGATATCACCGCTCCTTGCTGATCATTGGATAGTGTCGCCGAAGTGGCTGCGGCAAAGGCCTCGGCCTTCGCCTCGGCTGTTGGACGAGCTGCCCGGGCAGTGAACCAGTTTGCCTTGCCCTTGGCGGTGTCGTCGCTTGCGAGCATCGCGTCGAGAGCTTCCCCGTCCAGGCGAGACCCTGCAGACAACGCGATCGCCAAGGACCAGCGCAGATCGGTGTCGAGGGTAAGACCCTGCAACAGCACCGTGCCGTTGAGCAAGCCGGCCACCTGGTCGAGCTGGGCCGCGGTGCGTGAACGATGCGCAAACGCCTTGGCGAACTGAAGCTGGGCATCGGAACCGGCTTCGGCCCGCTGCGCCAATTCCCACAGGCGATCGGCGGCTTGCACCGAAATTTCCTTGGCTTTGTCGCCAGCTACGTAGTAATCCATCGCAGTATTCAACTGGCGCAACAGCACCATGATTACCGAGGAATCAATTTCGTGCCCGATATTGTTGAGCAGCAGTTGCACGTAGGCGCTGGCCGGGGTCTCAGCATCGCGCACGGCATCCCAAGCTGCGCTCCACACCAAGGTGCGTGGCAGCGACTCGGTGAAGTCCTTCAGGTGCTCAATTGCGGTAGCCAGCGAGAGCTCATCCAGACGGATCTTGGTGTAGGTCAGGTCATCGTCGTTAAGCAAGACCAGATCGGGGCGCTGCATTCCTACAAGCGCTGGAACCTCGGTGGCCGGGCCAGCAACATCGAGCTCCTCACGGTGTACGCGCACGAGCTTGCCCTGCTCATCTAGGGTGTAGAAACCCACCGCCAGCCGGTGCTTGCGCAATGTTGGGAACTGCTCGATGGCCGACTGGTTAATGGTGAAGCCGGTGATGCGTCCGGACTCATCGGTGGAGATGTCCGCCTTCAAAGTATTCACGCCGGCGGTCTCCAGCCAGGATGTGCCCCAATCGTTCAAATTACGCCCGCTAGCCGACTCAAGCTCGGTCAGCAGGTCAGGTAGCTCGGTGTTGGACCATGCATGCTTTTTGAAATACTCGCGTACACCGGCCATGAACTCTTCTTGGCCAACGAAGGCCACCAGCTGGCGTAGCACCGAAGCGCCCTTGGCGTAGGTGATGCCGTCGAAGTTGACTTCCACATCTTCCAAATCGTTGATCTCGGCAACGATCGGATGGGTGCTCGGAAGCTGGTCCTGGCGGTAGGCCCAGTTCTTTTCCATGATGTTGAAGGTGGTCCAAGAGCTGGTGAACTCGGTATTCTGTGCCGCGGCAAGGGTCGACATGAACTCCGCGAAGGATTCATTGAGCCAGAGGTCATTCCACCACTTCATGGTGACCAAGTCGCCGAACCACATATGAGCCAGTTCGTGCAGGATGGTGATCGCTCGGCGTTCCACCATGGCGTGGGTCGGACGGGAGCGGAAGATGTATTCTTCGAGAAAGGTCACGGCTCCAGCGTTCTCCATGGCCCCCGCATTGAATTCCGGTACGAACAGCTGATCGTACTTTTCAAACGGGTATGCCACTCCGAAGTTCTTTTCATAGAACTCGAATCCCTGACGAGTGATGGTGACGATATCTTCGGTATCCAAATACTGCATCATCGAGGCGCGGGCAAAGACTCCAAGCTCAATGGTGCGGCCATCGGCCGAGACCAACGAGTCCCGTGCAACCTCGTAGGGTCCAGCGATTAGCGCGGTGATGTAGCAAGAGATGCGTTGAGTGGCAGGGAAATCCCAACGTGAGTCCTGGCCATCGACCACTGGCTGGGGAGTTGGCGCGTTTGAAACTACGTTCCACTTCGTCGGGGCCTTCACCGAAAACTGGAAGGAAGCCTTAAGATCCGGCTGTTCGAATACGGCGAACATGCGGCGGCAGTCGGCGACCTCAAACTGGGAGTAGAGGTATACCTCCTGGTCGACTGGGTCTACGAATCGGTGCAGTCCCTCGCCGGTATTCATATAGCGCGCATCGGCATCGATCACCAGCACGTTCTGTGCCGCGAGTTCTGGAAGCTGGATCCGTACCCCGTCGGCGACGACCGTTGGGTCCAGCTCGGTGCCGTTGAGGTTCACCGAGCGGACGGTGTCGGTGATCGCGTCGATGAAGCTGCTTGCTCCCGGGGTCGCGGTGAAACGGACAGTGGTGCGAGACGTGAATACGCGGTCGCCCTGGGTTAGATCCAGACTCACCTCGTAGCTGTCGACATTGATCAGGTTCGCGCGTTCGGTTGCTTCGGCGCGCGTGAGGTTCATTCCGGGCATTGGGCTCTCCGTCTTGAGGCGATGAAGTGACATCGCCGCAGTTTCTGAAACGAATATTGAATAACTTCCTCCATTGTGTCACTGGCAACGGGGGAGCACGCAAGTCCTTGACCGCAAAATTTTTATGACTGGCAAAATAGTGCGTGCTCACATGAGGTGTCACAGACACTGCGAAACATCGCAGAGTTAGATTCTATGTCCGGTGGGTCGCTAAGCTTGAGGGAGCATTAAACCGGCTTTCCTCCCAACGAATGAGGCAATAAAACATGCGCGTGCATATCGCCACTGACCACGCAGGTCTGGAACTGAGCGACTTCTTGGTCAAGCACCTCACGGACCGAGGGTACGAAATGGTCAATCACGGGCCGAAAGCCTATGACCCCGAAGATGATTACCCAGCTTTCTGCATTAACGCGGCTCAAGCTGTCATCGCGGATCAGCGCGCGGGCCTAGACGCCTTGGGTATCGTCCTCGGTGGGTCGGGCAATGGGGAACAGATCGCTGCGAACAAGGTCGAAGGCGTGCGCGCAGCGCTAGCGTGGAACCTTGATACCGCGAAGCTTGCTCGCGAGCACAATGATGCAAATGTCATCGCGGTTGGCGGACGCCAGCACTCGGTGGTGGAAGCCGCTGAATTAATCGAAGCATTCCTGGCTGAACCTTTTAGCGACGCCGAACGTCATGTGCGCCGCATCGGTAAGATCGCCTCGTATGAAACAACCGGCGAGGTTATCGACTAACTGTGCCTGAAGGACATTCCCTGCATCGCCTGTCCCGCCAATTCGACGATGTCTTTGGCGGACAGGCGGTTCAGGTTACTTCGCCCCAAGGGCGCTTTGCTTCAGATGCCGCTCGCATTGACGGCCACGAGCTAGAGCACGCCTTCGCCAAGGGGAAGCAACTGTTTTGCCGCTTCTCAAACGACCTATATCTGCGGGTGCATTTAGGCCTCTATGGGGCTTTCGATTTTGGCGGCGACAGCCTATTCGCTGGAGCTTCGTCCATCGGTGCTCCACGACGCATAGGCGAGCGTGAAGCCCGCATGCAGGAGACTGCGTCATACTCCGGACCTCCTGCTCCAATCGGCGCGGTCCGTGCTCGCATCGTGTCCAAGCACGGCTGGGCGGATCTGCGTGGCCCCACCGCATGCGAAGTTTTGGACATCGATCAGGTGCAACGGCAGCTAGCCAAGCTTGGACCAGATCCTCTGGCGGGGGCATCGGCCCGTTTTCAAGCTTCCAAGGGGCAGGTGGAACCAGGTGGAGACCAGCGATACTTGGATGCAGGGCTCAGGGAATTTCGAGTGAATCTCGCGCGCACCAGCACTCCCATCGGCGTAGCGTTGATGAATCAGAACGTGATCAGCGGTGTTGGGAATATTTATCGCGCCGAGGCGCTATTCCGCAATCGTGTTTCCCCAACCCTTCCGGCCAACCAACTTTCCGGGCGAACCGCCAACAAATTGTGGTGGGATATTGTCGCCATCATGGAGGACGGGGTCCGCGATGGAAAGATCATTACTACTCGTGAAGAAGATCGCGAACCTGAAGGCGTGCTCTGGCCGGACAACGCCTACTACGTTTATCAGCGTCAGGGGATGGGCTGTCGCAAGTGCGCGGGGAGCATACGACTCGAAGAAGTAGCTGGTCGGAAACTGTACTGGTGTCCGCGGTGCCAGAAGTTGCCGCGCAGCAAGGACGTTTCACGCTAAGCATCTGGATGCTTGGGTGCGGATTAACTCAGGAGATTCTGGCCCCTCGGCGTGTTTATCACCTTGCCGGGCTCCACGTGGTGCTATAGAGGATGTGTCCAAGTCGGAACCCAAATCAGCCGATTTGCATGGACCTAGATTTATGGTCTAGACTAAATTCTGTTCGCGGCGATGAAGTCACGAAATGTGGGGATGTAGCTTAGTGGTAAAGCCTTAGTCTTCCAAACTAATGATGCGGGTTCGATTCCCGTCATCCCCTCCAAATAAAAAGGTCCCGCTGATGCGGGGCCTTTTTGCGTCGATGCTCGAGCGATGCCTACACCACGCAGAATTCATTTCCTTCGGGATCTGCAAGAACCACATGATCCAGTTCACCATTAATGCAGTGCCGCGCCAGTTCGCTAGCCCCCAGGCGCATAAGTAGCCCAACCTTCTCTTCGATCCGTTGCCGGCGCAAGTGTGCGGGCTGATTCCGCCCCAAGCCAACTTTCAGATCTAGATGAATCCGGTTCTTTGCGATCTTCCCTTCTGGGACCTTTAGCATCGAAATTTGCGGACCTTCGCCTGTAGGGTCGCAAATCGCGGCCCCGTCATCCCACTCGTCCTCTGGAACATCGCAAGCGATAAGCCAGTCGGTCCAAGAGGTGAACCCCGATGGCGGGGGAGCGTCCGCATAATCAAGCGCCGCTTTCCAGAATTTTGCTTGCTCCACCGGTGAGTTGCAGTCAAAGGTCAGTGCCCAAGTAGTTGCCATAGGGCGATCGTAGTCCCGATCGCTTGACTGCGCGGAGTCTATGGACGGTCACGTCTGGTGCGGTGCGGTTCGGCGGCTTCAGCCATCGTGGAACTTGCTGGATGATTTGAGTGCAAAAACGATGAAAAACGTTCAAATTTCCTGTTACTCACCTCACCTTTTTCGCTGATTTACGCTAAAAAGAGACGTCAAGGCGGTAAATTCCGCGTAAATTCGCTGAAGTTGTTGATAATTGCCAGCAGGATGCCGATTTTGCATTTAGCGCGAACCCGTGTAAATTTATTTCTTGTGATCACGCAGGGATAACAAAAACCCAGCAGCGATTCACAAGATGTTGACTCAGGTGAAAAGGGATTTTCACTAGGAGTTCAACGGGGTATAGCTCAGCTTGGCTAGAGCGCGCGCTTTGGGAGCGTGAGGTCGCAGGTTCGAATCCTGTTACCCCGACTCATGAAATAAAAAAACTTCGGTTTATATCTCATGAAATCGAGAACTAAATATAATTTAGCTCTGGTGATCACCGGAAACTGTGAAAGGTTAGCGGTATGCATCACAAACGATTAGTGGATAAAGGATAACTCAGGTTAGACTAATCACTGCTAATCGGGGTGTAGCTCAGCTTGGCTAGAGCGCGCGCTTTGGGAGCGTGAGGTCGCAGGTTCGAATCCTGTCACCCCGACTCTGTCGAATAACCCCGCAACGCCACCATGTTGCGGGGTTTTTTGCAGATCAGACCTAATTCTTAGACACTCAGGAGTACAACGCTGTGAAGAGCGCCGTCGAAAACGTCAACCCGACTCGGGTGAAACTGAACGTTGAGGTTCCTTATGAGGAACTGAAGCCCCGCGTCGATGAGGCGTACAAGACCATCGCTCAGCAGATTCAGGTTCCAGGCTTCCGCAAGGGCAAGGTTCCAACTCGCATGATCGATCAGCGCGTTGGTCGCGGTTACGTCATTGAAACCGCTGTGAACGAGGGGCTGAACGACTTCTATCAGAAGGCCATGGTCGAGCACGAGCTGACCCCGCTGTCCCGCCCAGAGGTTGACATCACCGAGCTGCCTTCCATCGAGAAGGAAGGCGAAGGCCAGCTGGTCTTCAGCTTCGAAGTTGATATCCGCCCGAAGGTTGAACTGCCTGACTACAAGGGCATCGAGGTCTCCGTCGAGGCAAAGGAAGTTGCCGACGAAGATATCGAGAAGGCCCTAGACGACCTGCGCGGTCGCTTCGGCACCCTGAAGGATGTTGAGGCACCAGCAGCTGCAGATTCCTTCGTCACCCTCGACCTGACCGCTTCGGTTGAGGGCGAAGAGGTCGACGCTGCACAGGGTCTGTCCTACCAGGTGGGCTCGGGCAATATGCTTGAAGGCATGGACGAGGCTGTTACCGGCCTGTCCGCTGGCGAAGACGCAACCTTCGAGACCACCCTTGCCGGTGGCGAGCACGCAGGAAAGACCGCAACCGTCAACGTTGTCGTCTCCGCCGTGAAGTCGCGCGAACTGCCAGAAGCGAATGACGACTTCGCTCAGCTTGCTTCCGAATACGACACCATCGCTGAATTGCGCGACTCGCTGTCCAAGGATGCTGCTGAGGGCAAGATTGTTGAGCAGGGTGTTGAGGCGCGCGAACTCGTCTTGGACAAGTTGGTCGAACTGATCGAGGTCCCTGTGCCTGCATCGGTGATCGAAGAGCAGATCGAGCAGCACTTCAACGCACCTGACGCTGAAGCTGACCACGACACCGAGGAGCACCGCGCAGAGGTTCGCGAGAACACCGAGCGTGCTTTCAAGAACGAAATCATCCTTGACGCCGTCGCAGACGCCGAGGAAGTTGGCGTTGAGCAGTCCGAGCTGATCGACTACATCGTGCAGACCGCAGGTCAGTACGGCATGGAGCCGAACCAGTTCGCGCAGATGCTGGACGGCGCCGGCCAGGTCCCAATGCTGATGGGCGAGGTTCGCCGTCGCAAGGCACTTGCCAAGGTGCTGGAATTCGCAACCGTCACCGACTCGAACGGTGCCGCTGTGGATCTCACTTCCTTCGTGAAGCCAGCTGGCGAAGAAGAAGCTGTAGCGGTCGAGGAGACCACCGAGGCCAAGTAGTCCCCGGCATATAGATGGCCGCCTGCCAGCTTGGAAACAAGCTGGCAGGCGGCCATTTTTTGTTCGCTCTCGGTGTACTCATGCGC
Organism: Arthrobacter sp. MYb221; assembly: GCF_002979835.1. Lineage (NCBI taxonomy): Bacteria > Bacillati > Actinomycetota > Actinomycetes > Micrococcales > Micrococcaceae > Arthrobacter > Arthrobacter sp. MYb221. The sequence goes on along the minus strand of NZ_PCPW01000003.1, from coordinate 37,716 downwards.
CGTGAGCGAAAACGGGGCATGAAACGCCCCAAGGCCGGGTTGAAGTCAGTAATCTCAAAGTAACCAGTTGCAGCTTTGAGATTCGAAATAGAGTTTCAAAATCTGATCTACACGTTTGGAAGAGGTAGAGAACATGTCAAATGATTCGCGCACTCCCACCATGGCCACCGTTGACCCGGCCGGCCGTGAGGATTACATCTACAACCGCCTGCTCAAGGAGCGCATCATCTGGCTGGGCTCCGAGGTCCGCGACGACAATGCGAACGCTATTTGCTCGCAGCTGCTGTTGCTTTCGGCGGAAGATCCTGAGAAGGACATCTACCTTTACATCAACTCTCCAGGTGGCTCCATCACCGCGGGCATGGCTATCTACGACACCATGCAGTACATTCCCAACGATGTCGTCACCGTTGCAACCGGCCTGGCTGCTTCGATGGGCCAGTTCCTGTTGTCCTCGGGCACTCCGGGCAAACGCTACGCTACGCCGAACGCCCGCATCCTGATGCACCAGCCTTCCGGCGGCATCGGTGGTACCGCCTCGGATATTAAGATCCAGGCCGAGCTGATCATGCACATGAAGAAGGTCATGAGCGACCTGACTGCCGAGCAGACCGGTCAGAGCGTTGAGCAGATCCTTATCGATAACCAGCGCGATAAGTGGTTCACCGCTGAAGAGGGCCTGAAGTACGGCTTCTACGATCAGATCGCCATGCATGCCGGCACAGTCACCGGTGGTGGCGGCGTCGATACCGCCAAGTAGTCGGTCTTACTCATCCGCCTGAATCCCAAAGATTTGTCCTAGGAGAAAACCATGAACTTCAATCCGGAAGCCATCAGCGGCCAGACGCCGTCGGCCCGCTACATCCTGCCGCAGTTCGAAGAGCGCACCCCATACGGGTTCAAGCGTCAGGATCCATACGCCAAGCTGTTCGAAGATCGCATTATCTTCCTCGGCGCCCAGGTCGACGACGCGTCGGCCGATGACGTGATGGCACAGCTGCTGGTGCTCGAATCCATGGATCCGGAGCGCGATGTCACCTTGTACATCAACTCACCGGGTGGCTCGTTCACCGCGATGACCGCGATCTATGACACGATCCAGTTCATTCGCCCAGAAGTGCAGACCGTTTGCCTCGGCCAAGCAGCCTCAGCAGCAGCTGTGTTGCTGGCCGCCGGCACCCCGGGCAAGCGTCTGGCGCTGCCAAACGCCCGCGTGCTGATCCACCAGCCATCGATGGGCGGGGGCGAACGCGGTACCGCAACGGACCTGCAGATCCAGGCCGAAGAGGTAATGCGCATGCGCGCGTGGTTGGAAGAGACCATTGCCGGGCATTCGGGCCAGTCCGTGGAGAAGGTTCGCGACGATGTGGAGCGCGATCTATTCATGACCGCTGCCGACGCCAAGGAATATGGCATCGTTGACGAAGTGCTTACCCCACGCAAGGTAAACCGCGCTCAGCTCGGTAACTAGGCCTTACGCGGAATAATCATTGAATATTGGCGGTTTACCTTGTAGGTGCGTTCTCCACAAGAGGAGGACACCACGCAGGTAGACCGCCATATTCAGCTAATTTTGGGGTTATCTGACCTAGAATTGGGATAGTCCACGGCAACTCAAGCAAACAGGAGATCGGTGCGATGGGACGAATGGGCGAAGGCTCGGATCTGTTGAAGTGTTCTTTCTGCGGAAAGAGCCAAAAGCAGGTTAAGAAGCTAATTGCAGGCCACGGAGTCTACATCTGTACCGAATGCATCGAACTGTGCAATGAAATCATTGCAGAGGAGTTTGCTGAAGAACAGGTCTCCGAAGATTTCTCGCTGCCAAAACCGCTTGAGATCTTCAATTCCCTAGAGGAGTACGTGATCGGCCAGGAGAACGCGAAGCGTGCTCTGTCCGTAGCCGTGTACAACCACTACAAACGAATTCATGGCACCCAGGAGCAAGGTCCGGTCGCTGCCATAAACAGTGACAACCCACTGGACGATGTTGAGGTTTCAAAATCCAACATCATGTTGATAGGTCCCACCGGTTGCGGTAAGACCTATCTGGCGCAGTCGCTGGCCAAAAAACTCAACGTCCCGTTCGCCGTTGCAGACGCGACCAGCTTGACCGAGGCAGGTTACGTTGGTGAAGACGTTGAAAACATTCTGCTCAAGCTAATCCAAGCCGCAGACTTCGATGTGAAGAAGGCCGAGACAGGCATTATCTACATCGACGAAATCGATAAGATCTCGCGCAAGAGCGAGAATCCGTCGATTACCCGCGATGTCTCGGGTGAAGGCGTCCAGCAGGCATTGCTGAAAATTCTCGAAGGTACCGTTGCCGCAGTCCCGCCACAGGGGGGACGCAAGCATCCGCATCAAGACTTCTTGCAGTTGGACACGACAAACATCTTGTTCATCGTAGCTGGCGCTTTTGCGGGGCTCGAAGAGATTATTTCTTCACGCGCGGGACGTAAGGGAATCGGCTTCGGCGCGCCCTTGACCGCGCTGAAATCTGAAACCCCGTCGTATTCCGATGTTCGTCCTGAAGATCTGCTGAAATTCGGTTTGATACCCGAATTCGTCGGACGACTGCCAGTGATCACCACGGTCGAACACCTTGATCGCGAATCCCTGGTTCGGGTCCTGACTGAGCCGAAGAACGCTTTGGTCAAGCAATACCAAAAAATGTTCCGCATGGATGGTGTGGAGCTGAGCTTCGAACCGCAGGCATTGGATGCGGTCGCGGAGCTGGCCATCGAACGTGAAACTGGTGCTCGCGGGCTTCGGGCCATTTTGGAAGAGAGCCTTGGCGGGATCATGTTTGAACTGCCAAGCCTCGAAGAAATTGCGGAAGTGGTTGTCACCCGTGGCACGGTAATGAACCGTGAAGCACCGCTACTTCTTTCACACGATGTCGCTGCCAAGCGAAACAAGAAGTCCGCGTAGTTTAAAATCCCGTTGAGTTATCGGTAGAAAGTTGAGGGTTCATGCCCAAGCGCACTCAAGTTGATTTCTGGTTTGACCCGATTTGCCCCTTTGCATGGGCCACTAGCCGCTGGATCAAGGAAGTTGAAAAGGTCCGCGACATCGACGTGAGCTGGAATGTCATGAGCTTGTCGGTGCTCAACGAAGGGCGGGAACTTCCGGAAGACTACCGCGCGTCCATGGATATCTCTTGGGGTCCGGTCCGAGTCGTGATCAAGGCGGCCCAAGACCATGGTGATGAAGTGATCGACAAGCTCTATACGGCCATGGGCGAACTTTTCCATCACGAAAAGGTTTCAGATCGCGATGAGGTGATCGCCCGAGCTCTTGCGAAGGTAGGTTTGCCTGCCGAACTCGCAACTGCGGCGAATACCGATGAAAATGATGCTGCACTTCGTGCAAGCCACGAGGTAGGCATTTCCAAGGTTGGCCAAGATGTAGGAACACCAATCATCGCCGTGGATGGTGTCGCGTTCTTTGGGCCGGTTATCACCCGGATCCCAACCGGAGAAGACGCCGGCAAGATGTTTGACGCTGCAGCGCAACTTGCTTCGTTCCCCTACTTCTTCGAGATGAAGCGCAGTCGGACCGAAAGCCCAATCTTCGAATAGTCCGGGATTGCTTAAAAGAGCAAAGGGTCCAGCCAAGAAGTTCTTGGCTGGGCCCTTTGCGCTTGGCATGGGGCAAACGATACTTTCGGCTCCCGATCAACAATGAGCAGTTAGTTCGCGACGCATCATAAGTAACCTCTTGGATCTCTGGGGAGCGCTCTCACTGACTAGTCGTGAGTTAATGCTTGCATCCTTGCTAATTGTTCCGAAAAAATTTATATGAATTTTCTATGCAGGTAATGTGAAGTGCCTCACGGTTCTTTCACAAATTATTCCAGCTCCTACACGGAGTGGCTGGTTCCGTCGACCGGCGTGTGAGATCGGAGCTTCTCGGAGATTACTGGGCAGTAGCGAATGCAACCCGAAAGCAAAGGGTGCACGCGGGTTTTCGGTGCCATGAAAGTTTCCGGCAGAAGTTATTAGTAGGAAAAAATCCGTTTCAGACTTTTTGACGGTTGCGACAATGAACTCTCAAATATCTTGTTGGAAACCCCTAGGTAATGCCTGAAAGATGTGTTTGACTAACTCCCACAGGTGCTTCGGCACATGCTTTCGATGGCGGCCCCCATCCGCCAGATAGGGAGAAATCGTGCAAGATAGATACGAAGATCGTGGTCCAAAGAAGGGCAAAAACAAGGGCAGAGCATTCGCCGCGCTTTTGCTGGCCGGCGGACTCATCGGTGGAAGTGCATCGATGGCTATGGCTGCCCCCACAGCCCCCACGGACAAGATCGAGTCGACAAGCATTACCTTGTCGCAGGCGGAAAATGCAATGAGTTATTGGACTTCTGAGCGCATGGAAAACGCCAAGTCCGCTGACAGCCTCGCCCACGGTAAATCAACTTCAAACGCCCCGCTGAAGGCGGGAAAATCAAAGAAGATTGCCGGCCAGGAAGCGATGAAGCGCAACGAGAACGCCAACAAGCCGAAAAGAGGATCTGCGGTCACTCCGGTGTCCCACATTGGTAAGGTGTTCTTCACCCTCGGCGGATCTGACTATGTTTGCTCGGGCAACTCGGTTGTCTCGGCCAACGAATCGACCGTGTCCACAGCCGGACACTGTGCCAATGAAGGACCGGGCGCGTTCGCAACTCGATGGGTGTTTGTTCCCGCCTATGAAAATGGCAACGCACCCTATGGATCCTTTGCGGCTACCGAACTGGTCACCCCAACGCAGTGGAGCAACGGCGGCGACATTAGCTACGACACCGCCTTCGCGGTGGTCACCGACAACAGCGGGGTAAGCCTCGCAGATCAGGTTGGAGCTTCGGGTGTCGCGTTCAACCAGGCGCGCGGATTGAACTACACAGCTTTCGGATACCCTGCCGCGACTCCGTTCAACGGTGAAACTTTGCAGTCCTGCAGCGGAACTGCCACAGCTGATCCCTACGGACAGTCGCAGTCTCAGGGTATTCCCTGCGACATGACGGGCGGTTCCTCCGGCGGCCCATGGTTCCTCGGCGGTTCCGATGGATACCAGAACTCCGTCAACAGCTTCGGCTACAGTGGAGTGCGCAACACGATGTTCGGCCCCTACTGGGGATCGGTCGTTGAGCAGGCATATAACGCAGCTCAGAACTAGCAAGACGTGATTTGGGCGGAATGTCAGCGACGACATTCCGCCCAAACCCGTTTAGGAGCAGGGGATGCAAGCAGAGGATGACGCTGCTGGCGAATGCGCCAGCGGAAAGAGCAGTAGGCAAAAGTTGGATCAAACGGTCAGCGAACAGCTTTCATATTTTAACGATACGCGGAAGCAGGATGCTAAGCCGATGCAGGTAGTAATACCAAGCCCAACCGGGCAAAGCAAGGATGAGGACGGCGGCTGACCCTGCCGCTGGGCATTCTGGTTAACGCATACTGCTCTCGAACCGACAGGTTCGAGAGCAGTATGCTAGGTATCGCTCGCAACGCGGCTATTTGGCTAGCTCACGAACGTGAAATTGAATGGATACCTGTAAGAACGACCTGCCTGATATTCGTTTGGAGCATTAACTGCGGCCACGATGGCCACCACGAAGCAGATGAGGCCGCCGAGCAGACCGATGACCCAACCGACCACGGGCAGGAGCGCCAATAAAGCGATGATCGCGCGGATGATGCTGAAGTTCAGGGTATCTCGATGGAAGTCTCGCACTATCGGGTTGGTGCGTTCCTTATCGATGATGAAGAAGATCAGCGCTGGAATAATTCCGAAGAATGCAGATAGCCAGCCGTTGAGCTGGATCCGTTGGAGGTTCTCATCCGGGCTTTGCCCCTGGTAGCTCTGTTGCGGGTCATTCACCCGCCCCGGATATGGTCCAGCCGGTTCTGAACTGGAAGGGGGCGTCGTTGATTCGCCAGACGAGGGAGTCGAGCGATTGCCCTCGCGGAGCGGATCGGAGTCATTTGGGTCTTCCGGTGTGGTAGTCATACGAGCCTCTCTAGAGAGTAGCTTGAATATGTAGTATGAGCGTACCCCTCGACTCTAAGCCATGAATAAATAATATCAAGGCGTCGAGAACCAACAATTGACTTCGGCATCGTCTTCGAAGACCGATTCAAGGAACGGTTGAGAAATGAGGAAGGCCGTCGAGAGATTCTCGACGACCTTCCTCACAGACTGTTTTCGAAGACTAGGCTTCTTCTGCGGGTGCCAATTCCACGTTCACTACGCTCAGCTCGCCTTCGGCCTCAACCAAAGTCAGTTCGCGTGCGTTGCCAGCCGACTTGAGGTCGGCGAAGCCGGCTCGCAGCTGTTCAACCTGAGCCGCTGGTGCATGGATCTCACCGGAAAGGACCTCGGTGCGCTGCTTGACCTTCGCGTCCGACTTGGCCTTACGGATGCCAGAAAGTGCCATGCCGACGGTTGGGAGAACCGTTGCGTCGGCACCTTCGGTAGCGGCAGCCAGGTGAGTGGAACTAGGCCACTGCGACAGGTGCACGGAACCGGTGCGCCACCAGCCCCAAACCTCCTCGGTAGCGAACGGCAGGAATGGTGCGAACAAACGCAGCACCGAATCCAAGGTCGTAGCAAGAGTCGCCAGCACGCTAGCCTGCTCCGCTGCACCATGACCGCCGTAGGCGCGGTCCTTGACCAATTCGACGTAATCGTCGGTGAATGACCAGAAGAAGGACTCGGTGATGTCCAGGGCGCGGGCATAGTCGTAGTTCTCGAAGGCACGCTGTGCGTCCTGGATGACCGTGGACAGACGCAGAAGCAGCGAGCGGTCCAGGCCGTTGGCCACCACCGATGCGTCGTCGGTGAGCACATTGGTCTCGGTGGCGCCCAGGTTCAAGACGAACTTCGAGGCGTTGAGAATCTTGATCGCTAGGCGGCGACCGATCTTCATCTGGTTGATCTCGTAGGCGGTGTCCGCGCCCAGCTTGGCGCTGGCTGCCCAGTAGCGCACGGCGTCAGAACCGAACTTCTCCAGAACCTCGTTCGGAACCACAACGTTGCCCTTGGACTTGGACATCTTCTTGCGATCCGGATCCAGGATCCATCCGGAGATGGCCGCATGCTTCCATGGGACATCATTGTGCAGCGCATCTGCGCGCACGGCGGTGGAGAACAGCCAGGTGCGGATGATGTCGTGGCCCTGCGGGCGCAGATCAAAGGGGTAGACCTTGGAGAAGAACTGGTCGTCGCGTCCCCAGCGGCCCGCGATCTGTGGAGTCAGCGAGCTGGTAGCCCAGGTATCGAGCACATCTGCGTCACCGATGAAACCGCCGGCCACCCCGCGCTGGTCCTCGGTGAAACCTGCTGGAGCGTCGGCAGCCGGGTCAACCGGAAGCTGCGCGATCTCCGGCAAGATCGGCGCATCGTAATCCGGTTCGCCATGTTCGTCGACCTTGTACCAAACAGGTACCGGCACGCCGAAGAAGCGCTGGCGGGAAACCAACCAGTCGCCGTTCAGCCCCGAGACCCAGTTCTCGTAGCGCGAGCGCATGAACGAAGGATGGAAATCGATCTGCTCGCCGCGCGCGATCATCTGGGTGCGACGCTCTTCGTCGCGCCCGCCATTGCGGATGTACCACTGGCGCGAGGTGACGATCTCCAGTGGCTTGTCGCCCTTTTCGAAGAAGTTCACCGGACGGGAGACCTTCTTCGGCTCGCCATCGAGCAGATCCGCCGCGGTGAGCATCTCGACGACGGTTTCCTTCGCGGAGAATACGGTCTTGGCCGCGATCTCAGCGTAGGCGGCCTGGCCGGCTTCGGTGCTGATCCACTCCGGGGTGTCAGCCAGGATGCGGCCGTCTCGGCCAATGATGGCACGGGTCGGAAGCTGCAGTTCGCGCCACCAGGTGACGTCGGTCAAGTCGCCGAAGGTGCAGACCATGGCGATACCCGAACCCTTGTCTGGCTGGGCCAGCGGGTGCGGGTAGACGGTAACCGGTACGCCGAAGATTGGCGAGGTGACGGTCTTGCCGAAGAGGTGCTTGTAGCGCTCGTCTTCGGGGTGGGCTACGAGACCTGCGCAGGCCGCGAGCAGCTCCGGGCGGGTGGTCTCGATGAAGACCTGCTCGCCGCCCTCGGCATTAAATGCGTAGCGGTAGTAGGCGCCGGGCATTTCGCGGTCTTCGAGTTCTGCCTGGGCCACCGCGGTGCGGAAAGTAACATCCCACAGGGTAGGCGCCTCTGCCATGTAGGCATCGCCCTCCGCCAGGTTTTCCAGGAAGGCGCGCTGCGATACGGCGCGGGAATTGTCATCGATGGTGCGGTAGGTCATGCGCCAGTCCACGGACAGGCCTAGGGTGCTGAACAGGTGCTCGAAGACCTTCTCGTCTTCGACCGCCAATTCTTCGCAGAGTTCAATGAAGTTCTTGCGGCTCACCACATCCCAGTCGCGCTGGTTCTTGGCCGGGGACTCCGGCGGGCGGTAGCCCTCGATGTACGGCTTGGTCGGATCGCAGCGAACGCCATAGTAGTTCTGCACGCGACGCTCGGTGGGCAGGCCGTTGTCATCCCAGCCCAGCGGGTAGAACACGTTCTTGCCGCTCATGCGCTGGAAGCGAGCCAACACGTCGGTCTGCGTGTAGGAGAACATGTGTCCTACGTGCAGGGAACCCGAAGCGGTCGGTGGGGGAGTGTCGATGGAGTAAACGGCCTCGCGGGTCGTGTCCTCGTTGAAGTGATAGGTGCCCTCGGTGCGCCACCGGGACGAAAGACGTTCCTCCAAGCCTTCCAAAGCGGGCTTGTCAGGAACGGAAACCGTTGCGGGCGTGTCTGTGCCCAAGTTGTCTTCTGCCATGGCTCCATTCTTCCATGCTTTGCAAGGGAGCAAGGCATTGTGATTCATGGTCTCGGCCACTTGACCAGCAACGCTGTGCACGATGAGCTTGAAGCGCCAGCGCCAATGACGCACCCGTCCCACGAGAATTTGGCTATGACTGGCTCATGCCAGGCAGGGCCGCCGAAGATCACGAAACATGGAAAGGCTTCGCGTAAGACACATTCATCCCCGCACGCCCCGGAGCTGCGAAGTTCTAAGGTTGGGATATGACTACAACGCAAAATACTGAAAACTCCCGCTCGGCCCTCGTCACCGGCGCGTCCAGCGGCATCGGACAGGCAACGGTGCGCGCGCTTCGCGCACAAGGCTGGAAGGTCTTCGCCGTGGCCCGCCGTGCCGAGCGGCTCAACGCCCTCGCCGCAGAGTGCGGCGCGATTGCCTTGGCCGCCGACGTGAGCGTGCAGTCCGAGGTGGACGCACTGGTACTGAGCCTTGCCGAACAAGGCGGTGCGGACACGCTGGTAAATTGCGCAGGCGGCGCTCGCGGCAGCGACTACTGGGCCGAGGCCAAAGACGAAGACTGGGAATTCATGTGGCAGTCGAACGTCATGGGCACCATGCGGCTGACCCGAGCACTGCTGCCGTCGCTGCGGACCACCGGCGGCACAATCCTGAATGTCACCTCCACCGCGGCCTTGGCAAGCTACGAAGGCGGCAGCGGATACAACGCCGCCAAGGCGGCGCAGCGCGCCATGAGCCAGGCGCTGCGCCTGGAGGAAGTCGAAAACGGGATTCGCGTCATCGAGATCCTTCCGGGTCTGGTGCAGACCGAAGAGTTCGCATTACGCCGGCTGGGAAGCAAGGAAGCCGCGGAGAACGTCTACGCCGGGGTCGCCGAACCACTGACCGCCGAAGACGTAGCCGAGGTGATCCGCTACGCAGTCAGCGCGCCGGCGCATGTGAACCTCGACGAAATCGTGATCCGTCCGCAGGCCCAGGCCGCCAACCACAAGCTGATCCGCAAGGGCTAGGACACCGAATATGGGACGAATACACGTACTCGCCGCCTCGCACGGCACCGATAATGAACGCGGCCAGCAGCTGATCCACGAGCTGCGCGCACAGCTCGAAGAGCTGGCACGCGACGCCGGGCTCACCGAGCTGGTGTGGCATGAAGCCTATGTAGATGTCCAGCATCCGCGGCTTCCCGAAGTGCTCGACTCGCTGCCCGCAGATGAACCGGCAGTGGTCTTGCCGCTGCTGGTAGCCGACGGCGTGCATACGACATATGACATCGCCGGCGCGGTAGCAGCAAGAGCCAACAGCACCGCGGCCGCCCCGCTTGGCTCCTTGCCGGATCTTGCCCAAGTCTTGGCGCAACGCGCGCAAGCTCATCTTGATTCACACCCCAGCGTTGTTCTAGCCGCTGCCGGAACCAGGCTTGAAAAAGGCCAGCAACAGGTCCGGAAGCTGGCAGAACGGCTCTCGGACGAACTTGGACGGGAAGTGCAGGTCGCTTACTGCGCGGGCGCCAAGCCGCTGATCCAGGATCTGCTCTCCACCGAAATCCAGCCACCGGTGCTCGTGCTGAGCGCGCTGCTCGCCGATGGTCTATTCCAAACCCGGCTCGCTAGCACGGGTGCCTCGGTGATTACAAGCCCGCTGTTGCCGGACGTCATGATCGCTAAATGTTTCTTCGTAAGACTCCAAGAGGCGCTCAAAGCGGCCGGTTAGCTTTCCTTAGATGACGAAGTGCATCGTGATTGAGTAAAGCGCGTTCATGTGACTACTCGTGGTTGCCAGCCCCCAGGGGCTGGTTTCTACGCTGGCTTACATGACGCAATCAACCGCACCCGTTCGCCCCAAGCGGGCAGCTAAACCTCAAGGCCAATGGAAGGTCGACGGCCACGAGCCGCTGAACCATAACGAGGAACTCAAAGCCGCCGACGACGGCCTGAACGTACGCGAACGTATCGAACAGATCTACGCGCTCAAAGGCTTCGACTCGATAGATCCAGATGACCTGCACGGCCGCTTTCGTTGGTGGGGCCTATACACCCAACGCGCCCAGGGCATTCCCGGCGGGAAGACCGCCACCCTCGAGCCGCACGAACTTGAAGACAAGTACTTCATGCTTCGCGTGCGCATCGACGGCGGGGCGCTGAGCACCGAGCAGCTGCGTGTCATTGCCGGGATCTCCACCGAATTCGCCCGTGACACGGCCGACTTTACCGACCGGCAGAATATTCAGCTGCACTGGGTCGACGTGGTCGATGTGCCCGAAATTTGGCGCCGGCTCGAAGCCGTGGGCCTGAACACCACCGAAGCCTGCGGAGACGTCCCGCGCGTCATCCTGGGCTCACCGGTGGCGGGCATCGCCAAGAATGAGATCATCGACCCCACCCCGGTGATCCAAGAGATCGCCCGACGCTATGTGGGCAACCCGGAATTCTCCAACCTGCCGCGCAAGTACAAGACCGCCATTACCGGTCACCCGAATCAGGATGTTGTCCACGAAATCAACGACTTCGCGCTGATCGGCGTCGTGCACCCGGAACTCGGTGCCGGATATGACCTCTGGGTGGGCGGCGGATTATCTGCCAACCCGCGCCTCGGCGAACGGCTCGGCACCTTCGTCAGCGAAGCGAAGGCGGCCGAAGTATGGGAGGGCGTCACCTCCATCTTCCGCGACTACGGTTTCCGCCGCCTGCGCAACCGGGCCCGCTTGAAGTTCCTGCTCGCCGAATGGGGAACCGAGAAGTTCCGCCAGATCCTCCAAGACGAATACCTCGGCTATGAGCTTCCAGATGGCCCGCCAGCGGCCAAACCGGAAGAATCAGGTGACCACTCCGGGGTCCATGAGCAAAAGGACGGCCGGTTCTATATCGGTCTCACCCCACCGGTGGGCCGGGTCTCGGGAAGCATCCTGAACAAGCTCGCAGACCTCGTCGAAGCAGCCGGATCCACCAGGCTGCGCACCACCCCGCACCAAAAGGTGATCGCCCTGGATATTCCCGCAGATCAGGTGGATGCCTTCACCGCCGCGGTGCAGGAACTGGGGCTGGATCCCTTCCCCGGGCTGATCAAGCGCTCGGCAATCGCCTGCACCGGCATCGAATTCTGCAAGCTGGCCATCGTCGACACCAAGGACACCACCATCAACGCGGTCAAAAAAATCGAATCAAGGCTAGCGGACCACGAGGGAAAGCTTCCCAAGGCGCTGTCCCTGCATGTCAACGGTTGCCCAAACTCCTGCGCCCGCATCCAGACCGCAGACATCGGGCTGAAGGGACAGCTGATTACCAACGCCGAAGGTGAACAGGTCTCCGGATTCCAGGTGCACCTCGGCGGAACGCTAGCCGGCTTCGAGAACGGCGAGGCAGGACTGGGCCGCACCGTGCGCGGGCTGAAGGTCGCCGCCGATGAGCTGCCCGAATATGTGGAACGCGTCGTCAAAAGCTATTCAACCCACGCCGAAGAGAACGAGTCATTCGCCGCCTGGGCACACCGCGCGGAGGAGGAAAAACTGGTATGAGCACCGTACAGCGCAGCGAAGCAGAGCTCCGGCAGATTGCCGCCTTAGGGGCCGAAGAACTCGGCTGGGACGCAACCGCCGGGCAGGTCATCAAATTCGCCGCCAGGCATTTTGAACTACGTGAGGTTGCGGTCGCCTGTTCCATGGCCGATGCGGTACTCCCGCACCTGGTCTCCGAAACGATTCCGGAGGTGGACGTGCTGTTCCTGGAAACCGGGTACCACTTCGCCGAAACCATTGCGACCCGGGACGAGGTCGCCCGAGCCCTGCCGGTACGCATCATCGACGTCCTGCCCGAGCTCACGGTGGCCGAGCAAGACGCCAAATTCGGCAAGGAGCTATTCGCCCGCGATGCAGCGTCCTGCTGCCAGATGCGAAAAATGGATCCGCTGAAGAAGGCACTGAAGGGCTATGGGGCTTGGTTCACCGGGGTGCGCCGCGACGAGGCACCCACCAGGGTGAACACCCCGCTGGTGGCCTTCGACGAAGCCCACGGGTTGGTGAAGTTCAACCCGCTGGCCGCCTGGACCTTCGATGAACTCATCGGCTACGCCACGGAGCACTCGGTTCCGGTGAATATGCTGCTCGCCCACGGGTATCCATCCATTGGCTGCCAACCATGCACCCGGCCGGTGGCCGAAGGCGAAGACCCCCGCGCAGGTCGCTGGGCGGGGCTGGCGAAAACCGAATGCGGCATACACATCTAGTCGAGGAGAGAAGCAAATGACCATTACAGCCAATGCGCCCACCCAAGCGCGGCGCAGCGTCCTTGACGCCTTAGAAGCCGAATCAATTCACATCATCCGCGAGGTGCTTGCCGAATTCGAGAATCCCGGATTGCTGTTCTCCGGAGGAAAAGACTCGGTCGTCGTACTGCACCTGCTGGCCAAGGCCGTATTCCCCGCCCGAGTGCCGATCCCGGTAGTTCATATCGACACCGGCCACAACTTCGGTGAGGTACTCAAATTCCGTGACCAGGTGGTGGCCCGCTACGGACTGAACCTGGTCGTCGGCTCGGTGCAGGACTATATCGACCGCGGTGAATTGACCGAGCTGGCCGATGGCACACGCAACCGGTTGCAGACCCGGGTCCTGCTGGACACCATCGAGGCCAACCGCTTCGACGTCGTCTTCGGCGGGGCCCGCCGCGACGAAGACAAGGCCCGCGCCAAGGAACGGATCTTGTCCCTCCGCGATGAATTCGGGGTGTGGGATCCGCGCAACCAGCGCCCGGAAATCTGGAGCTTGTACAACGGACGGCACGCCCCCGGGGGACATGTGCGCGCATTCCCGATCTCCAACTGGACCGAACGCGACATCTGGGCCTATATCGAGCAAGAACAAATCGAGCTCCCACCCATCTACTTCGCCCATAAGCGCCAGGTCTTCGAACGCGACGGCATGTGGCGGGCGGTCACCTCCGTCTCGCAGCCGGCCAAGGGAGAGATCGTGAGCATCCGGCAGGTGCGCTACCGCACCGTGGGAGACGCAAGCTGCACCGGCGCGGTGCTCTCCGCGGCGGATACGGTGCCCAAGGTACTGGATGAACTAGCACTGGCAACCTTGACCGAACGCGGCGCCACCCGTGCAGATGACCGAATTTCCGCTGCGGGAATGGAAGACCGCAAGACCGAAGGGTACTTCTAAAATGACCACCACACTGCTCCGCATCGCCACCGCAGGCTCGGTAGACGACGGAAAGTCAACGCTCGTGGGCCGGCTGCTGCATGACGCCAAAGCCATCCTCGCCGACTCCCTGGACGACATCGCCCGGACCAGCGCCGAACGCGGCTTCGGGGGAGAGACCCCGGCCTTGGACCTGGCGCTGGTCACCGACGGGCTGCGTGCCGAACGGGAACAGGGCATCACCATCGACGTGGCCTACCGGTACTTCTCCACCCAGAACCGCTCCTTCATCCTGGCCGACTGCCCGGGCCACGTGCAGTACACGCGCAATACCGTCACCGGGGCATCCACCGCGGATGCGGCGATCGTGCTGGTCGACGCGCGGCACGGAGTCCTGGAGCAAACCCGCCGCCACCTCGGGGTGCTTGCCTTGCTGCGGGTGCCGCAGCTGGTGGTGGCCGTGAACAAGATGGATCTGGTCGGCTGGGACGAACAACGCTTCAGCGATATCGAAACCGACATTCTGCAGATCGCGGCCGGCCTTGGAATCACGCAGAGCGCGGTCATCCCGGTCTCGGCACTGAACGGCGACAACATCGTCGACGCTTCGTCGCTCAGCGACTGGTATGCCGGCCCCACCCTGCTCGGGCTCCTCGAAAGTCTCGAACCGGGCAGCGGCCAGGGCGCCGGCCGGCTCGATGTCCAGTACGTCATCCGCCCGCAGGGGGCGCTTGCCGCCGGACTGGACGCCGAGGAATACCGCGACTTCCGCGGTTACGCCGGCACCCTGGTCGACGGGGGACTATCGGTCGGCGATTCGGTAGCCATCCTGTCCAACGGCCAGCCGGCCAGCAGCCGGATCAAGGCCATCCGGACCCCGGCCGGCATGGTGGAAACCGCGCTCGCCGGAGCCGCGGTGGTCGTGCAGCTGAGCGAAGAGATCGATATTGCCCGCGGCGACACGATCATCGCGGGGGAGCTCGATGCCGCGGTGCGCGAGATCGAAGCCAATATTTGCGTGCTGGCTCCGGCGAAGCTCACCGCCGGACAGCAGCTGCTCATCAAGCACGGCACGAAGGTGGCCAAGGCGAAGATCCAAAGCCTGGATCACGTGATCAACGTGGCCGACTTCTCGCGCAGCGCGGCCACCGAGCTGAATCTGAACGACCTGGCTCGCGTGACGGTGCGCAGTTCGGCGGCCTTGGCCGTCTCCGAGTACCAAGACTCACGCACCGCCGGTTCATTCCTGCTGATCGATCCGAGCAGCGGGCAGACCTTGGCAGCGGGAATTATCGAGGCCCAGAATGCAGCCGCCTGAGCACCAATCCTCCGAACGCCAACGCTTCACCTCGCTGGTCGAGCAGCCCAATCACCGGGCGCGTTTTGCCGGGGTTGTGCTCGTTGGAGTGCTGGCGGCATTGGCGCTGACCACGACCGTCGTTCCGCCGCCGAGCACGGAACGAAGTGCCGCGGCCGGCCCAAGCCCGGCAGCGGAGTTGCGCCTGGGGTACTTTGCCAATGTCACCCATGCCCCGGCGCTCATCGCAGATCAGCGCGGCATCTTGGAATCGGCGCTGGAGACGGATTCCACGGCCTTGGAGACGCAAATCTTCAATGCCGGTCCGGCCGCCATCGAAGCGCTTAATAGCGGGGCGCTGGACGCAGCCTATCTGGGGCCGGCTCCTGCGCTGAATAGCTACCTCTCCAGTGGTGGATCCTCGTTGCAGGTCGTCGCCGGGGCAACGAATGGGGGAGCGAGCCTGGTGGTTTCCGAAGATATTGCTTCGGTTGAACAGCTGGCCGGTACCGAGCTTGCCACGCCGCAGTTCGGCGGGACCCAGGATGTGGCCTTGCGGAACTATCTGCAAGAACGCGGGATCCAAGACTCCGTGACCGTGACACCAAGCTCGAATGGCACGGTTCCACAGTTGTTCGCTCGCGAGGCCATCGATGGAGCGTGGCTTCCGGAACCGCATGCCTCGCTGCTTGTCGAGCAATACGGCGCCCACCGGCTGGTGGACGAAGCGACGCTGTGGCCCGATGGCAAGTTCCCCACGACCGTATTAGTGGTCAACCAAGACTTCTTGGAAGAACACCCGCAAACGGTCAAGGAACTTGTTGCCGCCAACGCCGAAGCAATCAGCTGGTTGAACACGGCCGAAACCGCCGAACGCTTGGCCGCGGTGCAGGAGGCCTTGACCGGGATCAACGGGAGCAGCCTGCCGGATACGGTCATCGGTGCGGCGCTTGGCGAGGTCGGCTTCGATGAGAATCCGTTGGAAAGTACCTTCCCGACGCTGATGGAACATCTCGAATCCGTAGGCTTGGGCGATTCTGGAGATCTTTCCAAGATCGTAAACGACCAATGGATCGGGACAGACTGATGGGTGTGGAACTCCACGAAGTTTCGCTGAGCTACGAAGGCTCGGATCTGGTGATAGAGAATCTCAGCGCACAGATCGAAGACGGTGAATTCATTGCCATTCTCGGGGCCTCGGGCTGCGGTAAATCTTCGCTGCTGAACCTGATTGCCGGACTGCTCCAGCCCACCTCCGGGTGGCTCGAAGTCCCCAAAGACGGCGCCGCCTTCATGTTCCAAGATGCAAATCTACTCCCGTGGCTCAGCGCAGCGGAGAACATTTCTCTGGCGTTGAAACTTGGGGGATACCCGGCCGAGCAACGTGACGTGCGAGTTGCGGAACTGCTCCGACTGGTGCAGTTGGGGCAAGCCGGAAAGAAAAAGCCGCATGAACTCTCCGGAGGCATGCGGCAGCGCGTGGCGCTGGCCCGTGCCCTCGCCCAGGACCGTCAGGTGCTGTTGATGGACGAACCGTTCGCCGCATTGGATGCGATCACCCGAGACATGCTGCATGAAGAATTGCGGAATCTCTGGCAACAGACGGGTAAGACGATCATCTTCGTCACCCACAATGTGCGCGAAGCGATTCGGCTCTCCGGCCGGATCCTGGTGCTTTCTTCCCATCCGGGGCGAATCCTGGAGACCCGGCGTATCTCCACCCAGTTAAGAAACGACCCCGCCCAGTCGGCCGCCCTCGCCGACGAGCTCACAACAATCCTCAGGAAGGAGCAGCGAAAGCATGAGCACTTTGACTCAGCGAGCTAGCCGGCCTGCGGCCAACGCCGCACGCCAGGGCAGGGCGAAGAAAACATTGGATGCGTTCATCGCGCCAATCATCACGGTGGTTGTGCTCATTAGCCTGTGGCAGATAGCTTCGTGGGCTGTTCCGATCCGCGAAGACCTCTTCCCAGGTCCCGGAGCCGTTGCCGCGAAGCTGCCTGAAGTGTTGGCCAACGGATCGCTGGCTGCTGCCGTAGGCACCTCACTGTTTCGAGCCTTGACGGGATTTCTGCTCGCGGTGGTCATCGCGACTCCGATTGCCTTGCTGCTGGCGCATCAGCCACTGGCCCGCCAGGGCATCGGGCCGCTGATTTCGGCGATGCAGGTGCTTCCATCTATTGCCTGGGTTCCGGCGGCCATCATTCTCTTCGGGTTGAGCAATGCGACCATCTACACGGTTCTCTTGCTGGGCGCGGTTCCCTCGATTATTAATGGGTTGCTCTCCGGAATCGACCTGATCCCGCGGCAGTACCGGGCGCTGTCCACGGTGCTCGGCGCAAATAAACGCCAGCATATCTGGCATGTCGAACTGCCTGCCGCCTTGCCAGGATATGTTGCCGGGCTCCGGCAAGGGTGGGCTTTCGCCTGGCGGTCATTGATGGCCGCGGAACTCATCGCAGTGGGCGGATCGCTGGCACTCGGAGTGGGCTCGTTGCTGCAACGAGGTCGCGACCTGGCGGACCTCCCCTTGGTGATGTTGATCATATTGGTGATCTTGCTCGTCGGCGTACTCATCGAACTTTTATGCTTTGCCCCCTTGGAGCGCAAGCTCTTGCGCGACCGGGGAATGAATCGAACTGGAGGAAATAATGGCTAAGGGAAAAATAACCCTGATTGGTGGCGGCCCGGGGGATCCCGAGCTGATCACCGTGGCCGGATATAAGGCCCTTTTGGCAGCGGATGTGGTGCTCGCCGATCGGCTTGGTCCCACCGCACTGTTGGCGGACCTTGCCGAGGACGTCCAAGTTATTGATGTCGGGAAAGCCCCTGGTTGCCACGTCAAAACCCAGGATGAAATCAACGAGCTACTAGTCAAGTACGCTTCCGAAGGGCTTGACGTGGTTCGCTTGAAGGGCGGCGACCCGTTTGTTCTGGGCCGCGGAGGTGAAGAAATGCTATTCGCCGCGGAGCATGGAATTTCGACTCGTGTCATTCCGGGAATCACCAGTTCCATTTCGGTGCCTGCCGCGGCGGGAATTCCGGTGACGCATCGGGGCGTGGCTGCCGGGTTCACGGTGATCAGCGGCCATGACGATCTCACCGACGTCCCGCTGCGCGCCGATCACACGCTAGTAGTGCTGATGGGGGTGTCTAATCTGCCACAAATCGTTGAGACTTTGCTTACCCGTGGCTTAGCGTCAAGTACGCCAATTGGGATAGTTGAGCGAGGTTACTCACAGACGCAGCGGACAACTATCGGTACGCTAGAAGAGATTGTAGTGCGCGCCCGCAAGGCCGCCGTGGCGAATCCGGCCGTCATCGTGATCGGTGACGTTGTTCGTCTGGCACCTGAAGCTTCAACCCAGTTGGTTGGACTTCAGCCGCTGGACACCGTCGACGCCGCAGCGTCGGCCTCATTCGCTGACTAAGAAAGTAGATGTTGTTTGATGAGTGAAATTCACGTACCTGGACATTTGACCTCCCGCGCCCTGCGCGTTGCCATAGTCGGTGCCGGTCCTGCAGGCATCTACGCAGCAGACCTGCTCAATAAGAGCCAGCCTGTGTCCTCCGGCGAGTTGTCCCTCAAGGTGGACCTCTTCGACGAGCTTCCAACCCCGTTCGGCCTGATTCGCTACGGCGTATCCCCGGACCACCCGCGCATTAAGGGCATCATCACCGCCCTGCACAAGGTGCTGAATAATGACTGGATCAACTTCTACGGAAACGTTGGCCTGGGTCGCGACATCAGCCTGGAAGAACTCCACGAACGCTATGACGCGGTCATCATTTCAACCGGCGCCCAGAAGGACGCAGACCTGAACATCCCAGGTGTTGAACTTGCTGGTTCCCATGGTGGCGCGGACTTCGTGTCCTGGTACGACGCACACCCGGATGCCGATAAGAACTGGGACCTGTCGGCCAAGGAAGTTGCCGTGATCGGCAACGGCAACGTCGCGTTGGACGTGGCCCGTATCCTCTCCAAGCATGCGGACCAGCTGCTGGAAACCGAAATCCCGGCACATATTTTCGAACAGCTCAATGACTCGGCAGTCACCGACGTGCACGTCTTCGGTCGCCGTGGCCCGGCACAGGTGAAGTTCACCCCCTTGGAATTGCGCGAACTGTCGCACTCCAAGGACGTTGATATCGTCCTGTACGAAGAGGACTTCGACTTTGACGAAGGTTCGGAAGAAGCGATCCGAACCAGCAACCAGACCAAGACCATGGTGGCCACCCTGACCAATTGGTTGATCGAACAGGAGGAGCGCGAGGAAGCCAGCAGCGCTTCACGCCGCCTGCACCTGCACTTCTTGCAGTCTCCGGTTGAAGTCCTCGGCGAAGATGGCAAGGTCGTCGGCCTGAAGCTTGAGCGCAATGAACTCGACGGAACCGGCAACGTCAAGGGCACCGGCGAATTCGTCGAATACCCGGTCCAGGCCGTTTACCGTGCGGTGGGCTACTTCGGCTCTGCCGTGGATGGCATCGAATACGATGGCAAGCGCGGCGTGCTGCCAAACGTCGAAGGCCGTGTGCTGGACGCTAGCGGCACCCACATCGACGGCTTGTACGCGACCGGCTGGATCAAGCGTGGACCAATTGGCTTGATCGGCCACACCAAGGGCGATGCCCTGGAGACCATCAACCACCTGTTGTCGGACCTGGGCAGCCTTCCGGTCCCAACCTCCGATCAGAGTGCAGCCGAACTCCTGGAATCCCGTGGCGTGGACTACGCAGACTGGGAGGGCTGGATGAACCTGGACGAACAGGAAAAGGCTCTGGGCGCTGCCGCAGGCACCCTCGAAACTCGCTTCGGTGAAATCACCCGCGACCGCATCAAGGTCGTCGAGCGCAACGACATGCTGGAGTTTGCTCGAGCAAAAAAATTAGCTAAGAGCCTGTAATAACCAGACAGGTTCAGGAATAACTGGCACTCGATGATCTTTTGATCATCGAGTGCCATTTTCCTTTAACAAGTGGTGACCTTCGCTGCGCAGATTCCGGAAGGGTTGGGAGGAGTGCTTTCCAGACTTCGTGGTGGTTATTAAGGCATTTGTCACGAATCAGGGGAGGGACAATTGTCCCTCCCCTGAGCTCCAGTCCTTGCACAGACTTCCTTTAGGCTGCGATCTTTTCGACCGGCTCAACCCTGGCGCCTGCCGGAACGCTGCGGCGAAGCAAGACGAACAGCAAGATCATTCCTGCGGTCAGGGCCATGTGTCCAAGCCCGGCGATGCCGGAGATCATCTTGGATGATTCAAGGCCCAGCACGGTGAGCATGCCGTGGGTGACCTGCATTCCTGCGGTCAGGATTACTCCGGCGTTGTAGGTGCCAAGGAACCAGGCATACAGCTTGCGGTGGGCACTGAGGTTGAAGGCCTTCTCCAACAGCAGGACCAGCAAGGTGACGATGAATCCAAGGACCAGCAAGTGGGTGTGAACCACCGACAGCTGCGTCCAGCCGCCTTCGGGGAATTCATTGATCTTGGTGAATTCGCGGTAGAAGAGTCCGGAAGCAACTCCTACGAGCATGTAGGCAAAGGCGATGTTGATGAGCTTACGCATGGGTTTCACTTTCAATGAGTTCGACATTCGAAGAATTTTCGGGGGTAATGCTGGTGCCGCGGTATCCGAAGACCGGCGACTTGGCACGGCCCAGCAAGATGAATAGCGCCGGCAGGAGCAAGGTTCGCACCACGAAGGTGTCCAACAGAACCCCGAGGCCAACGATGAGGCCAAGCTGGCCAAGAACCATCAGCGGCAGGCTGGACAGTGCGGCGAAAACGCCGGCCAAGACCACGCCGGCACTGGTGATCACGGCGCCGGTCCGGCTCGTTGCGTTGACGATCGCTTCATCCAGTGGCAGCCGGGCCGCATCTTGCTTGACGCGTTGGGTCAGGAAGATCGTGTAGTCAACACCCAGCGCGACCAGGAAGACGAAGGCCAGCAGCGGCACCTGGACATCCAAGGCGGCCGTGTCGAAGACCATGGAACCGAGCAAGGAACCCAAGCCAACCGCGGCCGCAGCACTGAGCAAGTTAGTCAGCGACAACACCAGCGCCGTGCGGAATTTGCCGGTAACTACCCAGAGCATCGCCAGGCATACAAGCACGATCAGCGGCGCGATGACCGCGAAGTCACGCAGGTGGCTTTGGTGCGCGTCATAGGCTTCGGCAATGGATCCACCGACCAACGCCTCGGCGCCGGAAACCTGATTCAATGCATTGCGCAGCGACTGGACCAGTTCAAAGCTCTCGGGAGAGCCGGATTCGCTGTTGCCGATAACCATCACGCGTTCAAGCCCGGAGTCCGGTAGCGCAGGCAGCAGGTTGGCGC
Source organism: Arthrobacter sp. MYb221 (assembly GCF_002979835.1). Lineage (NCBI taxonomy): Bacteria > Bacillati > Actinomycetota > Actinomycetes > Micrococcales > Micrococcaceae > Arthrobacter > Arthrobacter sp. MYb221. Next base: position 16,125 of record NZ_PCPW01000003.1, on the reverse strand, counting down.
GCTCCACGCCTGGCACCTTTCCGGCTACCGCGGCGACCGCTTCTCCGGTACCAGGTTCTGCCAGGATCGTAAGCGGGGCGGTTTCACCGATCGGGAAGTGCTCGGCGAGCCGTTCGGTGGCGGAAGAGGATTCGGTGGCGCTCCGGAACTGCTCGGTCTGGCGTAGCCCCACGTTGGTTGCCCCGAGCGCCGAAGCGAGGACCACCAAGATGAGGACCAGCGCCGACAGGTTCACTACCGGACGCTTGATGACCGCGGCGGCAGCCTTGCCCCATAGGGAGCGCTTTGCCGCAGCCTGATCCGGTCGGGGGATCAAAGGCCAAAACACCTTGCGGCCGCATAGCGCCAGCAGCGGGGTGAGCACGAACAGGTTGAACGCGGCCGCGATCAGCAGCCCGGCGGCGCAGGCAATTCCCAGTCCGCGCGTGTCGTCCATAACCGCCAGTGCCAACGATGCCAGGGCGAAAACCACGGTCAGGTTCGAGGAGACAATCGCTTCGAAGCTATTGCGCCAAGCGCTCGCGAGCGCGGCACGGTGATCGGCGTGCTGATGCAGTTCATCGCGGTAGCGCGAAATCAGCAGCAGCGCATAGTTGGTGCCGGCGCCGAAGACCAAGACGCTCAGTACACCGGAGTCGAAGTGCAGATTCAATGGCTGGCTAAGTGCGTTGGCGATGAGGCTCGCGCTGCGGTCGGCCAAGGCCACCACGATCAGTGGAATCAGCCAGAGGATCGGGGAGCGGTAGGTCAGGATCAGCAACACCGCAACGATGCCGATGGTTACCGCAAGTAGCGTGAAGTCGGCTCCGGCAAAGGTGGCCGACAGGTCGAGCCCGAACGCTGGCGCGCCGGAGACCTCAATCAAGAATCCCGAATGATTGTGTGCGCTGATCTGTTCACGCAACTCGGTAACGAGCTGCCGGTCGGCGTCGGTTCCCGCGCTGTCCCAGGAAGCCGTGAGCAAGGAGAGCCGGCCGTCTTCGCTGGGCAGTGGCTTGGAGATCTCCACGGGAAGCGCGGTGCTCAGCTTGCCCGAGATTGCTTCAAGGCCCTTGAGGTCGTTGCTGCTGAGCCTGTGCTGATCGCCATGGCCTGCGACGAGCAATGCGGATTCCTTTCCGGAGTCGGGAATCTCTTCCAGAAGCTTTTCGACCTGGGCCGAATCGGAACCGCTGACCAGCGTGCTGGTGCTGCGTTCGGCGGCCGGCGCGGAGCTTAGCAAACCGAAAACTGCGAGGATGACAGCGAGCGCCCCGAGCAACCACAGGCGCGCACCGCGCCTTGAGGTGAGCGAGTTCGCTAGCGAAGTGAGGACTGGATGTTTCATACTTCTAGTCAATGCCAAATATGGGTTTGGCGAATCGTGGAAGCGTTCGAACTGCATGTCAACCGTTCGGTTGATACCGCAGGAGTTTGCTGGTTGCTAAATTAGTCCGTGATTGCGTGCGGCCTGCACCGCTGCGGTGCGGGTAGGGGCCTGAAGCTTGTCGAAAATATGCACCAAATGGGTCTTCACCGTCGCCTCGGAAACGAAGAGCGTACGCGCAATTTCGCGGTTGCTCGAACCGGTGGCCAGATGCTTGAGCACTTCTGTTTCTCTGCTGGTCAAGGTAATTTTTGGTTTGCGCAGACCGGCAACGACGCGTTGAGCCATCTGGGGAGCCAGTACCGTGTATCCGGCAGCCGCTTGGCGTACCGAGTCGATGATGGTTTGCGCGGCGACGTCCTTGAGCAGATACCCCGCGGCTCCGGCTTCGATGCACTGCAGGATCTCGGCATCTTTGTCGAAGGTGGTCAAGATGAGGACCTGTGGCGGATTTGGCAGCGCACGCAAGGCAGCGGTTGTCGCGACGCCGTTCATTCCCTCACCCAGTCGGAGGTCGCACAACACGACGTCCACCGGATTTTTGGTGGCCAAGCCGACCGCTTCTTCTCCACTGCCTGCCTCGCAACGTACGGTAATTTCGTCGTAGTTCGCGAATAGCGCGCGCAGCCCGGTGCGCACGATCGGATGGTCGTCAACCAGCATCAGATTAATCAATTGCCCGCCTCTGGGTTCTTCAATGGGACATAAGCCGACAGTGCGGTACCTTCGCCCAAGGTGCTTTCAATATCTAGCCCGCCACCTAATTCGCGTAGCCGTTGGCGCATGGCGGGCAATCCGAATCCTCCGGATTCGAGGTTCTTGCCGAGGGTAGATTGCCAGTTGCTCAGGTTGAATCCAATGCCATCATCAACGATATCGAGTCTGATGGCGTCTCCCGTGTCGACTAGCGAAACGACGGTTTTAGCGGCTTTCGCATGCCGGCGTACGTTGGCGAGCGCGGACTGAGCGGTGCGCAGCAGCGCCACCTGTATGCCCGGATCCAACACGGGGAGTTCGGCATCTACGCGCAGTTCGCTGGATACCGAGCTGTCCTTTTCGAAATCTACCAGCATGCGTCGCAAGGCCCCGGCCAGGGCTTGCGAATCTAGTTCGCTGGGCGACATCGCGGTAATGATTCTACGCAGGTCGGTGAGTCCTTGACCGGAGAGCGCCTCGATCCGGTCCAGGGCCTGGAAAGCTTGCGGGGCTTGTTGGGAATCCAGGGCCGCCTTGGCATGAAGGCCTATGGAAGACAGCTGCTGGGCTATGGTGTCGTGGATTTCTCGTGCTACGCGGGTGCGTTCGGCTAGGGCGCCGGCCTCATGCTGGGAGCGGGCCAGCTCTTCTTGGAGGTCTGCCATTTCCTGATGGGCGCGCAGCAGTGAGGAGACCAGTTCATTGCGCTCGGCGATGTCGCTTTCCAGTTGCAGGTAACCGCGCGAGATGCCCCAGGCGAAGGTTCCGCCGACTAGCGGGCCGACAATTCCAGAAGCCGTGGTTTCTCCCTGATGGAGGAACGGGGCTACGACCGTCACCACGTAGACCGCAGCGGACCACAGCACAGATAGCCCCAGGGCTAGCTGGTGTCCGATGAGCAGCCAGAGACTGAACGCCAGCCACATGAATTCCGGTGAGGCCACCATGCCTAAAGCCCAGATGGCCAACAAGACCGCCAACCAGTATCCAGGAAGTTTGGTGCTTCCCTTGGATCTCAACACGACAAATCCGAAAAGATACCACAGGCCGAATAGCGTGGCCGCTGCGACGGCTAGCCAGGTGCCGGAGGTTGGACTGGAGATGGCTCGCAGCAGTGCGACGAGCAGGAGCACCGCGGTGATCAGGTGTTGGCCCCAACGCAGTGCGCGCACAGAGAGTGCGCGTTGCTTGGAAATCCTTTCCGAAGACTTCCCCCAGCCCCATGCCGAAGTTACGGTGCCGTCAGCGGTGTCCATGGTAGCCCCACCGTCCCGACAACTTCTGCCTTGCACAAGAATTCATGTCTTTGACTCTATCTAAACGGAGAGCCACGTGGCTCTACGGCACGATTTTGATCTCGCGGACACCAGCGCTCAATTCGGGCTCCACCAGTTCTTTAGTTCCGATTCATGTCGCGTTTGGCAGGGCGTAGTTTCGATCAGGGATCGTGGCAGAAGTCCCGTTGAGAAAATAAGGAGATATCTGAGATGAAACTACGTTCCCTCGCAGCAGGCGCGTTGGCCGCCTGCTTAGCCACAACTGCACTGAGCCCCGCAATGGCAGCGCCCAAGGGTGATCAGGACGAGACCATCTTGATCGGTCACCGTGGCGCCGCTGGGGTGGCCCCGGAAAACACGCTCGCAGCGATAGACGCCGGCAGCCGTTCAGGTGCCCAATTCGTTGAGATCGATATCCAGCTCTCCGCCGACGGGGTCCCGTTCATCTTCCACGACAATACCCCCGCCCGCACCACCAATGTGGCCGAGGTCTTCCCCGGCCGCGAAGATGACCCAATCACCTCCTTCACCTGGGCTGAGCTGCAGCAGCTTGACGCAGGTTCATACTTCTCCGCGGAGTTCACCGGCGAAGGAATCCCTCACTTCGACGCGGTTGCAGATGCGCTGAACGGCGAAACCGGTGTGTTTATCGAGATCAAGTCGCCAGCTAATTCTCCTGGGGTCGAGCAAGTGGTCGCCGACTACCTGGCCACCGATCCGCAGTGGAGCGCATTGGAAGAATCCGGAAAGATCGAGGTGCTCAGCTTCGATGCGACGTCGAACAAGAAGTTCGCAGAAATCGCTCCAGAGGTTCCATTGCAGCAGCTGGTAGGAACCGTTCCAAGCGAATCCGAGTTGGCAGAAATTTCCGCTTTCGCCGATTCCTTCGGAACCAACTACCGCACCCTGGATAAAGCCGGCGCGCAGCGTGTGAAGGATGCGGGCCTGGGCTTGGGCGTGTATACGGTGAACTCTGCCGAAGCCGCGCAGGCTTCGTTGGATCTTGGCGTGGAACGCCTGACCGGTGATTTCCCCCGGGAGATTCAGCGTCATTTGAAGGGGCAGAAAATTTTCCCATCGAATAACGGTGTGGTCATTGGCGATTCGGTCAACGACGTTCCGGGCAATGATCTCCAGGCCGAGACCGGCGAGCATGTGGTGCTGAGCAACACCGGCAAGCGCACCATCGACGTCTCCGGCTACCTCGTTCGAGACGCTGGAAATAACCTGTTGCCGGTTGGTCAGGGGTACGTGCTGGAACCGGGCGACGAGCTGCGCGTGTACACCGGTCCGGGCACCAACGCGGAAGACGCCTACTATAACGGCGGCACCGCCAACGTGCTGAACAACGGCGGCGATTCGCTGGCCCTGTGGACCGCGGACGGAAAGCTGGCCGATACCTTCTCCAACTAGTTCCGGGAATGGCTGTTCCCCGGGCAGAGCATGAGGCATGCTCTGCCCGGGGAACAGCGCCGTTTAGTTGGTGAACACGTTGTCCCAGAGATACTGTTCGCCGACTACCGGAAGTCCATAGTCGCGTGCCTTGCGCGCCTTGCCGGATAGCGAATCCGGGTCGGCCGCCACCAGCATGCTGACTTTCTTTGTTACCGCGGCGTGTGGCTGGTAACCAGCTTGGGTTAGCAGGGATTCTATCTCCGCGCGCGGACGGCTCATATCGCCGGTCAACACAATGAGGCTCCCGGGTTCCAAGCGCTTTTGAACCACACCGGGGCTTTGCGCGGCGGCCTTGGAATCACCGCGGGCGGGAGTAAGCAATGCCTGCTCTAGCGTGGCTTGGCTGACGCCCAATAATTTGGCTACCTGTTGCAGATCCGAGCGTTCGGCACCGGTGAGTACCCCGTCATGCCACGCCGCGGTCACCAATGAATCGAAGTAATTCAGGTGAAGTTCCACCGCCCGAGCCCGATCGATCCCCAAGGAGCCTGCCAGGTCAACAAGTTGCGCTTGCTCATGGGCCGAGAGGTAGCGGTCGATCAACGCTTGATCCAGCACGGCAAGATAGTCGTCGAATTGCTCCGCGCCGGTCATTTCGGGCAGGCGCTGGACCAAGCGCTCTAAAAACTGCTCCGCCGAGGCGCTATCGCCGACGCTTCGTTTTGCCGGGGCGAGCAGAACTTCCGGGGCCTTCCTCCGCCATCGTGTGCTGGCGGCTTGCTCCAAGCGCTGGTCCCAGTCGGGCAGCGTTGGCTCTAGCTCCAGGTACCGTGAGAGCAATACCGCCGTTGCTTCGGCATCACCCGCGGCGCTGTGCGCCTGCTGCAAGGTAATGCCAAAGGAGTCGCAGCAGTCTTGCAGGGATCGTCCGGCTCCTTGCAGGAACTGGTGGGACATGCGCATGGTGCACAGTCCCCGGGGCAAGTAGAAGTCTGGAAGCGAGCGCCCTGCTCGGGCAAACTCTGCTTCGAGGAATCGCGCGTCGAAGGATAGGTTGTGGGCGACCGCCACGGTGCCAGAAAGCCGCCACTCCAACTCGTCTGCAATCTGCTCAAAGCTGGGAGCCTGCAGCACGTCGCGGGCCTGAATTCCATGGATGCTTTGCTTGCCAAGGTCCCGTCCGGGATTGACCAGTGTTTCCCAACGGTCAACGATCTGTCCTTGGCGATCCATGGTCAGCACAGCAATCTCGGCGATTCGATCGTGCGCACCGGGAAATAGCCCGGTGGTTTCGGTGTCTATTACCGCGAAAAGCCCGTGATCCATTTCCCGCCCCCATATTTTGTCTCCTGAATCCAAACTAGCCGGAGACATGGCGGCAATACTAGTGCAGGCTGTCCCGGCCAGCCACCGGCTCGCTAGCCCGGCTGGTCGGTGAGGATCACCAATTGGGCGGTGGCACGGGTCATCGCAATGTACCTGTGCACTGCTCCAGAAATTCCCGGGCCGAAATTCTCCGGGCGGTTGAGGACCACCAGGTCGAATTCAAGTCCCTTGGCTTGTTCTGGGTTCAACGCGCGGATCCGGTCCGTGTCGTTAAAGCCCGGGTCGCCAATGACTACGCCGACCCCGAGCGGGTGATTCTGCTGCCACCGCCGCACAAGGTCCTGTTGCTGATCAGGTCTGGCGTAAATGACCGCCGCACCATCGGTTCGGATCGAGGTGGGCACGTTTGCATCTGGCAGTTGCTCACGAATCACCGATTCGGCTGCGTCCATGATCTGTTCGGTGGTGCGGTAGTTCACGCTTAACGAGGCAACACGGCAACGGGAAATGCCCGCTTGCGCCAGACGCTGTTCCCATGTTTCGGTGAACCCGCCAGCGGCTTGGGCTCGGTCGCCGACGATCGTCAGGCTCCCTGATGGGCAGCGCCGCCGCACCATGGCCCACTGCGCTTCGGTGAGATCCTGCGCCTCGTCGATGATGATATGTGCGAACGGCCCAGCCAAGGCGTCCGGGGACGGTTCTGCTTCGGTGCGCTGGCGAATCAAGGTCTCTTGAAGGTCCGCATGGCGCAGCTGGGATGAGAGATCTTCCATATCGTCTGCGGCAGAAATTAAATCATCGATAACCTGGCCCATCAGGTCCCGTTCGGAGGCCAGCCGGGCCTCGTGTCGACGCGCCGCTGCCTCAAGGTCCGGATCGCCCACCAGGAAACGCGCGGCATCTAGTAACGGCCCGTCTTCGACGGTGAACAGGCTCGGATCCTTGCGGAGCAAGAGTTCGGATTGCTCATCGGTGAGCCACGGTGCGCTGTAGCGCAGCAGCGCCGGGATGGAGTACAGCGCGCTCAGCAGTTTTGCCGGATCCAATAGCGGCCAGTGCGCTTCGAAGGCTTGTGCCAACTGGACGTTCTGGGCCAGTTCCCTCCGGACTTGCTCCTCGGGTGCGCAGCCTTCGGGAAGCTGTTCGAGCAGGATTTCTTCGAGCGCCTCTCGAATCTGCAGCCGGGACTCGTTGTGGTTGTTGCCCGGCTCGACCGCCGCGAAGGCATTCTCCCAGTGCTGCACCGTCAACCGCAGATCGGCCCACCGGGTCTCGACGAGCAGATCTTGGGCTGGTGGCTGTTCGAATACGCTCACCGCCCGGCGCAGGGATGACAGCATGGTTCCCGAGTTCTTCAGCGTCGCTACCTCGCTGGAGGGTTCGGTTTGCGCCGCGCGAATTTCGGGAACCATTGCCTGCAAGGTGGAGACGAGCACGTCTTCCTCGCCGAGGTTTGGCAGAATATCTGCGACGTAGGCGGTGTAGGCATTGTGCGGGCCGAGTACGAGCACGCGACCGCCACGGCCTTGCAGCTGCGCGTCGGCATGCAATAGGTAGGCGGCGCGGTGCAGCGCAACGACAGTTTTCCCGGTTCCGGGGCCGCCGTCCACCACTAGCGCTCCATTGGCGGAGGCGCGGATGATGGCGTCCTGATCTGCCTGGATGGTTGAGAGCACATCCTGCATTTTTCCAATCCGGTTGGCACCGAGGGAGGCCAGGAATGCGGAATGTTCGTCCAAGGAGGGGCTCGCGGTGAGCTGCGCCAGGTCGAAGACCTCATCCCAGAAGTCGACAATGGCCCCTTGCCGCCAACGATAGCGCCGCCGGCTGGAGAGATTCATCGGATGAGCGTGCGTGGCGGCGAAGAATGGTTCGGCGGCCGGTGCCCGCCAGTCCACCAGCAATTGCGCGGAGTTTTCATCGGAGAGTCCGATTCTGCCCACGTAAGTGCGCCGTCCGGTGCTTGCCTCAACCATGAACCCCAAGCATGCCTCCGGTCCCAAGCGTTCGAGCGTGTGCAGCCTCCGGGCCAGCTGGTGCAAGTCAACATCTCGTTCGAGCGACTGCTGCAGGTTTCCGGCGCTGTCTTGACCGCGCGAGGCGATGCGCCGAGCCGCTTCCTGACGCTGCGCGTCCAGGCGCTGAGCGATGCGGCGAAGTTGATGCTGATCTTCGAAAATTTGCTCGATTATTTGCTGGTTCTCCGTATGCTCGGATAGGAGGAAATAGCCGTGAATCGGATCGGTGCGCATATTTCTTGCTCCCGTCTTTTGCTGCGAACGCGGTGGGGGACAAATACCTATTGTGAGCCTTGCAGGGGGCCTTGCGGCAAGGCCCCCTGCAAGCTATATTCTGAAAATGTAGGGACAATTGATTTTCCCTATTCACCGGGCATTGCGGCCCTGGCTCAACCTGATTTCGGCGCGGCGCCTTTTGTTTCACCGAACTGCCAGCTCGCCTTGCTCGCGAAGTTGGGGAAGCCGTATTTTGGGTCTTTGACCTATTGCTTGTTTCGCTAGTTCTTGAGGTTTATCGCAAAGTTTGATTAACTGGCAGTCATATCCAGATGCTAGGGACGGAAGCGGCCGATGACTCAAGTGCTGAACATTCGACGAAGCGCGGCGGGTACTTCCCTGATCATGTTCATTGCCGGGCAAGCAGGAACTCTGAGTTGGTCTTGGGCGATTGGCCTAGCCGGCGTCTTGGCGGTCATCGGCGTTCTGCGTCTGGCGGTTGAGCGCAAGGCGGGGCCGGATTTGCGGGGTATCGCGATGAAGCCGCGTCTGCTCATTTGCCTGGTGCTCATGACGCTCGCTGCGGCATTGCTTTCCGGGCTGGAGCCCTTGGTGCGGTTGCTGCTTGGCGCCGGTGCGGCAGTATTGCTCTACCGCATTGCGCTGCGCGATGGCGAAAAGCAGATCCAGCGGTACGTTGAAGACGTTGAGAGTGATCCAGCTTTCATCGCCGTGAATTGAGTTTTCAGCGCCTGCAAGACGCGCTAGACTGGAAGGCATACGACGTTGATCCGGATATCGCCGGGGAGTCCTTGGAAGAACCGTCGGGATGGCTCTGTTGCTCCCGAATTAGTAGAACCAAGCGGGACCAGCCCGTCATAGCTGATGAGAAGCGGTTCGCCACTTGTGTGCGCAAGCATCACGGTGGCGGATAAGCGGGGTGGTACCGCGGCCAAGTGCCGTCCTCGTAGGCAAGATTTTTCGCCCCTACGCTTGAAGGATGGCCATTTCGATGAGCTTCTACCCAAAGGTCACCACCGACCCGACCGGTTCAACCCCGGCTTCACCGCGTTTCCCAGAAATTGAGAAGCGCGTACTCGAATACTGGAAGAACGATGACACCTTCCAGGCCTCCATCGACCAGCGAGAGGGCGAAGAGTTCGTCTTCTACGACGGTCCGCCCTTCGCCAACGGCCTGCCGCACTACGGCCACCTGCTCACCGGCTACGTCAAGGACTTGGTAGCCCGCTACCAGACCCAGCGCGGCAAGCGCGTCGAACGCCGCTTCGGCTGGGATACCCACGGCCTGCCGGCCGAGCTGGAAGCCATGAAGCAGCTGGGCATGACCGACAAGCAGCAGATCGAATCCATGGGCATCGACAAGTTCAATGACGCCTGCCGTACCTCGGTGATGAAGTATGCCGACGAATGGCAGAACTACGTCACCCGCCAGGCGCGCTGGGTCGACTTCGAAAACGACTACAAGACGCTGAACGTCGAGTACATGGAATCGGTCATCTGGGCCTTCAAGCAGCTCAGCGACAAGGGGCTGACCTACCAGGGCTTCCGCGTCCTGCCGTACTGCTGGAAGGACGAGACCCCGCTGTCCAACCATGAGCTGCGCATGGATGACGACGTCTACAAGAACCGCCAGGACCAGACCGTCACCGTGGGCTTCACCGTTCTTGCCGGTGAAACCGAGGCATCCCAGGCGCTGGCCGGCGTGCAGGCCCTGGCCTGGACGACTACCCCGTGGACCCTGCCAACCAACGCGGCGCTGGCGGTCCACCCAAGCATCGAGTACGTGGTGGTTCCGGCAGGCGAGGCCGGAGTGAAGGCCTCCGCGGCAGCCGGGCCGTTCCTGCTGGCCCGCGACCTGCTCGGCTCCTACGCCAAGGAGCTTGGCTACAAGGATGTGAAGGAAGCGGCCGCCGCCATCACCGCCAGCTACCAGGGCTCCGAGCTTGCAGGCGTGCGCTACGCGCCACTGTGGGACACCTTCGCCGACGTGGAGAAGTACGAAACGCAGAACGCCTGGCAGATCGTCACCGCGGACTACGTCACCGTCGCCGACGGTACCGGCATCGTGCACCAGGCCCCGGCCTACGGCGAAGATGACCAGAAGGTCTGCGAAGAGCACGGCATCCCGGTGATCCTCTCGGTGGATGAGGGAGCGAAGTTCCTGCCGCTGTTCGCCGGCGGACCGCTGAACGACATCGCGGGCGTGCAGGTCTTCGAGGCCAACAAGACCATCACCAATGTGCTCAAGGAAGACGGCAAGCTAGTCAAGCAGGCCTCCTACGAGCACTCCTACCCGCACTGCTGGCGTTGCCGCACCCCGCTGATCTACCGTGCCGTCTCCTCGTGGTACGTGGAAGTCACCAAGATCAAGGACCGCATGGTCGAGCTCAACGAGCAGATCAACTGGATCCCGGGCAATGTCAAGCACGGCCAGTTCGGCAAGTGGCTGGAAAACGCCCGCGACTGGTCCATCTCGCGCAACCGCTACTGGGGTTCGCCGATCCCGGTCTGGGAATGCTCGGGAGCCGAATGCACGCACCGCGAGGTCTTCGGTTCGCTGGAAGAAATCAAGAACTTCTTCGGCCGCCTGCCGCTGAACCACGAGGGCCAGCCGGATCTGCACCGCCCATTCATCGACGAGCTGACCCGCGCCCACGAAGGCTGCGCCGAGTCCGGCACCCTCACCCGCGTCGAAGACGTGCTGGATGTCTGGTTCGACTCCGGGTCGATGCCTTACGCCCAGGCGCACTACCCCTTCGAAAACAGCGAATGGTTTGATTCCGGGCACCACCCGGCGGACTTCATCGTGGAGTACATCGGGCAGACCCGCGGCTGGTTCTACACCATGCACGTGCTGTCCACCGCGCTCTTCGACCGCCCCGCCTACACGAACGTGATCTCCCATGGCATCGTGCTCGGCTCGGACGGGCAGAAGATGAGCAAGTCGCTGCAGAACTACCCGAACGTCACCGAGGTCCTGGACCGCGACGGCGCCGACGCCATGCGCTGGTTCCTGATGTCCTCCCCGATCCTGCGCGGCGGCAACCTGGTTGTCACCGAACAGGGAATCCGCGACGGCGTGCGCCAGGTGCTGCTGCCCTTGTGGAACGTGTGGCACTTCTTCAACCTGTACACCAACTCCGCGAATAACGGGGCCGGCTACGAGGCGAAGCGCTCGCACAGCTCCACCGATCCGCTGGACCAGTACATGCTGGCCGCCACCGGGGCACTGGTCCGCGAAGTCACCGAGGCGCTGGACGGCTACGAGGTCTCGGAAGCCACCGAAGCGGTACGCCACTACATGGACACGCTGACCAACTGGTATGTGCGCCGGTCCCGCCAGCGTTTCTTCGAAGAAGACACCCAGGCCTTCGACACCCTGTACACGGCGCTCGAAACCCTGGTGAAGGTCGCCGCTTCGCTGCTGCCGCTGGCCAGCGAGGAGATCTACCGCGGGCTGACCGGGAAACGCTCGGTGCACCTGACCGATTGGCCAGAGGCCGCGGATTTCCCGGCAGATGCCCAATTGCTCGAAACCATGGAAACCACCCGCAAGATCTGCTCGGTGGGCTCCTCGCTGCGCAAGGCGAAGAACCTGCGCGTGCGCCTGCCGCTGGCGGAGTTGAAGGTGGTGCTCACCGACGCTGCCCGACTGGAAGGCACCTACGCTTCGATCATCAAGGACGAGCTGAACCTGAAGAGCGTCACGCTGATCGACGCCGAAGGCGTGGACACCGCCAGCTACGGCATCAGCCAGCAGCTGGTGGTCAACGCCCGCGCCGCCGGCCCGCGCCTGGGCAAGTCCGTGCAGCAGGCCATCAAGGGGGCCAAGTCCGGCGACTGGTCGGTGACCGACGGTGTGGTCACCGCCGGCGGCCTGGAGCTGGCCGAGGGCGAATACGCCCTGGACACCGTGGTGGATGAGGCAGCCGAAATCGCCGCCGCGGTCATCGACGGAGGCTTCCTGGTGCTCGATACCGAGGTCACCACCGAGCTGGCCGCCGAGGGCACCGCCCGGGATATGATCCGTGCGATCCAGTCCGCCCGTAAGGAAGCGGATCTGCAGGTCTCGGACCGTATCCGCACGGTCATCACCGCCTCCGCCGAGGTGGTGGCGGCGCTGGAATTGAACCGCGAACTGCTGAGCAGCGAAACCTTAACCGCCCAGCTGGACCTAGTTGCCAACGGGGCGCTAACCGAAGCGAAGATCGAAGTGGAGCCCACCGTATGAGCGATCTAGAACGCGTTTACGCGCAGCTACTGGCGCGCGCGCCGGAAAATAAGATTGAACCGCGCATGGAACCGATGTTCCGTGCCATGGAGATCCTCGGCGAACCGCAGAAGTCCTCCCCGGTCATCCACATCACCGGGACCAACGGGAAGACCTCCACCGCGCGGATGATCGAGTCCCTGCTGCAGGCCCACGATATCCGCACCGGCCGCTACTCCTCGCCGCACCTGGTGAAGGTCACCGAGCGGATCAGCATCGATGGGGAACCCGTTGCCGATGAGACTTTCGTCCGCGTCTGGGATGAGATTTCACCGTTCCTGGAACTGGTGGATGCCGAGTTGTCCGAGCGCGGCGAAAACCGGTTGACCTACTTCGAAGCGGTGACCATTCTGGCCTTCGCGATCTTCGCCGAGGTTCCGGTGGAAGTGGTGGTGCTGGAGGTGGGCCTCGGCGGAATCACCGACGCGACCAACGTGGCCGATGCCGAAGTCTCGGTGATCACCCCGATTTCCTTGGACCACACCGACCTGCTGGGCGATACCCCGGGGCTGATTGCCGAAGAGAAGATCGGGATCCTCAAGCCCGGCGGTTACCTGGTCTCCGCGGTCCAGCCGGTGGACGCGGCAGATGTGCTGCTCGCCAAGGTACGCGAGCTTGAAGTTCCCGTGGCTTTCGAATCGCTGGATTTCAAGCTCATCGAGCGCACCATGGGCGTTGGCGGCCAGGTATTGGCCATCGAGGGGCAGGCGGCTCGCTACGACGAGATTTACCTGCCGCTGTACGGCGCGCACCAGGCGCAGAACGCCGTCGTGGCGCTGGCAGCGGTCGAGGCCTTCCTCGGCGGCGGAGAACGTGAACTGAATATTGAGCTGGTCCGCAACGGATTCGCCGCAACTACCAGCCCGGGCCGTCTGGAACTGGTGCGCAGCGCGCCCAGCGTCCTGGTTGATGCGGGGCACAACACGGACGGCCTCAAAGCCAGCGCCGAAGCCATCAAGGAATCCTTCGGGTTCTCCCGACTGGTGCTCATGGTGGGGATCTTGCGCGAGAAGGACGCCGAAGCGATGCTCTACACCTTGCGTGAAGAGTACGGCGATCTGGTTGATGACCTATGCCTGACCCAGTCTTCCTCGCCGCGGGCCATTCCCGCGGGGGAACTGGCCACCCTGGCGGTTGATGCCGGCTGGCCCGAAGAAGACCTGCATGTCACCGAGAATCTTGAAGACGCCGTCGAATGGTGCGTGGGCCGTGCCGAGGCCGGGGATGACCTGGCCGGCGGCGTCCTGGTGACCGGTTCGATTACACTGGTGGGCGAAATCTCACTACTGCTCAAGGGAGGGCAGAACTCCTAATGGCCAAGCTAACTAGGGCGCAACGCGAATGGCGCCCGGGGATGAAGAAGAAGCAACGCTCCACCAAGGTGATGTTCGCTTCGACCGTATTGACCTGCGAGGCGTTTCTGGCAATCTTCGTCACCTTGGCCGCCTTCGGGCTCAAGCGTGCCGAACCTGCGCTGGTGCTCAGCCTCGGCGCCGCCGTGGCGGTACTGTGCATCATCACCTGCGCATTGCTCCGCAAACCGGCGGGATACCTGATCGGCTGGATCCTGCAGGTGGTCTTCTTCCTGTGCGGGTTCATCTTGGTGGACATGTTCTACCTGTCGATCTTCTTCGGACTGTGCTGGTGGTACGCGCTGAAGAAGGGTGGGGAAATCGACTTGGAGAATAAGCGTCGTGCGGCCGCCCAGCAAGAGTGGGACCGTGCCCATCCGAACGTAGAATCTTAAGCAGACCAAAAGTATCTAAGAACGAAGAGGTAGAAACATGACCGAACGTACTCTCATTCTCGTCAAGCCAGACGGTGTGAAGCGCGGCCTGACCGGCCAGATCCTTGCTCGCGTCGAAGCGAAGGGCTACGGCATCGCCGAGCTGAAGCAGCTGAACGCTTCGCGCGAGGTGCTCGCCGAACACTATGCCGAGCACGAAGGCAAGCCATTCTACGAGCCGCTGGTTGAGTTCATGCTCTCGGGCCCGATCGTCGCCATCGTTGCCGAAGGCCACGGCGTTATCCCAGGTTTCCGTTCGTTGGCGGGAACCACCGATCCAACTACCGCCGCACCGGGCACCATCCGCGGTGACTTCGGTCGCGATTGGGGCCTGAAGGTTCAGCAGAACCTGGTTCACGGTTCGGACTCCGTTGAGTCGGCGGAACGTGAGATCGGCATCTGGTTCGGTAAGTAGACCGGTCAAGTTCCTCTCGCCCGAGAGGCGAAAATCCCCGTGGCGGTCCGCTAGTTCAGTGGATCCCCACGGGGATTTTTTAGTTCCGGAAACCTTGGACAGCAAGTCGGCCGAGCAGCCTGAGGGCGCGAGGGGTTGCCGGTGCGGAGCATGGCGGACGTGGAGCCTATTCGCTGGAGGCGGCGGGATGCTATGTGTAGCTGATCAATAAGCCGCATCTCCGGGCAGCAGGCCCGAGTGCGTGGCAGGGCCCTAGAACCAGTCGTCGAGGGAGTTGTGGGCATGCGGCAGCAGGGCCGCGCTGGGGGAGGGTGAAGAGCCCCACAAGGTATCTGTTGCAGGACGCGGCGAAGACTGGCGGATCGAATCATAATCATCTTTGGAGATCATGACGACAGATTCTCTCGGGGACCTGGAAACTGAGACGACAGCATGCTCAGAGACTACGTTGTCGACAAGACTCGAGAAATTCTTTAGTGCTTCCTCATAGCTGAAGTTCAGCATGAGTACCTCCCAAATATCGCGGTGAGCGCCTGACGGCACTTCGAGTTTGAGTAGAAGTGTGTCCCGTACTAGCGCTTCGTGCTCCCTGCTGATCGAGCGACGGGGCAGTGGCAAGAATTCTCAAGATTTGCTCTTGCCACTTCAATACACATCTTTCACTTGAGTCACATTAAACACATCCGACTATGGAAGCGCAATGTTTCGGGTCATCATGTGTTGGCTCTAGCCCAGATTTTTCATGAGGTCTCTGACGGTCACCGAAATCCGATACCCAGGATTCCCGGCGGCCGTTACTGATTCTTCCCACGCCAAAGAGCGCCGAAACACCAGCGCTGGGTGCCAGGCTCCACCGACCTGGACTGAAATGATCTTTCAAAACCAAAGAAACAACAGGACAACCGCCAATTCAAGCAGCCAGCTCACCGCGCCGCCACCGCTGAAACAACACACCAATACCTTCCTGCAACTGGCAAAGCAACTGGCCTTCTGGTGCTCTCACCGGGATCAACAGCCGGCGTTGCCGCCCACCAGAGACGATTTTCCCAGCCATCGAAAACAGCCGGTACCGCCACCGCTTCAGATCCCACACCGAAGCCCCATGACCACCGGGCAGCGCAGCTAGCTGCAGCCATGCGACCAAGTTCAAGGCGAACATTGCCAGGTCAGCCCACGCCTGATTCGCGGTAAAAGACCAATACGGCAGCTTGCCCAACCCCGTGCTCTTGAGCGTTTTGATCCGATTTTCGCACCGGCCACGGGCACGATGCCGAGCATCAAGGAACGCCACGTTGAACCGCGGAGCATTGGTCAAGAACGCCGTCACCCGATTGCCATC